>NZ_JABXFD010000214.1 GCF_013372625.1 Actinomadura sp. BRA 177
CTCCCAACCCCACGACTCCGTCCAAAGCCGCGCACCCATAACCGCGCCCCGACAATCAGGCGGGGGCTCCGAACATGGGTCGGCACGCGACGAGCCCTTCGATAGTGACGGGCGTGGTCGCGTGCCGTTCCCAGGCCGCTCGGGTGAGTCGCATCCGGTGTTCGGTGGTCATGGCGCCTCGGACGACCTGGCGCGCGGTCCCGTTGTCCTGATAGCCGAGCTTGCGGGATACCGCGCGCGAGGCATGGCTGTCCGCGAACGCGCTGGAAACGGCCTCCTCGGCGCCGAGTCCGGTGAATGCCAGGTGCAGGACAGCGGCCCGCATTTCGGTGCCGATGCCCTTTCCGTGGTGGCGCCGTCCAAGCCATGAACCGGTGCCCACCTGGCGGAGGACGGCCAGGTCGCGGCCTCTCAGCGTCTGCTGCCCGACGATTTCGCCGGCATGGAACACGCTGAGGTTGAGTTGCCAGTCCTCCGGTGCCCACTGCCCGAGCATCGACCAATGGTGCTGGACGACGCCTCGGGCCACTTCGGCGGGCGGACGGTCCGTCCACGGCACGATGAACGGCATCGTGTCGGGGGAATGGATTCCTTCCGCCGCGACATCGGCCAAAGCGGCGAGTTCCTCGGAAGACGGCAGCCGCAACTCAAGGCGCGGCGTCGTCAGCCGTAGTCCGAGTAGCGGGAAGTGGTCGGCCAGCATGTCTTCACCATGGCGTGCCGTCACGCTCCGCGGCATCCCTTTTCGCGCCGGCGGGTGCCGTCAGAAGAAGAGGACGAAGACTATGCCGCCTACTAGGTGCGCGAGGACCGTGAGGACCAGGACGGCGATGAAGACGTTCTTCGCGGTCGGGTGATCGAAGTGGGAGCCGGGACGGCCGCGCTGCGTCGAGCGCGCCTCCGCCTGGCGTTCGAGGTCGTCCAGGGACGGCAGGAAGGACGGTCGCTTCAGGGCCATCGGTCTACGTCCTCGCTGGTGGTGGTCGGGGGTTTCACCTGTGACAACGCCGCGGGGCGCGGTTCTCATCCTGCCGTGCCCTGTGTCACGACGGTCCTTGGGTAACTTGTGAGGCATGTCGTCCTCTCTCGTGTCGGGTCCTGCGCGCCCGGTGACGCAGTCGACGCGGCGGCGCAACTGCGGGGCCGTGCTGCGGGAGGTGCACCGGGACGGGGCGGTGTCGCGCACCGAGCTCGCCGAGCGGATGGGCGTCAACCGCAGCACGATCCTGACGCTGATCGCCAAGCTCGCCGCAACGGGCCTGGTGCGGGAGGAGCCGTCGGCGGCGACGGGACGGGCGGGACGGCCGTCGCTGGTCGTCCGCGCCCAGCGCAGCCGGGTGTACGTCCTGGCCTTCGACGTCGCGGTGGACCGGCTGGCCGCCGCCAGGGTCGGGCTCGGCGGCACGGTGCTGGAGCGCCGGGAGGCGCCGCGGCGGCGGGGGCAGGACGACCTGGACGAGGTGGTCGGTGTCCTCGCCGCGTTCGGCGGCGCGCTCGTGGCCGCGGCGCCTCCGGAGGCGGAGTGCGTGGGCGTCGGCGTGTCCTACTGCGGCATGATCAGGGCCGTCGACGGGAAGGTGCGGCTGGCCCCCACCATGGGGTGGACCGACCTCGACGTGGGGCCGGAGCTGGGCCGCCGGCTGGGCCTCGGGCTGCCCGTGGCCGTCGGGAACGAGGCCCATCTGGGCGCGCTGGCCGAGCACGTCCGCGGGGCGGGCGCCGGCAGCCGGAACCTCATCTACCTGCACGGGGACGTCGGGGTCGGCGGCGGGATCATCGTCGGCGGCCGGCTGCTGGACGGCGACGAGGGCTACGCCGCCGAACTCGGCCACATGATCGTCAACCCGTACGACGGCCGTCCGTGCAACTGCGGTTCGCGCGGCTGCCTGGAGGCGGAGGTGGGCGAACCGGCGCTGCTGGAGGCGGCCGGACGCACCGGCGGCCCGCTCGGCCGGGACGGTGTCCGCGCCGTCGTGGAGGCGGCGGAGAACGGGGACCCGGCGGCCCGCGAGGCCCTCGACCGGGTCGGCGGCTGGCTCGGCATCGGCGTGGTCAACCTGATCAACCTGTTCAATCCCGGCGTCGTCGTCTTCGGCGGCATGCTCAGCGAGATCTACCGGGGGGCGGCACCCCTCGTCCGTGATCGGGTGACGACCGGCGGGCTGCCGGTGTCCAGGGAACGTGTCGCGCTCCGCACCGCCGCGCTCGGCTACGACTCGACCCTGGCGGGCGCCGCCGAACTGGGCTTCGCCCCGCTGCTGGCCGACCCCCTGGGCGTCCTCGGCGCCGAGGACGCGTAACGGTTCCCCCGCACGGGGGAAGGCCACGGCACTCCGGGGGGACGTGCCGCCCTCGGCGTGATGTCACATCGGGCGGCGGCCGGCGCGGCCTGGCGGGCGTTCGGTTGCGTGCTCTTCGAGTTCCAGGTCGATGAACGCGGCGATCATCGACCGCCACACCGCCTCGGCGACCTCGGGTGCCAGGCCCGCGGCGGTGGCCCGCCGCCGTGCCAGCGCGACGACCTGCTCCACCCGGTCGGGCGCGCGGACGGCCTGCTCGTCGGCCTTGAACGCGGCGGCGGCACGCACGAGCCGCTGCCGCTCGGCCAGCAGCCGGACGAGCTCGTCATCGACGCCGTCGATCCGGGCGCGCACCTCGGCCAGCGATTCCATGGGTTGATCGTCCTCTATGTCGTTGAGGTGATGAACTGGCTGATCGTGACCTTCTGGTCCGGTTGGCCGTCGTCGCCGCCGCCCTTGACACCCTTCTCAGCGACCTGGTCGACGATGTCCATGCCGGAGGTGATCTGGCCGAAGACCGGGTAGCTGCTCGGTAGGTCAGGGGCGTCGTCGTAGAGGATGAAGAACTGGCTGCCGTTGGTGTCCGGCCCCGCGTTGGCCATGGCCACGGTGCCCCTGGAGTAGGACGCGCCGTCGGTGTTCTCGTCGGCGAACACGTAAGACGGGCCGCCCGATCCTGTACCGGACGGGTCGCCGCACTGGAGCACTTTCAGGCTGGGGTTCGTCGTCAGGCGGTGGCAGGACGTGCCGTCGTAGAAGCCCTTGCTCACGAGGAAGGCCAGCGAGTTCACCGTGCAGGGCGCCGCCGCCGGATCCAGCTTCAGCTCCAGCGTGCCCAGGTTGGTCTTGATGGTGGCCTTGGTCGGCTGCCCGTCCGACACGCGGGATGGCGGCGTCCCGACGGACTTGACGTCGCTGCTCGACGAGGGCGGATAGTTGCAGGTCCGTGCCGCGGCCGCCGTCTGCACGACGGGCTTGCGGGCCTTCTCCTTGCCACCGTTGTTCAGCAGGACCGCGGTGGCGAGCCCGCCCACGACCAGCAGCACCCCGGCCGCCGCCGCTCCGACGATGAGCAACTGTCGCCCACCCGCCGATCGTCCACTGCCCGCGTAGGGAATCCTGCTCGGCGCGCCGGGCAACGTTCCAATGCCGTGCCCGATGCCCGGCGGTCCGGCACCCGGCCAGGCAGTCGGCGGCATCCCCGCGCTGTGCGGTGCCCCGACTCCGGGCGGTGGTGCGGCTCCTGATGCCCCCGCGCTCGGCAGTGGACTGGCGGCGGGCGGGGCGCCCGCGGCGGAGGTGCCTTCGGCTAGGAGGTTCGCGTCCGGGCCGATGCCGAGGAGGTGCTGCAGCACTTGCGTGGCGGTGAGGCGGGCCGCCGGGTCCTTGGCCAGGCAGGACGCCACCAGGTCGCGCAGCCGGTCGGTCAGCGCGCCCAGCTCCGGCTCCCCGTACAGGACGCGCTGCATGATCGCCGGGACGGAGTCGGTCCCGAACGGCGGCGTCCCGTTGGCGGCGAACGCCATCGTGCAGGCCCACGCGAACATGTCCACCGGTGCGCCGCCGGGCGAGCCCGCGACCTGCTCCGGCGCCATGTACGCGGGCGTGCCGACGGCGCCGGTCAGGGTGGCGGACGTGGCGTCGAGCGGGCGGGCGATGCCGAAGTCGATGACCTTGGGGCCGTCCGCGCCGAGCAGCACGTTGGCCGGTTTGAAGTCGCGGTGGACGACGCCCGCCTCGTGGCTCGTCGCCAGCGCCGTGGCGGTGCCGATCGCCAGCCTGACCTGCTCATCGGGGGATGCGACACCGTGCTCGGCGATCATGTCCTTGAGGGACGGCCCGTCGACGTACTCGGTGATGATGTGCGGGAGGTCGTCGTCGGCCGTGGCGGCGAGGATGCGCGCGGTGCAGAACGGAGCGACGCGCCGGGCCGCCGCCAGCTCCCGCTCGAAGGCGGTGCGGGCGCGGGGATCCCGTCCGAAGTCGGCGTGCAGGAGCTTCACCGCGACGCGCTGCCCGGTGTCCGATTCGCCCAGGTAGACGGTGCCCTGGGCGCCTTCACCGATGCGGGCGGTCAGCCGGAACCCGCCGACCTCGCGGGGATCGGTGGCGCGCAGCGGACGGGTTTCCGGCATTCATGACCTCCCCCGATGAAACGGAGAGAGCAGACTATCGGCGTCAGTCCGTCCGGCCGAGGCGTAGTAGCAGGTCGAGGAGCGTGGCCCGTTCGTCGTCGGTCAGCGGGGCGAAGAACTCGGCGAGGACGTCGTCGGCGACGGCGTGCCCGGCCGCGAGGGTCTTCTCGCCGGCCGGGGTGAGGTGGTGCTCGATGCTCCGGCCGCGTCCGGGACGCCGGTCGATGAGGTGCTGGGCGGCGAGGCGCCCGGCGAGCGTCCCGAACGCCTGCTCGCTCTGGAACGTGTCCGCGGCCAGGGCCCGGGCGGACGCCCCCGGCGAACGGCTGATCGCCCGCAGCGCGTCCCACTGCGCCAGCGTGGTGCCGACCTCGGCGAGCCTGCTGTCAAGCATCCGGTGCTGCCGGTACTGGGCCTGCTTGACGGCTGTCCCCAGGACCTGTCCTTCGACGGGCATGTGCTCAGCCTAGAGCGGGGTCACGACGACGCTATGAGGTCCCTGTACCAGGCATAGGACTTCTTGGGCGTGCGCTTCTGCGTCTCGTAATCGACGTGGACGAGGCCGAAACGTGGGTGGTAGCCCTCCGCCCATTCGAAGTTGTCCAAGAGCGACCACGTGAAGTAGCCGCGGATGTCGATGCCCTCGTCGATGGCCGTCCGCATGGCCTTGATGTGGGCGTCCAGGAACTCGATGCGGGACGAGTCGTCCACCGTGCCGTCCGGGCCGATCTCGTCAGGGAACGAGCACCCGTTCTCAGTGATGTAGAGGGGCGGCAGGTCGTACCTGGTGTTGAGCGTGCGGAGCAGTGACAGGAACGCGTCCGGGACGATCGGCCAGCCCATCCCGGTGGTCGGGTACTCGGTGATGTCCACGATGTCGAAGGGCAGCGGCCCGTCGGACGGCGTCGCCAGCCGCGTCGGGTTGTAGTAGTTCACGCCCAGGAAGTCGATCGGCGACGCGATGACCGACATGTCCGCGGAACGGATGTACGGCGCGTCCCCCATCAGGCCGGGGTAGCGGCCGAGTAGGACGGGGTCGGTGAACAGCCGGTTCATGAACGCGTCGAACGCGTCGGCGGCGGGCTGGTCTTCCGGCGTCGCGGCCCATGCCGGGGAGTAGTGGTTCGTCAGCCCGATGGCGCGGGCATTGCGGCTGCGCAGGGCGTTGACGGCGAGGCCGTGGGCCAGGAGCTGGTGGTGCGCGGTGGGGAGCGCGTCCAGCATGAGGGCCTGGCCGGGCGCGTAGACGCCGAACGCGTAGCCGTAGGCCGTGACGACCACGGGCTCGTTCAGAGTTATCCACATTTCCACGCGGTCGGCGAGGCGCTCGGCCGCCAGGTAGGAGAATTCAGCGAACCGGTAGGCGGTGTCACGTTCCATCCAGCCGCCGGCGTCTTCGAGCGGCTGCGGGAGGTCCCAGTGGTAGAGGGTGGCGGCGGGGGCGATGCCCGCGGCGAGCAGCCCGTCGACGAGCCGCTCGTAGAAGTCGAGGCCCTTGGCGTTGACCGGGCCGCTCCCGGACGGCTGCACGCGCGGCCATGCGATCGAGAACCGGTAGGTGTCGACGCCGAGGCCCGACATCAGCGCGACGTCCTCGGGCCACCGGTGGTAGTGGTCGCAGGCGACGTCGCCGGTGTGCCCGTCCCGGACGCGTCCGGGCGTATGGGCGAAGGTGTCCCAGGTGGACGGTCCCCGCCCGTCCTCGTCCACCGCGCCCTCGATCTGGTAGGCGGCGGTGGCGACGCCCCATCGGAAGCCCTCCGGAAGCCCCATCCCAGTTCCCCTCCCCACGTGCCCGGCCGGAATGCGAATAGCTTTCGGATATTAGTGCCGGGGTGGTGCGGGCGGAAGACTCAGGTGGCCCCGGGGTGCCGAACGGCAGGCCGTGCATGCCGGGCACCCTCCCGTTCGGGGGACAATGGCGGGGTGACCGAGATCCGGACCCCGCTCCGCCGCCGCCCCGCCCAGCGCCGCAGCGCCGAACGCGTCCAGCGGATGCTCGACGCCTGCGCGGACATCCTCGACGAGGACGGCTACGACGGCCTCACCACGACGCGCATCGCGCAGCGCGCCGAGGTGGCGATCGGCTCGGTGTACCAGTTCTTCCCCGACAAGCGCGCGGTCGCGCAGGCCCTCGCGCTGCGCAACCTGGAGGAGTTCGGCGACCGCATTTCGGCCCGCCTCGCCGGGGGCGGCTTCGGCGACTGGTCCGACACGGTCGGCGCGATCATCGAGATCTTCGTGGAGATGCACCGCACCGTCCCCGGCTTCCGCGTGCTGCGCTTCGGCGACGTCGCGGACGTCAACCTCCTCGACTCCGACGCCGACAACAACGCCGTCGTCGCCGACCGCCTCCGCACGATGATCGTCGAGACGTTCGGCGTCCAGGACACCCCCGGCCTCGCGACCGCCCTCGCCATCTCGGTCGAGGCCGGCGACGCCGTCCTCAAGATGGCCTTCCGCCGTAGCCCGGAAGGCGACCCGGAGATAGTCGCCGAAGCGGAACGCCTGATCCACGGCTACCTGGCCGCCCACATCCAAGAGCCCTGACCCACTCACCGCTGAACACCGGCCCGCGCCGAACACCGGTCAGGCCTGAACACGGCTCCGCCCTGCCCGAGCGCTGGTCTGGGTCAGCGGGGTGCGGAACCGGGGTTGGGGTGGTTTCGTCCTAGTTGTGGTGGGCGGGGGGTTGTGGTCCCCGAAAAGCCGGGTTTTTGGGGACTTGCTGTGGCAGACTCCCACCGCACAACGCAACCAGAACGGGTGAGTTCGCTGGACGAAGAGAGACTCCAGGCGCAGAGCAGGCTGCTGATCCGGCAGCGGGTGCGCCTGATGGTGAACCAGTACGAGGTGCACGCCGAGGCGCCCGGCGGCGGGGAGGGCGAACTGCTCGCCTTCGCGCAGCAGAAGCGGCTGGCGTTCAAGGAGCAGGTCACCCTGTACTCGGACGACTCCAAGACGCGTCCGATCCTCGGCTTCAAGGCGCGCAAGCGCATCGACCTCGCCTCCGCCTACGACATCACGGACGCGCACGGCCAGCCCATCGGCGTCTTCCGCAAGGACTTCAAGAAGTCGCTGCTGGCCTCGACGTGGCATATGGAGCAGCCGGGCCTCGGCGTGACGACGGGCTCCGAGCGCAACAAGTTCGTCGCGGTGCTGCGCCGCGTCTGGCAGATCATCCCGTACGTGGACAGCCTGCCGTTCGCCTGGCCGTACCACTTCGACTTCTACGCCGGCGACCAGGTCGTCTTCTCGGTGGAGAAGAAGTTCGGGTTCCGCGACCGCTACACCGTCGACATCAAGGACCCGCGCCTCGACCGCCGCCTCGTCATCGCCCAGGCGGTCGGCCTCGACGCCCTCCAGTCCCGCTGACCCGCCGCTGGGCCGTTCTTCGTCTGTGGCCGTCGCCCGCAGCTCCTCTTCAGGATGCGGGCGGCGGCTTTGCCGTCAGTTGGTTCTCCCGTGACGCTGGTTTCCCCGCGCTTTACATGTTACGAAGGTATGTAAAGCCGTGGGCGGTGCAACCGGCGTCGCGAGGGCGCGGCGCAACGCCTGGAGGAGGATCCCCCCGTGAGTTCCTTTGACCTCTACTCCACCCCGGTCCCGACCGAGACGTGGAACGTCCCCATGGCGGGCGACACCCGCTTCACCTGGGAGTACGACGACGGGCGCGACCGGCTGCTGAACCTGTACCAGAAGGGCAAGGACAAGCAGTGGGACGCGCAGAAGCGCATCGACTGGGACCTTGAGGTCGACCCGATCAACGTCGCCGGGCTGCCGGAGAACTTCAACCCGCTCTTCGGGTCCGACATCTGGGAGAAGATGTCGCAGAAGGAGCGGGACGAGTTCGGCCGGCACCAGGGCTCGTGGTTGTTCAGCCAGTTCCTGCACGGTGAGCAGGGCGCGCTGAACGTGTCGGCGCGGATCGTGCAGTCCGTCCCCGACCTGGACTCGAAGTTCTACGCCGCGACCCAGACCATGGACGAGGCGCGGCACGTCGAGCTGTACACGAAGTTCGTGCACGAGAAGATCGGGATGTACTACCCGATCAACCAGGACCTCGCGAAGCTGCTCGCCGAGTCGCTGGAGGACAGCCGCTGGGACCTGCCCTACCTCGGCATGCAGGTCCTCATCGAGGGCCTCGCGCTCGCCGCGTTCGGGCTGTACCGCGACATGTCGACGAACCCGCTGGTCAAGCAGCTGCTCGCGTACGTCATGCAGGACGAGGCGCGGCATGTCGCGTTCGGGCGGCTCGCGCTCAAGGACTTCTACGCCGAGCTCACCGACAAGGAGCGGGCCGAGCGCGAGGAGTTCGTCGTCGAGGGCTGCTACCTGATGCGCGACCGGTTCAAGGGACGCGAGGTCTTCGAGCAGCTCGACATGCCGGTCGACAAATGCATGGAGTTCGTCGACAACTCCGACATGTACACGCTCTACCAGTCGCTGTTGTTCAGCCGTATCGTCCCGTGCGTCCGGGACGTGGGCCTCTGGGGCGACAAGGTGCAGGCCGCCTACCAGGACATGGGCGTTCTCGACAACGCCAAGGCCGACCTGGAGGCGCTGATGAAGCAGGACGAGGAGATCGCCGAGAAGGTCGACGAGGAGCGCTACGCGGCGGAGGTCGCGGCGCGCAAGGACGAGGTCGACCAGGCCATCTCGCTCGGTTCGGCCGAGTAGCCGGGCCGCCGGTCGGGCGGGGGCGTCCTTCGGGGCGCCCCCGCTTCGTCTTTTGTCGGACCTTGTCGCCTTTGGTGTCCGAGGGCAATGTCGCTGATCAATTCGGGAGATCTTTCTGGGGTTTACCAATTGATTCTCGGATTCGCCGTGCGGGGCCGCGGGGTGTACTAACGTCCCCGGTCGACGGTGCGCCGTTCTGCCAGCCGGGCGGGCGCACATCATGTGCACGGTCAAGCCGAAAATCCCCGGGGGAAAAGAATGAACCGATCAGCCAGAAGCCTGCTGGGCGCCGCCGCCGTCGCTCCGTTCGCCGCGGTGCTCGCCGTCGCCGCCGCGCCCGCGAACGCGGCGCCGGGCCCGTCCACCGCGCTCCTCTACGACACCGCCGCCGCGGCCTACCCGGCCACCCGGACGCTCCCGGACCCGGTCGTGCAGACCGGCGGCCAGACCGCCGAGAAGGTCACCGGCACCGTGGACGGCGTGCTCCGCGCCGCCCCGGGAACGTCCCGGCACGGAGCCGCCCGCTGCAAGCTGAACCCGGGCAAGACGGTCAACTCCGAGACCGGGGCCGGCATGCCGGAGACGCCGCTGCCCGCGGTCGGTCAGACGCCGCTCGGCGGCCTGCCCAAGGGCGACTGCCTGGGCACCCGGCGCGCCGGCGCGCGCGGGGCGGACGCGCTGCCCGCCCCGGACAGGGCCGCCAAGCCGCTCCTCAAGGACGTCCGCAAGGCCGGTGACACCGTCCGCAACAGCAAGGTCGGCCAGGTCACGGGCATGCGGCCCGCCTTCCCGGCCGGCCGCCGCGCCGGCATGCCGGTGAGCATGGCGCTGCCGGCGGACCTGCCGAGCGTGCCGGGCGCACTCCGTTCCGCGCAGTCCGGCGGGCTGCCGTCCGTGCTCTTCCCGGTGGCCGGCCGGCGCGCCACGCCGGTGCCGTCCGACGACGTCGTCGGCCAGGCGAACGACACCGTGAACAAGGCCGGCAAGGGCCTCGACCGGACGGAGCAGGGCGTCGGGAACGTCGTGGACGTCCTGAAGGCCAAGGACCCGGCGGCGCGTCCGGCGGACGGCCCGCTGCCCGGCGGCCCGCTCTCGGACGGCCCGCTGTCCATGCCCGACGCGACCGCGCTCGGCCTCCCCGCGCTGCCCGGAATCGGGTAGCGCACACCCTTTCGTCCAACGCTCACGGGGCGTTCCGCGGATGCGACGGCATCCTGCGGAACGCCCCGTTCCGTTTGCCGAGCAAGCGATTGTTATATGTCCGAGATCACACCTTCAATGGCGAGTAAAGAAGATCTACAAACCGAGTTACCGTGCGGAGTCGGTCAACTCCCCAGCGCAAAGACTAGGGTGACAAACCCCACAAACTAGGGCCCTGCGTCTTGTTTCATGCGACATGCCACGTACGGTCAAGGACTTGTGCGGCACTTTCGAGATCAAAAGTGAAGATGCCTTTCCAGCCGCACCTGCCGGACGCCGGACCGCGATGACGCGGACGCGCCTGAGAGAGCGGCGCGGAGACGGGCGAGCGAGCCCGCGGGCGGCGGAGGACTCGGGGGACGAACGAGGTCGCCTGAGCGCGCCGTGAGAAGAGAGCCGGGCGTCCGGGGTCCTGTCCCCAACCAAAGGACTCCTCTGTGGGTAGCCCTGTCAGGCGTCTTCTTCGAGCACGCCTACGTACCGTCCTGATCGTCTCCGGAGCCGCCGTCGCCGTCCTGGCAGCGGGCGCGTTCGCGCTGGTCAACGGCAACGGAACCGCAAGATCGGCACAGGCCGCGCAGACCGCGCCGCCGGCCGCCGACCCGCTCGCCGGCCGTCCGAAGGCCGACCCGCCGCGGGCGAGCCGCGGCAAGCCGCGCTCCCCGGAGCCGTCGCCGACGAAGTCTCCGGAGAAGAAGGCGGCCAAGTCCGACACCAAGGTCGCGCACCTGGCCAAGCCCGAGAAGAAGACCGAGAAGAAGCGCACCAAGGTGATCTCCTCGGGCTCCTGCGAGGCCTCCTACTACTGGGAGGGCCAGATGACCGCGAGCGGTGAGCCCTTCGACCCGAGCGAGCTGACGGCCGCGCACAAGACGCTGCCGATGGGCTCCAAGGTCCGGGTGACGAACAAGAACAACGGCCGTTCGGTCGTCGTCCGCATCAACGACCGGGGCCCGTACGCGGGCGGCCGCTGCCTGGACCTGTCCAGGGCCGCGATGAAGAAGGTCGGCGGCACCGGGGCGGGCGTGATCCCCGTCCGCTACGAGGTCCTGTCCCGCGGCTGATCCGCACCACCGACCACCCGCCCGGCGGGCGCCCACACGCGCCCGCCGGGCACCGTCCCCCACCACCGCCCACGACTCGGACCACCCTTCCGAGCCGCCCGGCCTGGCGGCGGCCCGCGTGCCCGTCCTGCAGCGCCCTGCTGGGTGGCCGTCTTACTTCGTGGCTCCGGGCCGCTCTTTTGAGGCGCCTGGCCTGGTGGCAGGGCAGGTGATTGTTCTCCGGCGTGCTGCTGGGTGGTGTCCTACTTTCGGTGGCCGGCTACGGCTCCGGGGCGGGGAGTGTTCTGGGGGGCCGTTGACCAGGCTCCGTGTCTAGCGTCCTCTGGCGTTTCGCCGGCCGTGTCCGCGGCGGCCTCGCCCGCTGTCTGAGGCTGGGGCGGGGCGGCGGTGTCGTTGGATGGGGTGGCCAGGTGGTCGCGGAACCAGTCGGTGAGGGCCGTGTCCACCTGGACGGCCTCGGTGATCGGCGGACGGGGCTCGGTGCCGGGTTCGGCGGCCAGCGCGTGCCCCATGCGGAATGTGGTGGATTCGACCGGTCCGGTGCCGTGCCGGCGCAGCAGGTCGCGCAGGGACGTGATCTCCCGGGCGGGGACGACGCGGTCCCTGGCGCCGCCGATGAGCAGCGTGGGGACGTCCCGTCCGGCGAGGTTCGGGGCGAGGGAGCCGAGGTCGAGGCGGTCGGCTAGGGCGACGGCGTGGGGCGTCCAGTCCCGGTCGCGGCCGGACCGCTTCTCCACCGCCCGCGCCGCCCGCGCCGGGGCGACGACGGGCGCCACGAGCGCGGCGGTGCTCACTGGGACGGCGTCGCGCAGCACGGCCAGCAGCGCGGCGGCGGCGCCCGCGCTGAACCCGGCCACGGCGACGGGGCCGTCCGGGATCGCGAGGTCGCGGCGGATCTCCGCGAGGACGCCGGGCAGCCGCTCGACGGCGTCCGCCACCGCCGCGCAGTACGCCTCGATGGCCTCGGTCTCCAGGATCGCGCCCGAGCCGAGCCCGCCCGGCGAGCGTCCCGGCAGGTCGAGGAACACCCGCCACACCGGCACGCCGGTCATCGGGACCGCCGCCGCGAGCGCGGCCGCCGTGCGGGGCGGGTCGAATCCGGGCCAGGCCACGATCAGCCGGGTCGGGCCGGAGGCGGCCGCGTCGACCGCGGTCGGGGGCAGCGCGACGTAGGGGTCGCCTGCCGCGGTGCCATGGACGGGACGGTTCGTAGGGTCGCCGCTCATATCCGTTCGTCAGCTCCTGCGATGCTCGACGGGCCAGGCCGGTCGTGCTGGGGGAGGCGCCCGTGGGGACATGCTCGCAGCGCGCACCTGGCAACACGCCGTGAAACGCCGCAGGTCCGCTGCGAGAGTGATGAAGAACTCACCAGAGGTAACCCGAATGGAGCCGCGGCGGGACGTTTCACCGTGCCGTCCTGCGATCATTCCGGCGCCGCGCCGAGGGCGGCGCCTGTGACTCGTGCCTCATGATCGATGCGGGGGAACATTTCCGGCGGTCGTCGCGTCCTAGATATGCGTGGGCGCCGCGGGGGCGCGCCCTCCTGAACGTTCGGACGAGGAGTGCTCGTGGACAGGAAGCGCAGTGCGGCCGCCGCCGGGCAGGCCTGGCAGATCTACTCCGAGACCCTTCAGCCCGACGCGCCGGGGCTCTGGACGCGGGTCCGCGCCGTCCCCCGGATGCTCAAGTCGGTCCTCCGCGGACGGTACCGGGGCATGTCCTTCGGGACGCTCGGACTGCTCGCCCTGGGCCTCGTCTACATCGTCTCCCCGATCGACGCCATTCCCGACATGATCCCCATCGCGGGCATCGCGGACGACACCGGCCTGGCCCTGTGGATGGCCGCCGTCCTCGTCAAGTCCGCGGGCGACTTCGTCACCTGGGAGCGCGGCGGACGCCCCACCGTCATCGTCGGCGAACCCGTCGACTGACCGATGGCCCGGCCGCGTCACGTGGCCGGGCCGAGTTCTTTCGCGAATCGGTCGGCGGCGTCCCGCATGATGGGCACGACGTCCGGGACGGCCTCGCGCGTCATGCGTCCGGACGGCCCGGAGACCGAGATCGCCGTCAGCGCCGGCGCTCCGCGCAGCGGCACCGCGACGCAGCGGACACCGATCTCCTGCTCCTCGTCGTCCAGCGCGTACCCCTGCTCGCGGATCCGCTCCAGCTCCGCGAGCAGCGCGTCGGGGTCGGTGAAGGTCTTGGGGGTGTGCGCGTCCATGCCCGTCCGGGCCAGGATCTCCCGCACCCGCTGGTCGGGCAGTTGCGACAGCAGCGCCTTGCCCACGCCGGTGCAGTGCGGCTGGACGCGCCGTCCCACCTCGGTGAACATGCGCATCGAGTGCTTGGACGGCACCTGCGCGACGTAGACGGCCTCGTCGCCTTCGAGCACCGCTATGTTGGCCGTCTCGCCGACCTCGTCCACCAGCCGGGCCAGCACCGGCCGCGCCCACGTGCCCAGCAGGCGGCTCGCGCCCTCGCCCAGCCGGACGAGCCGCGGGCCCAGGGCGTAGCGCTTGGACGGCTCCTGCCGCACGTACCCCTGGTTCACCAGCGTCCGCATCAGCCGGTAGATCGTGGGCATCGGCAGCCCGGAGACCTCCGTCAGTTCCGACAGCGCCATCTCGCCGCCCGCGTCCGCCAGATGCTCCAGCAGATCGAACGCGCGCTCCAGCGACCGAACGGCCTCCGCCACCCCGGGTCTCCTCTCCCTCGCAACCCACCCGATTCTACGGAGATCCGATTTCACTGTGCGAAAGAGGGGCAGTTACCGGAGTGACGCACGTTACTAGCACCTACGACGTGGCAATAACAGTCTGTGCCCGGCGCCACGGCGCCGCCCCCCTGGCAGCCATGCAGGCAGACCGCTGGGGGGGGAACGGTGCGCCGAGGGACACGCTGGGGCGCCATCGCGGCCGGCACCACACTGGCCGTACCGCTGACACTGGCGAGCCCTGCCGCCGAGGCCGTTTCGGACGGACGCCAGCCGGCCGTCCGCCTGCACATGGACATGACGACCTCCAAGGGCACCACCACCGGCCCGGACTACGCCCTGACGTACACGCTCCGCGTCCACGCCGAAGGCGGCGTCGCCCACGACACGACCCTGCGCCTCACCGCCGAACGCCCCCTTTCCTGGACGAACCACTCCCCGGGCTGCGTTGTGTCCGATTCGGCCCACCAACTCCGCTGCGCCCTAGGCGACCTGGGCGAGCAGACCGTCGAACGAACGGCAACTGTCCGAGTACCGGCCTCAGCCATATCGGCGAAGCCCCTGAGCGTCCAAGCAGTGGCGGACGCCGCAAACGCCCCCCGCCGCTCGATCCGCGCAGTGTTCGCCCTGTCCAACGACGCAACGCCGCCCACACCGCCCTCACACTCGTCCGCCCCAAAACCGACAGGGACGCCGTGCACAAGCACCAGCGACACACCGTGCCCGTCCACGCCGTCGGGGCCAAAACCGACCACAGGCAACGACCACTCGCCACCGGCAACGCCTTGCGTGACCACTACCCCGGGTGCCGGCGCGAGCCCATGCCCCAGCCACTCCGGCCCAACCCCCACGCCCAGCAATTGCGCACCAGGCGGACCGTGCCCGTCCCCGCAACCTTCAGGCCCGAAGCCGACCGCGAGTGGTGGTCACTCGCCGACCACGACGCCGTCGGGGGCTGCACCGACCCCTAGTGGCCACTCGGGGCCCGCGCCCACGGTCGGTGACTGTGCGGGCGGTGGAGCGTGCACGTCCGCGCCGCCGTCGAGTGGCACGCCGAGTCCGAGCGGGCATTCCGGTCCTGGGCCTACGGCTGGTCATTGCGTGTCCGGTAAGGCGAGTGCAGGCGGTAGGCCGTGTCCGACTACGAAGCCGTCGGGTGCTCAGCCGAGCCCGAGCGGCCATTCGGGGCCCGCGCCTACGGCCGATGTCTGTGCGGGCGGTGGAGCGTGCCCGTCTGCGCCGGCGTCGAGTGGCACGCCGAGCCCGAGCGGGCATTCCGGTCCTGGGCCTACGGCTGGTCACTGCGTGTCCAGTAAGGCGAGTGCAGGTGGTAGGCCGTGTCCGGCCACGAAGCCGTCTGGTGCTCAGCCGAGTTCGAGTGGCCACTCTGGTGCTGCGCCTACGGGCGGTGGTTGTGAGGGGCATGCCGCTGGTGGACCGTGTCCGTCTGTGGAGCTGTCTGGCCCGAGGCCGAGTGCAGGCGACGACCACTCGCCGACAGGGGTGGTGTCGAGCGGTACGCCAAGTCCGAGGGGGGATTCCGGCGGTCATGGGGGGTCGTCGGCTGGGCATGGGGGGTTTGCGGTGCCGGAGTTGCCTACCGTGTCGCCGCCTGGGGCTGTTGTGTTGCCGCAGGTCAATGCGCCGGCGGGGCCGTTGGTCGCGCCTGGTGAGAGTCGGATGACGTTGATGTCGCCGGCCGGGGTGCAGGAGTCGGACGAGACGGACTGGGCGGTCGTCATCGGCGTTGCGCTGGTGGCCGAGATCGGTCTGCTGTGGGGTGTCGCCTGCCTCGGGCTGCTGAGGCGGCGGCTGGAGTTGCAGCGGGCCTTGTCCGGTGGGTGAGTCGGGGCCGGGACGACGATAACGGTGGGTGCGTCCGCAATCGGCAGCCGTATTGAAGGACGGGGCATCCCAAAGCGGGCCCGGTGTCAGTAAGCTGACCGCCTGACAGTAAACGCTGTCGTGACGGACAGGGGATCCGGTATGTCAGACGCGACGCTGCAATGTCCCAAATGCGAGTCGAAACTCGACACCCATGAGCGGCACGGGGTCGTGATCGAGGAGTGCCCGGGGTGCAAGGGCGTGTTCCTCGACCGCGGCGAGCTGGAGCAGCTGATCGACGCGGAGAGCCGCTACCTGGCGGAGCTTCCGGACGAGGTGAACCCGGAGACGACCTACCAGGGACGGCATCGCCGGGGCATCATGGAGCAGATCTTCGCGGGCGATCAGTAGGCTCCGGCACGGTCGGTGACCGCGCGAACCCCCAGGTGTGAAGGGCGATTTCCTCTTGTCACGGCGGTGACAAACCCGGCGCCGCCGAATGTGACCGCGAGCTAATATCGCGCACTGACTACCATCCGGTAGCTTGACGATCATCGCCGGTCGCCGGGGGCGTCCAGACACAGCCGTCCGGCCGACGCACATCCGCCGATGGCGCCCACCCCTACCGCACAGGGTCCCGTCCGGCCCGTCCCCTCGGGAGAATGATCAATGGCTTTGGGCTCGCTGCTTCCCGAACTCCTGCCCGGCGGCTCCGGCCGCACCCCGCTGATCGAGCGGGTCGCGAGGTGGGCGGAGGAGAAGCCGGACGCGCCGGCCTATACCTTCGTCGACTACTCCGCCGACCCGTCCGGCGCGCACATCACGGCGAGCTGGGCGGAGACGGACCGGCGCGCGCGTGCGGTCGCGGTGGCGCTGCGGCAGGTCAGCGGGCCCGGGGAGCGGGCCGCGCTGCTGCTGCCGCAGACGCTGGAGTACATGATGACGATGCTCGGCGCCATGTACGCGCACGTCATCGCGGTGCCGCTGTTCTCTCCGGACCTGCCCGGGCACGCCGACCGGCTGATCGGCGCCTACACCGACGCCGAGCCCGCGGTGATCGTCACGACGCGGAACGCGCTGCCGCACGTGGAGAAGTTCCTCTCCGACCACGACGTCCCGCAGCCGAAGGAGATCCTGTTCGCCGAGGAGATCGACCTGGCGCTGGCCGACCGGTGGGAGGACGAGCCCATCGCGTTCGACGATCTCGCGTACCTGCAGTACACGTCGGGGTCCACGCGCCGTCCGGCGGGAGTGGAGATCACGCACGGGAACGTGACGGCGAACGCGGCGCAGCTGTGGGCGGGGTGGGCGCCCGACAGGCCGACCCCCGAACTCGTCAGCTGGCTGCCGCTGTTCCACGACATGGGCATGATCGCGACGATGGCGCTGCCGCTGGTGAACGGCGACCACGCCATCTACACCGATCCCGTCTCGTTCATCATGAACCCGATGCGCTGGCTGCAGCTGATCGCGGAGCGTCCGGGCAAGAACGTCTACACGGCCGGGCCGAACTTCGCCTACGAGTACGTCGCGTCGTCGGCGACGCCGGAGAAGCTCGCCGGCCTGGACCTGTCCGGGCTGACGACGTGCCTGAACGGCGCGGAGCCGATCCGCACGTCGACGCTGTCGATGTTCGCGGACGCGCTGGCGCCGGCGGGCCTGCGTCCGGGCGCGCAGGCGCCGGGCTACGGGCTGGCGGAGGCGACCGTGTTCGTCACCGCGGCGGCCGCGGACGTCCCGCCGAAGGTCATCTCCGTGGACCGGGAGGCGCTCACCCAGGGTGACCTGCGGCTTTCCGAGGGCGGGTCCGAGCTCGTGTCGTGCGGCGGGCCGTGCGGGCAGCTCGTCGCGATCGTCGACCCGGAGACCCGGATCGAGCAGCCGGACGGACGGGTCGGCGAGATCTGGGTGCACGGGCCCAACACGGCGCCCGGATACTGGCGCAACTCCGAGCGCAGCCAGGACACGTTCGGCGGTGAGCTGAGCGAGCCCGGGGAGCTTCCGGTGGGGCCGTGGATGAAGACCGGCGACTACGGCGTCGTCCATGAGGGCGAGCTGTACGTCACCGGCCGCATTAAGGACCTCATCATCGTGGACGGCCGCAACCACTACCCGCAGGACATCGAGGTCACAACGCAGGAGGCGCACCCCGCGATCCGTCCCGACCACGTCGCCGCGTTCGCGCTCACCGGGGACGAGACCGAGCGGCTGGTGGTCGTCGCCGAGCGCAACCGGCGCGTCCCTCTCGGACGGCTGGACGCCGGCGAGGTCGAGGCGGCGGTGCGCGGCGCCGTCAACATCGAGCACGAGATGAGCGTCCACGACTTCGTCCTCATCGAACCGGGCGGCGTGTCCCGCACGTCCAGTGGGAAGATCGCACGCGCGGCGACGCGGCAGCGCTACCTTGACGGCGAGCTGCCGACGACGGCGGCGCGCCTCGCTTCTCGCAAGTAGGGCGTCGCAGCTCGCATCCGGGGCGGCCCGCCGGCCGCGGCGAAACAGGAGGAACATGCTTTCGGGGCTGGGGCGTCTGATCCACCGGCGACGCTGGACCAGCCTTGTGCTGATCTTGGTGACCACCGTCATCGCGGGCGTCTGGGGCCTCGGCGTGTTCGCCAAGTTCAAGGAGGGCGGCTTCGAGGACCCGGACGCGTCCTCGACGCTCGTCGCCAAGCTGGGCGCGACCTACTTCGGCAGCACCAACCCCGACGTCCTCGTCCTGTACTCCAGCGACACGATGACGGTGGACGACCCGCGCTACGAGGCGAGCGTCATCACCACCATCGCGCGGCTGCCGAAGGCGAACGTCGAGGAGATCATCTCCTACTGGTCGTTCGACGGTAAGGCGGCGGAGACGTTCGCGTCCCACGACCGGCACAAGACGTTCGTCGCGGTGAAGCTGCGCGGCAAGGACGGCGCGACCAAGACCGAGAACTACCACCTCGTCAAGGAGCGGCTGGCGGCGCCGGGCCTCACCGTCCAGTACGGCGGCAGCGTCCCGCTGGGCGAGGAGTTCGGGCAGCAGGTCGTCACCGACATCGTGCGCGCCGAGATGATCACGGCGCTGCCGCTGTTCATCCTGCTGATGATCCTTTTCGGCGCGTTCACGGCGTCCCTGCTGCCGATGGTCATCGCGATCTTCTCGACCATCGGCGGCCTGGCCGTCCTCCATGTGGTGACGTATGCGGCGGACGTGACGTCGTTCGCCCTGGAAGTCGTCACGATGATGGGCGTCGGCCTGTCGATCGACTACTCGCTGTTCATCATCAGCCGATTCCGTGAGGAACTGGAGCGCGGCATGTCCGCGCATGGGTTGCCCCAGGGCAAACCGT
Source organism: Actinomadura sp. BRA 177 (assembly GCF_013372625.1). Lineage (GTDB taxonomy): Bacteria > Actinomycetota > Actinomycetes > Streptosporangiales > Streptosporangiaceae > Spirillospora. Next base: position 19,249 of record NZ_JABXFD010000214.1, read on the forward strand.
GGAAACGGGAACGCGACAAGGCGGCGCGCAAGGCCGCGAAGAAGGCTTACAAGACCGACCTCAAGCCGGTACGTCAGTCGGCCTTGTCCGCGACCATGGCGACTGCGGGCCGCACCATCATCGTCAGCGGCGTCACCGTGTCGGCGGCTCTCGCGGGGCTGCTGCTCTTCCCGCAGATGTTCCTCCGGACGATCGGGCTCGCCGGCATAGCCACCGTCATGGTCGCCGTCTTCGGAGCCACGGTCCTGCTTCCGACGCTCTTGGCGCTGCTGGGGCCGCGCGTCGAAATCGGACGGATGCCGTGGCGGCGACCTACGGCCAAGCGCGCGCAGCGCGACCCGGAGAGCGGCTTCTGGTACCGGCTCGGCCACAGCGTGATGAAGCATCCGCTGCCGTACTTCACGGTCGTGATCGTCATCCTGGGCGTGATGTTCGTGCCGTTCCTGAACGTCCAGTTCGGCAGTGTGGACGCCCGCGTCCTGCCCAAGAGCAGCCCGACGCGGCACGTGGTCGAGACCGTCAAACAGGAGTTCCCCAACGGCTCTGCCGAACCCATCGACGTGGTCGTCTCCGGGGACCTCATCCCACGCGACTGGACGCCCGCCAAGAAGGACGACCCGATCCCGCCCTACCTGGAGGAATTCAGGCAGCGCCTAGGCAAGCTCCCCGGCGTCACCGAAGCTCAGTTCACCGGCTACTCGGGCTCGTACGGGGGCGTGCGCATCTCCGTCACGCACAAGTACGACCCCATGGACCAGAACGCCCAGGACCTCGTCACCAAGATTCGCGAGATGAGCCTGTCCAAGGACGGCTATCCGATGCACATCGACGTCGGCGGCAGCACGGCCGCGCAGATGGACCTGATGTCCAGCCTGATGCGCACCCTGCCGAAGATGGCGCTCTTCGTCGGTGTCGCCACGTTCATCCTGCTCTTCATGTTCTTCGGCTCCATCGTGCTGCCGCTGAAGGCGATCGTGATGAACGTCCTGTCGATCGGCGCTTCGTTCGGCGCGATCGTGTGGGGCTTCCAGTACGGGCATCTCGCCGGCGTCCTGAACTTCACCCCGACCGGCGGCGTCGAGGCGACCAGCATGATTCTCATCCTCGCGGTCGTGTTCGGCCTGTCGATGGACTACGAGGTCTTCCTGCTCAGCCGCATCCGGGAGGAATGGGACCTGACCCACGACAACCGGAAGGCCGTCGCGTCCGGCATGCAGCACACGGGCGGCATCATCACCAGCGCCGCGCTGCTGTTCCTCGTCGTCATCGGCGCGTTCGGCATGGCGAGCATCACGATCGTCAAGCTGATCGGCGTCGGCATGTTCGTCGCGGTCGTCGTGGACGCGGTGCTCGTCCGCTCGCTGCTCGTCCCGGCGACGATGCGGTTCATGGGCGCGGCGAACTGGTGGCTGCCGCCCTTCCTCGCCGGTCTGCACGCCCGCCTGGACCTGCGCGAACACACCGCCATGGTCCCGGCGGGCGCGACCGCCCGGCCGCCGCGCCTCCCGGACGAGCAGCCGTTCCCGTACGCGCTGCATTGGGAGGAGGCGGGCCCGGAACCGGCGCCGTCCCTTATACACATCTGACGCCGCCGACGCAGAGGGTGGTGTAGATCTCGGCGGGCGCCCGCACATGCAAACACAACAAACAACACCGACCACACAAGTAAGCACAGAAAACAACACACACGACACCACAAA
>NZ_JABXFD010000671.1 GCF_013372625.1 Actinomadura sp. BRA 177
CCCCCTGTGGGACCTCTGACGCCCTGCGGCGCGCCGGCCCGCGATTTTTTGTTCCCTGCCACATGGCTATCTGTGCGGTAGGGGGCGTACGACCTGGTGGTGGCCGGGGCGCGGATCCTCTGCCTAGAGGGCTCGCGGTTCGACGAGCTGCTGGATGTGTCGATGCCGGTGGCGCACCTGGGCAGGGGCACGTCTCTGTGGTCTTGTCGGTTTGCTGGTGGACATGCTGGGTGATCGGGGGCATTCGGGGAGCGGCGCGGGGGCGCGGGGACGTACGCTGCGGAGCATGAAGGGACGTCCTCTCCGCTTCACCCCGCGTCGGGACGCAGGGCTGTTCGCGTTCGAGCGCGCGTTGGTGCACGGCGGGTTCAGCCCCGTGGCCGGCGTCGATGAGGCGGGACGCGGGGCCTGCGCGGGGCCGCTGGTGGTCGGCGCCGTGATCCTGCAGGGCGGACGCGGCCGGATCGACGGTCTCACCGACTCCAAACTGCTCGCGCCGGGACGCCGGGAAGAGCTGTACGCGGAGATCACCAAGCGCGCGTACGCGTGGAGCGCGGTCGTCATCCCGTGCCATGACATCGACCGGATCGGCCTTCACCGGTGCAACGTCGCCGGGATGCGGAGGGCCCTGGCCGCCCTGGACAAACGGCCCGCCTACGTGCTGAGCGATGGATTCCCGGTGCCGGGTCTGGACGTCCCCGGCCTCGCGATGATCAAGGGTGACCAGTCGGCGGCGTGCGTGGCCGCGGCGTCCATCGTCGCGAAGGTGACCCGAGACCGGATCATGGTCGGCCTGCACGAGCGGTACCCGGAGTACGGGTTCGACGTCCACAAGGGCTATGTGACCCGCGCGCACGGCGAGGCGCTCGCCGCGTACGGTCCATGTCCGGAGCATCGGTTCTCCTACGTCAACGTCGGGCGGGCCTTGCGTAAGAATGGGGATGTGGCCGTGGGGGAGGAGACCGACGGGGAGGTCTCCGGTGAGGGCCGCACGGAAGGGGCACGAGCGTGAGCGCCGAGGATCTCGAAAAGTACGAGACCGAGATGGAGTTGCAGCTCTATCGCGAGTACCGCGACGTCCTCGGCCTGTTCAGCTACGTCGTCGAGACCGAGCGCAGGTTCTACCTCACGAATTCGGTCGACCTGCAGGTGCGCGGCGCCGATGCCGGTGAGATCTTCTTTGAGGTCACGATGCAGGACGCGTGGGTGTGGGACATGTACCGCCCGGCCCGCTTCGTCAAGAACGTGCGTGTTGTCACGTTCAAGGACGTGAACGTCGAAGAACTCGCCAAGAGCGATTTCGAACTCCCTTCAGACGACTGACTCACGAAGCCACCGCAGGCACCGCGACTGGTAGCCCACGCAAGCACAACACCCCGCGCTGCCGGCTTCGCCGCCCTAGCGCATGTTCGCTAGCCGCGTCCGCAGCCGACGCCCCTGTTGCTCTCGCCAGCAATGGGCCGTCCCAGCCCGTCGAAGGCACGGTAGTCCGACCACCCCGACGTCCCCACGGCAGTGGCAGGCGCCCCGATGGTGACGGTCAAGGTCCTGGCACTGGCCCCTATCCCGACGGCGGCGACCGGGCAACTGACCGTAGCGGCCAGGCACTGACGGCGACGGCCCTCCAGGCCCCCACGGTGGTGGGAGGGGGCTGCTTGGTTCTTGCTGGTGGACGGTTGGGGGCTATTTCGGGTTGTTGGG
>NZ_JABXFD010000368.1 GCF_013372625.1 Actinomadura sp. BRA 177
AGGGGTGTATAAGAGACAGGGGTGGGGGCGGCGGCCAGGCGGGCGGCTAGGCCGTGTAGGTAGGCGCCGGTGGTGGCTGCTTCTATGGCCGGGAGGCCGCCGGCCAGGAGGGCGCCTATCAGGCCTGATAGGACGTCGCCGGTGCCTGCCGTCGCCAGGCGGGGGGTGCCGGTCGGGTTTGCTCGGACGGGACGGTCCGCTTCCGCTACCAGGGTCGTCGAGCCCTTCAGGAGGACGGTCGCGGAGAGTTCGGCGGCGGCGTGGCGGGCGTGGTCCAGGCGGGCTGCCTCGATGTCGGCGCGGTCGGCCGAGATCAGGCGGGAGAGTTCGCCCGCGTGGGGTGTCAGGACGGTCGGGGCGGCGCGGCTCAGCAGGTCGCGGCGGCGGGACAGGACGGTGAGGCCGTCGGCGTCTACCAGGGCGGGCAGGTCGGTGGTCAGGACGGCTTCGAGGAGGGACTCGCCGGCGTCGTCCGTGCCGAGGCCGGGGCCGACGACCCAGGCTTGGACGCGTCCGATGCGTTCGAGCACCTTGGCGTCGTGCGGGCCGGGGTCGATGACCGTGGTGACGGCCTCGGGCCAGCGGTGCCGGACGAGTTCGACCGGGCGTGCGACGGAGGCGAAGCGGACCATGCCGGCGCCGCCGTGGACGGCGCCGCCCGTGGACAGGACGGCGGCGCCGGTGAACTCGTCGCCGCCCGCGAGGATGCCGACGACGCCGCGCCGGTACTTGTCGGACTCGGGCCCCGGCTCGGGCGGCCGGACGTCGGAGGGGCGGGGTGCGACGACGTCCGGGTCGGGCAGGTCGGGGCCGAGGCCGATGTCGACCAGTTCGACCACTCCGCAGTAGGACGCGCCGGGGTCGATGAGAAGGCCCGGCTTGTGCGTCCCGAACGTGACGGTGACGTCGGCGTGGACGGCGCCGCCCTCGACGCGGCCGGTGCTCGCGTCCACGCCGCTCGGCACGTCGCAGGCGACGACGAGGCCGGGGGACTCGGCGGCGATGGCGGCGTAGCGGGCGTGGGGGTCGCGGAGGCCGCCGGTGCCGCCGATCCCGGTGAGGCCGTCGATGATCAGGTCGGCGCCGGCGATCGCGGATTCTTCGCCGGTGGTCAGGAGGCGGCCGCCGGCGGCGCGGAGGGCGGCGAGGCCGGGTTCGTGGATCTTGGAGCCGGCCTGCACGGCGTGCACGCGGGCGCCGCGCCGGGCGAGCCGGGCTCCGGCGTACAGGGCGTCGCCGCCGTTGTCGCCGCCGCCGACCAGCAGCACGACGCGGGACCCGTACACGGCGGGCAGGACGCGGGCGCAGACGGAGGCGAGGCCGGCGGCGGCGCGCTGCATGAGGGCGCCGTCCGGGAGGCGGGCCATCAGGGCCCGCTCCGCCGCCCGCACCTTGCCGACCTCGTGCGCGTACCTCATCCCCGGCTCCCCAAGTCGATCACACACTTAGCGTGCCACGGGAAGGCATGGCCCAACCCTGCGTCCAGGCCATTTGTAGGTTGCACTGCAACTTTCGGTGTCAGGTGCGCAAAAGAATCATCGGCCGTAGAATCCTTCCCAACCGCTCCCGGGTATTCGCGCCGCGGCGCGAGGTGCGGCAGAATACGCCCAGATCAGTCCGCCGGGACTGGAGAGGCCCGAGCACAATGAGCACTTCCCGAGGTCCCTCCGTCCGGCAGCGGCGGCTGGCCGCCGAGCTGCGGAGGCTGCGCGAGCGCAGGGGTCTCACCGGGGACGAGGTGGCCGACCGGCTCGCCTGGTCCACCGCCAAGGTCAGCCGGATCGAGAACGCCCGCACCGGCGCGAAGATCGCCGATGTGCGGCGGCTGCTGGAGCTGTACGAGATCGACGGCTCCCGGCACGACGACCTCGTCTCCCTCGCGCACGACGCCGCGCAGCGCGGCTGGTGGGAGGAGTACCGCGACCTGCCGAGCTCGCTCGCCGATTTCATCGCGCTGGAGTCCGAGGCCACGGCCGCCCGGGAATGGGGCAGCACCGTCTTTCCCGGGCTGCTGCAGACGGAGAACTACGCGCGGCACGTGATCGGCGGCTGGAGCGACCTGGCCACGCTGCCCCCGCAGGAGCTGGAACGCCGGCTGGACGTGCGGATGCGGCGCCGCGCGCTGCTGGACGGCCCGCACCCGCTGGAACTGTCGGCGGTGCTCGACGAGGCGGTTCTGCAGCGCCTGATCGGCGATCAGAAGGTCATGCGCGAGCAGCTCGAACATCTGTACCGGATGACCGAGCTGCCGAACGTGAACGTGCAGATCCTGCCCTTGGGGATCGCACACTCGGTGTTGGCCGAATCGTTTATCCTGCTGGAATTCTCACCGGTGCATGACATCGTTTTCCCTGATATCGTGCACGTGGAATCCCTGACAATCAGCCACTTTGCGGATGAGGCTGTTACCTATATGTACAGGCTCGCCTATTCAAGCCTGGCGGGCCAGGCGCTGGACGCCGACGAATCGCGGCGCCGCATCGCCGCGGCCAAAGACGCCTGGTGACGGGTCCGCTAAGGGGCTCAATCCTTGTGAAAGGCACCGAGTGTCCCCTTTCGCCACTCCTGCTCCGCAATGGAGGAGAAGCGCCCACTGCGGGGCGAGTAACACCTGCGTCGAAATCGCCGCACTGGCCGGTTCGTCCCCTTCCATCGGGGCGCGCGACGCCAAGCACGGTACGCAGAGCCCGGTCCTGTCGTTCTCCCATGGAGAGTGGCGGAACTTCCTCGGCCGCGCCAAGAACGGCGAATTCGACCTGCGCCGGTGAGCCGGCGCTGAAACGCCGCTGAACCCCTTCCGCCGCCTCACGAGGGCGGGGAGGGACACGCCGAACGAGCCGGGTCCCACGTCAGACCCGGCTCTTCGCCGCCCCACCGGAAACTCTGCTTCTTCCTCGGCACGCCTGTCACACGGGTACCGCGCCACCCGTACGTGATCAGGCGTTTTTTGCGATCTTGTTACCGTGTGCTTGACGCTCCGGCAGCGCGGCCGAGTTCAATGCAACTTTCATGCAGGGAGCCGGAATGAGTTTCCACGCGACACCGCCCGCCCAGTGGAGAAGGAGCACCCGATGCGGCGCCAGCAACGGCTGCGTCGAGGTCGCCCGGTTCGACGACGACGCCATATCCGTACGCGACACCGAGGACACCGCGGCCCGTCTCGCCTTCGGCCCGGCCGAATGGCGCGCGTTCACCGAGAGCGCGAAGGCCGGCCGCTTCGACCGCCCCTGAAAGCCACACTGCAAATTACACGGCCCTGAGATTCTCACAAAGGCGCGAGAGTTACATCCCGAAGCGGTTTCCTGGACCGTTACCCGCTTTAGGGCCGTCCGGCCGGAACCGGGAAAGCGGACGCCTCTGACGGACGCTTTGCGGGACGTCCGCAAACACGCCGGAGAGTGGCCGGGCGCCCGGGTGACCGTGTTACTCGGCCACCCGGGCGCCCGGCCCTACGCGGTTACTCGACGGTTACGGACTTGGCCAGGTTGCGGGGCTGGTCCACGTCGTGGCCCTTCGCCGTCGCCAGTTCGCAGGCGAACACCTGCAGCGGGACGGTCGTGACGAGCGGCTGCAGCAGAGTCGGGACGGGCGGGACGCTGATCAGCGTGTCCGCGTACGGCTCGACCGACTCGTCGCCCTCCTCGGCGATGACGATCGTCCGCGCGCCCCGCGCCCGGATCTCCTGGATGTTCGACACGATCTTGTCGTGCAGGACGTCCCGCGCGCGCGGCGGCACCACGACCACGACCGGCAGGTTCTCCTCGATGAGCGCGATCGGGCCGTGCTTCAGCTCGCCGGCGGCGAAGCCCTCGGCGTGCATGTAGGCGAGCTCCTTGAGCTTCAGCGCGCCCTCCAGCGCGACCGGGAAGCCGACGTGGCGGCCGAGGAACAGCACGCAGTGCTCGCCCGCCAGCGACCGGGCCAGCTCGCGGACCGGCTCCATGGTCTCCAGGACCTTGTCGACCTTCTCCGGCATCCGCTCCAGCAGCTGCACCATCGCGAACACCTCGTCCCCCCACTTGGTGCCGCGCACCTGCGCCAGGTACAGCGCGATGAGGTAGACGGCGACGAGCTGGGTGAGGAACGCCTTGGTGGACGCGACCGCGATCTCCGGCCCGGCGTGCGTGTACAGGACGCCGTCGCACTCGCGCGGCAGCGTGGAGCCGTTGACGTTGCAGATGCCGAGCAGCTTGGCCTTCTGCTCGCGGGCGTGCCGGACGGCCATCAGCGCGTCCATCGTCTCGCCCGACTGGGAGATCGCGATGACCAGCGTCGACGGCGACAGGATCGGGTCGCGGTAGCGGAACTCGCTGGCCAGCTCGACCTCGCAGGGCAGCCCGGCCCAGTGCTCGATCGCGTACTTGGCGATCAGGCCCGCGTGGTAGGACGTCCCGCACGCGACGATGATGATCTTGTCGACCTCGCGCAGCTCCCGGTCGGAGATGCGCATCTCGTCCAGGTGCAGCCGCCCGTCGGAGCCGATCCGGCCGAGCAGCGTGTCGGCGACGGCGCGCGGCTGCTCGGCGATCTCCTTGAGCATGAAGTAGTCGTAGCCGCCCTTCTCGGCGGCGGACACGTCCCAGTCGACGTGGTACTCCTTCACCTCGGCGGGACGTCCCTCGAAGTCGGTGACGGTCACGCCGGCGGCGCGCAGCTCGACGACCTGGTCCTGGCCCAGCTCGATCGCGTCGCGGGTGTGCGCGATGAACGCGGCCACGTCGCTGGCGAGGAAGTTCTCGCCGTCCCCGACGCCGACGACCAGCGGCGAGTTGCGGCGCGCGCCCACCACGAGGTCGGGGTCGCCGCTGTGCACGGCGACGAGGGTGAACGCGCCCTCCAGCCGGCGGCAGACGCGGCGCATGGCGTCGGCGAGGCCGCCGCCCGACTTCAGCTCGTCCTCCAGCAGGTGCGCGACGGCCTCGGTGTCGGTGTCGGACTCCAGCCCGTGCCCGCCCTCCTCCAGCTCGGCGCGCAGCTCGGCGAAGTTCTCGATGATCCCGTTGTGGATCACCGCGACGGAGCCGGTGCAGTCGACGTGCGGGTGGGCGTTCCGGTCGTTCGGCGGGCCATGCGTCGCCCACCGGGTGTGCCCCATGCCGAGCGTCCCGGCGGGCGGCGGCTCCTCCTCCAGCGCCGCCCGCAGGTTCGCGAGCTTGCCCGCGCGCTTCGCCGTCGCCAGCTTCCCGTCGGCCAGCACGGCCACTCCGGCCGAGTCGTAGCCGCGGTACTCCAGCCTCGCCAGTCCCCCGACGACGACGTCGAGCGCCGGCCGGCCGCCTACGTACCCCACGATTCCGCACATGGCGGCAACTCTATTCGGTGTCCTGGCCAGGGCCTACCCGCAGGCGGCGCGGGCGCTACCGCTAGCGTGAACGGTCGGTGAAAACCCGGTAACCGGCTGGACCGCCCCGTAGTGTTCAGCCATGACGAGCGGATGGGACAGCGTGCCGAGCCCCTATGTGGAACTCTCCCGCGACGCCTGGCGCGGCCTGCGCGAGAACACGCCGCTGCCGCTCACGCCCGGTGAGCTGGACGCGCTGCGCGGCCTGAAGGACCCGATCGACATCGCCGAGGTCGAGGAGGTCTACCTGCCGCTGTCCCGGCTGCTCAACCTGTTCTTCCTGGGGGACGGACGGCTCCGCGACACCGTCAGCGGCTTCCTCGGCGGCGCGGTGCAGCCCACGCCGTTCATCATCGGCGTGGCGGGCAGCGTCGCGGTCGGCAAGTCCACCACGTCCCGGCTGCTGCGCACGCTGCTGGCCCGCTGGCCGGAGCATCCGAGCGTGGAGCTGGTGACGACCGACAGCTTCCTGTACCCGAACGCCGTCCTGTCCGAGCGCGGGCTCATGGACCGCAAAGGGTTCCCCGAGTCCTACGACCGCCGCGCGCTCGTCCGGTTCGTCTCCGCGATCAAGGCGGGCGCGGACGAGGCGTCGATCCCGGTGTACTCGCACCTGGAGTACGACATCATGCCGGACGCGGCGCAGACCGTCCGGCGGCCCGACATCCTGATCGTCGAGGGCCTGAACGTGCTGCAGGCGCCGCCGCCCGGCACCCTCGGCGTGTCCGACTTCTTCGATTTCTCCATCTATGTGGATGCGCGGGTCGAGGACATCCGGCAGTGGTACATCGACCGGCTGTTCGCGCTGCGCCGCACCGCGTTCACCGACCCGCGCTCCTACTTCCACAAGTACGCCCACGAGCTGGACGAGGACGAGACCGCCGCCTTCGCGCAGCGCGTGTGGCGGGACGTCAACGAGATCAACCTCGTCTCCAACATCCTGCCGACACGCGCCCGCGCCACCCTCGTCCTGCACAAGGACCGCGAACACTCCGTCCAGCGCGTCCGCCTCCGCCGCATCTAGCGATCAGCCGTATTCGGCGATCAACTGTGTCCAGCGATCGACCACATCCAGTTAACAGCGTGTACGGCGATCTGCCGTGGCCGATGATCAGCGCCAGGGGCCGGTTACGGCGAACGTGGTGCCTGGTGTGTAGACGTTGACGAACATTGTGCGTCCGTCCGGGGAGAACGTGACGCCGGCGAACTCGCCCCATTCGGGCTCGGCCTCGGTGCCGATGTTCTGCCTGTTGCGGGCCATCGCGTAGACCTTGCGGCGGCGGGAGACGCCGAAGACGTGCTGCGCGCCGTTGCCGTCCTCGCAGACCATCAGGCCGCCCTGCGGCGCCAGGCAGATGTTGTCGGGCGACTCGCCGGGCTTCTGGACGTCGGTGCCGGGGCCGAACACGATGACGAGCGTGAGCCGGCGATGGCGCGGCTCGTACGACCACACCTGCCCGAAGTGGTCGGCGCGCGACCCGTCCGCCGTCTTCGCGAAGCTCGACACGAAGTAGACGCGGTCGCCGCCCCAGTAGCAGCCCTCCAGCTTCTGGCCGTGGGTGATGCCGCCGGGCCCGAAGTCCTGGAACCGGATCGCGGTCTCCTTCGCCAGCGGGTCGGGCACCTTCTTCCACTCGACGTGGTGGAACACGGTGCCGGGCTCCTGCACGACCGAAAGGTCCGGGACGTCCGGGACGCACAGCGCCTCAAGCCGCCCGCCGGCCCGCAGGCTGCCGAACCCGCCGCGCGGCTTCTCCGGCAGGAAGCGGTAGAACAGCCCGAACGGCTTCTCGAACGCGTCCTCGGTCTCGTAGACGGTGCCGTCGCGCGGGTCGACGGCGATCGCCTCGTGCTGGAACCGCCCCATCGCGGTCAGCGGCTCGGGGACGGTCCGGTCCTGCCGGTACGGGTCGACCTCGAAGATGAACCCGTGGTCCTTGGTGTAGTTCCCGGTACCGGCCCGGTCCTCGGTCTCCTCGCAGGTCAGCCAGGTGTGCCATGGGGTTGGGCCGCCGGCGCAGTTGACGGCCGTCCCGGCGATGGCGACCCGCTCGGTGCGGACGCGCCCGGCGCGGTCGACCTCCAGCGCGGTGCAGCCGCCGAGGCCCCCGGGGTCGTAGGTGACGCCGTCGACCGGCGGCACCCGGTGCTCGGCGTCCGGACGGTTCTCGTGGTTGCGGACGAGCCACGTCCGGCCGCGTCCGGGAAAGGCGGACATGCCGTCGCAGTGGCTCGGCACCGCGCCCTCCCCCGAGCGCAGCGGCTCGCCCTCCCGGGACAGGACGGTGTATCGGAAGCCGCGCGGCAGGTCCAGCAGGCCCTTCGGGTCGGGCACGAGCGGCCCGTACCCGTCGTGGCGGCCGGCCGGCGCGGCGGCGGCGCTCCCGGCGAACAGCTGCTCGACGGCGCCGGCGAAGGCGATCCCCGCCCCCGCCGCGCCCGTCCCCGCCAGGAGCCGGCGACGCGTGACTGACACGGGTGCACACTCCCTGTCTGGAACGATCGAAGACCCTCCAGGCCCGTTGTAACACGCGTCACACCGCACGGGTATGGCACACCTCGACAGGCGTGTCAGGCGGGCGGGGCGGTGATCGCCTCGCGGATGCGGGTGGCCTGGGCCTCCTGGAAGGCGGTGATCCGCCAGACGATGTACATCGCGAACAGTGCCGCTACGGCGCCGGTCTCGGAGATGACCGGGAACAGGGCGCTCTGGACGCCGCCGTCGTCGTCCAGGTTCAGCACCCGCGAACCGATCAGGTAGGCCAGCCACGCCGCCCACCACACGTTCACCGGCCAGGCCGACCGGCCGGGCGGCGCGCTCGCGTACCAGACGCCGCCGACGATGTTGCGCGGCACGAAGAAGCTGATGATGGGCACGAACCAGCCGAAGATCGTCCAGGGTCGTCCCCAGGTGTCGGGCAGCTCGTTGATCACGTCGGCCTGCGTGCGGGCCTGCCACAGCCACACCATCACGGCGACGGCGGCGGCCAGCAGCGGCAGCACCGTCAGGACGGTCGCCGCGAAGAGCACGTCCGCCGACAGGGCGTCGCCACCGCGGACCAGGTTGATCGTCGTCAGCAGCGCGAGGACGTTGAGCACCAGGGCGTTGGCGCCGAGCGCCGTCACCGCGATGACCGCCGCGGTGCGCGGCGGCCGGACGACGTCAGGCGCTAACGGCGCGTAGGGCGAGTAAGGGGGGTTGGCCATCTCTGCTCCAGGGCTGGGGAACTGCCGCCCGATCCTGGCGTCCCGCACCCCTCCGGCGGAAGCGCATCATGATCACAACACCATGACGACGCGGCTCACGGGGATTCGATCTCCGCGAGGTGGGCGACGACCGTCTCGGTCAGCGCGGCGAACGCCTCGACCTGCTCGGGGGTCAGCAGATCGATGAAGTGGCGCCGCACCGACTCCACGTGGCGGGGGGCGGCCGCATCGATCGTCCGGAGCCCGTCACCGGTGAGGACGATCACCGCCGCGCGCCCGTCGTCCGGGCTGGTGTCGCGGGTGACCAGGCCGCGCTGCTGCATCCGGGTGACGTGGTGCGACAGGCGGCTGGGCGACCAGCGCATGTGCGCGGCCAGCTCGGTCAGCCGCAGGCGGGCGCCCGGCGTCTCCGAGAGGTTCGACAGCACGTCGTAGTCGGCCTCCGACAGCCCCGAGTCGGCCGCGAGATCGCGGGCGACCTGCTGGTCCAGCAGCAAAGACAGCCGTCGGTAGGCGCGCCAGGCGCGGTCTTCGGCGGGGGTGAGCCAGCGCGCTTCGTCCATGGCCGGCAGCTTACTTGACACGTCACATACTTCGCGCCTACGTTCTTGACATGTCAACTAAATGGGGTTTCGGCCTGGACATCCCGACCTCGGCCGCTCCCGGCGCGGACCCGGTGGCGGACGCCCGCAGGGCCGAGGAACTCGGGTTCGACTTCGTGTCCGCCTCGGACCATCCGTCGACCGAGCACCCGAGCATGGAGACGTGGACGATGCTGTCGTGGATCGCGGCCGCCACGTCCAGGATCGGCGTCGCGACCCGCGTCCTCGGCGTCCCCTACCGCAACCCCGCCATGGTCGCGAAGATGGCCGAGACCCTCGACCGGCTCTCCGGCGGACGGCTCGTCCTCGGGCTCGGCGGCGGATACTCCGACGCGGAGTTCCGGGCCTTCGGCATGCGCGTCCCCACCGCCCGGGACAAGGTCGACGGGCTGGAGGAGGCCGTCCGCATCACCCGCGGGCTGTGGTCGGAGCCGGCCTTCACGTTCCGCGGCCGGCTGCACCACACCAGCGAGGCGCACCTGGAACCGAAGCCGGCGCGGCGCATCCCGATCTGGCTCGGCACGTTCGGACCGCGGGCGCTGGAACTGACCGGGCGGCTCGCCGACGGCTGGATCCCGTCCCTGGGCTTCGCCCCGCCCGAGCAGGCCAAGGCCATGCGCGACCGCGTCCTGGCCGCCGCCCGGGACGCCGGACGCGACCCCGCCGAGATCACCTGCGCCTACAACGTCGGCGTCCGGATCGGCGAGCGGGCCGGGGACGATCCGGCGCTGCTGAGCGGCCCGCCGGACGCCGTCGTCGAGCGCCTCCTCGGCTTCACCGCGCTCGGCTTCACCACGTTCAACTTCATGCCCGCCGGCCCCGGCGCGGACGAGCAGGTCGAGCGGCTCGCCCGCGAGGTCCTGCCGGAGCTGCGCAGGGCCGTCCCGGCCTAGTCGGCGCTGGCCACGGGGAGGGTGCGGAGGCGGAAGGTCGCCAGGAGTGCCCCGGCCGCGGTCACCACCGCGAGCAGCGTGATCGCCAAGGGCAGGTCGACCGTGGAGGACACCGGGGAGGCGTTGGTCAGCGCGTCCGTCACGGACAGGGACCACTGCTGGATGGACGCCGACTTGGCGCCCGGCGCGAAGCTGCCGAGGAGCGACTCCCAGACCAGCGCGTAGAGCAGGCCGATCGTGACGGCGTTGCGGCTGGCGACGGCCAGGGCGACGAAGACCGCGCTGTAGGCGACGCCGCCGATCAGGACGCCGATCGTGAACGCGGGCGTCAGCTGCGCAGTCGTGCCGGTGAGGATCAGGCCCGCGAACAGGGTCGGGATCGTCGCGAACGCCGTCGTCAGGACGATCGCCACGACGAGCTTCGTCAGCACGATCACCTCGCGCGGGATCGGCTTCGTCAGCACGTACATGATCTGGCCGTCGTCGATCTCCGGCCCGATCACCCCGGTGCCGGCGATCAGCGCGAGCAGCGGCAGCAGCGTGGCGAGCCCGAACTGCTGCAGGACGTGCGCGGAGACGTCCAGGTCGTTGTTGCCGGTCGCGCGCAGGACCGCCGCCAGGACCAGCATGAGCAGCGGCAGCCCCAGCAGGAGCAGGGCGCGCTTGCGTCCGAGCATCGCCCGGAACGTGATCATCGCGATCGTCGCATTCATCGGGCCACCAGGTAGGAGAAGACGCTTTCGAGGGATTCGTCCGCCGGGGAGACCTCCCACAGCCGCACGTCCGCGTCGCGGGCGAGCTGCGGGAGCAGCAGGGTGAAGCGCTGGAAGTCGACCGCCTCGATCCGCAGTCCCTTGTCGGTGAGCTGCACGCTGCGGGCGGAGCCGTCCGCGATGATCGACGCGGCGAGCCGCCGGTCGTCGGACGAGCGGACGAGGAAGATGTGCGGCCGGTCGGTCATCAGCCGCCGGATCTTGCGGAAGTCGCCGGACGCGGCGTGCCGGCCCGCGACGATCACCTCGATGTGGCTGGCGAGCCGCTCGACCTCCTCCAGGATGTGCGAGGAGAACAGGATCGTGCGGCCCTCGGCGGCCATCCGGGTGATGAGGTCCATCAGCTGGAGCCGCTGCCGCGGGTCCATGCCGTTGAACGGCTCGTCCAGCAGGAGGACGGGCGGGTCGTGCACCAGCGCCGACGCCATCTTGATGCGCTGCTTCATGCCCTTGGAGTAGTTGCCGATCGGGCGCTGCGCCGCGTAGTCCATCTCCACCAGGCCGATGGCGCGGCGGGCGGCGCCGGCCGCGTCGGGGAGCTTGTGCAGCTTCGCCATCGCGGTGATGAACTGCTCGCCGGTGAGGAAGTCGTACGCCGACTCGCGTTCGGGGACGAGCCCCAGGCTGCGGTAGGCGCCCGGATTCCGCCAGATCGGCTTCCCGTCCAGCGTGACGCTGCCGGACGACGGCGCGAGGAACCCGCCCATCATGTGGATCAGCGTCGACTTGCCGGCGCCGTTCGGGCCGAGGAGCCCGGTCACGCCCGGCCCGACCTTCATCGACACGCCGTTGACGGCGACGACGTTCCCGTACCAGCGGGACACGTTCTCCAGGATCAGCTCGCTCACGAGAGACCCGCCTTCCGGAACCGGCGGTACAGGACCGCGATCGAGCCGACGACGATGACGGCGCACACCGCGAGCGCGACCACCCCGCCGGTGATGCCGGGCGCGATGCCGGGCGAGGACGAATCCGCGCCGAGCAGCCGGACCTGGACGATGTCCACCAGGTTGAACGGCGTGCCCAGCCCGATCCAGCCCTGCAGCGTGAAGTTGGTCTGCGCCTCGGCGATGCCCTGCACGGCGCCGACGAACGCCGCACTGATCATGTAGACGGCGATGACGGCGGCGACGCCGAAGCCGCGGCGCGGCGTGAACGCCGCGACCACCATCCCGATCGCCGCCAGCACCAGCGCGTACAGCACGCAGCCGACCAGGGCGCCGAGGTACTTCAGCAGCTGCTCGCCCGAATCGGGCATCTTGGTGATCAGCCCGCCGACGTACAGGACGGTGATGGGCACCGCCATCAGCGCCAACAGCGCGGTCGTCAGCGCGGCGGCCTTCGCCAGGACGAAGTCGAGATGGCCGACCGGGCGGGAGAAGTACAGCGGGATGACGTGGAAGCGCACCTCCCGCGAGGCCAGCACCGGCGCCTGCGTGGCCAGGAAGATCGCCACGATGACCTGCATGATGTTCGCGTAGGACGCGTACCGGATCAGCGCGTCCGGCTCCTTGGTGAAGGAGAACGCCGCGACCGACCCGGCGGCCGGCAGCAGCATGATCGCCGCCAGCAGGAACGGCATGATCTTGGCCCGCGCGGGGCGTCCGAGCCCGAACGCGGCGCGCAGGTTGTGCACGTACAGCGACCGCAGCACGTACGCGCGGCCGTTGCGGCGGCCGTCGTAGTGGCGGTAGCCGATGTCGTGGATCGTGCTGGTGCTCATCGGGGCGCTCCCTGCTGGACGGTCCCGGCGGGGGCCGGCGGCGCGGGCGGCCCGTCCTGGAAGACCTCCTCGATGTGGTGGCGGCGCTGCTCCATCCGGATCAGCCGCAGCCCGAGGCCCGCGACGCCGTCGCGGATCTGGTCGTAGGTCGTCTCGCCGGCGATGTCGACGATGAGGAACCGGCCCTCCGGCCGGACGGACACGCCCTGGTCGAACAGGTGCTGCCCGAGCTGATCCCGTCCCTCGTCGACCTCGACGGTCAGCACCCCGCTCGCGGCCGTGTACGCCTCGACGGCCTGGGAGCGCAGCAGCCTGCCGCCGTCGATGATGACGACGTGGTCGCAGACCCGCTCCAGCTCGCCGAGCAGGTGGGAGGTGACGAGGACGCTGATCCCGAACTCGGCGCCGATGCGGCGGATCAGGTCGAGCATCTCGTCGCGTCCGGCCGGGTCGAGGCCGTTGGTCGGCTCGTCCAGGAACACGAGCTTGGGGTCGTGGACGAGGGCCTGCGCGAGCTTCACCCGCTGGCGCATGCCGGTGGAGTAGCCGCCGATCGGGCGGTAGCGCTCCTCGTACAGGCCGACGTGCCGGAGCGTGTCGGCGGCGCGTTCGCGGGCGGCGGTCGGGGGGAGCCCGCACATGCGGGCCATGTGCACGACGAACTCGGTCGCGGACACGTCCGGCGGCAGGCAGTCGTACTCGGGCATGAATCCGACGCTCTCCCGGATCCGCAGGCCCTCGCGCGCGATGTCGAGCCCCAGCACGGTCGCGGTGCCGGACGTCGGCGGCAGCAGCCCGAGCAGGATCTTGATGAGCGTCGACTTGCCGGCGCCGTTGGCTCCGACCAGCCCGACGACACCCGGTTCGACGGCCACGGAGAGGTCGTCCAAGGCGGTCACCCGGGGGAACCTCATCGTGAGGCCCTGGGTGGCGATTATCGGCATGGTCCGAACCTAGCGGCTGGTTCCGGGCGGTACGTCACCCTCAAGTGCTACGCGGGGGCAGCCTTTGGTCCAGTCTTCGAGCGACCTAAGTACGACGTCCGATCGCCGGACGGCGCCCCTGCCGGAGCACGACGCCCCACAGCGCCTTCTGGACGAGCAGCGTCAGCGCCCCCGCGATGATCATCCCGGCGAAGTTGACGGCGAGCTGCAGCAGCGAGCCGGTGATCTCGCTGACGTGCTTGAGCGCCAGCGCGACCGCGAGGTTCCCCGCGGCGGGCACGGTGGTGACGGAGATGAACACCCCGACCAGCGCCGACGACTTGCCCGCGGTGAGCGACAGCACCCCGGCGGCGCCGGCGAGCAGCGCGACGATGAACGACCAGCGGTCCGGGCTGTAGATGAACGCGGTGAGCGGGCGCTGCTCGGGCAGCCGGTCCAGCTCGATCACCCCGACCCACCGGCTGACCAGCGCGCACACGTAGGTGATCACGATCGCGGCGGCGAACCCGACGAGCAGCGCCCGCACGGCCTGCACGATGTGCGACGGCCGCCACCGGACGAGCCCGTAGCAGATCGCCGCGACCGCGCCGAACTCCGGGCCGAGGACCATCGCACCGACGACCAGCACCGGCGAGTCGATCAGCGCGGCGATCCCGGCGAGCTGGGTGGCGAGCGCGAGGAACGCGACGAACGACCAGGTCAGCGCCGTCCCCTCGGTGACGCTCCGGTCGAGCTCGTCCCAGACGACGGCGTCGTCGCCGTGCCCCGGTGCCCGGTCCATGGCCTGCTCGGCGGTCTCCGACAGCGTCAGGTCGACCTTGTCGAGCGCGATGGAGCCGTCCCGGTGGACGTCCATCGCGCGCAGGGCGTCCAGCACCTCGTTGGCGGACTCGCGGGCGATGTCGGCGGTGACGAGGTCGCCGCGCGGGGAGCGGGCGGCGCCGCCGATGACGACGACGTTGGTGGCGCCGGCGCACTCCGCCAGCGCCTCGCACACGGCGTCCGTGCGGTCCGCCGGGACGATCGCTCTGAGATGCAGCACGGGCCAATGGTGCCGTAAAGGGGCGACCCGCGTGGCGCGTCCGCCAGCCCATACGGTTTGATCGGCTATTTGCATGCTTATTGGTGAAAAATGACGCCAACGACCCCCAGGACGGTGACGGTATGACGCGACGCGACCGGATTCGGCGGGAACCGGGCCGGCGGCTGCTGGCCGCGGCGGCGCTCGCACTCGCCGTCCCGCTGGCGGCGTCCGGCTGCGAGGGGAACCTGACCATCGGCGACCCGTCCGGCGCCCCCAGCGGCGGCACGTCCGGCCAGGACGACGGGGACGCGGCCAGCCCGCTCGACAACCCCGACGGCACGAAGCCGGGCCTCGCCGCCATCACCTCGGGCGGCGACCGGGCCGAGGCGCGCAAGCTCATCGAGAAGGTCGGCACCAAGGGGCGCGGCCCGAAGACCGGCTACGACCGCGACGAGTTCGGCTACGCGTGGATGGACAGCGCACCCGACGTCCCCCTCGCGCGCAACGGCTGCGACACCCGCAACGACCTGCTGAAGCGCGACGGCGAGGACGTCCGCTACCGGTCCGGGTCCGACTGCGTGATCATCTCTCTCACGCTGCACGACCCGTACTCCGGCAAGACGATCGAGTGGAAGAAGGCGAAGGCGACCGCCGTCCAGATCGACCACGTGATCCCGCTGTCGTACGGCTGGCAGATGGGCGCGGCGCGCTGGTCGAAGGACAAGCGCGAATCCCTCGCCAACGACCCGCTGAACCTCATCCCGGTGGACGGCCCGCTCAACAACGCCAAGCGGGACTCCGGCCCGGCGTCGTGGCTGCCGCCGAACAAGCGCATCCGCTGCTCCTACAGCGTCCGCTTCGCCCAGGTGGCCCTGAAGTACGACCTCCCGATCACCAGCCCCGACAAAAAGATCATGCTCGACCTCTGCGGCGCCTGACCACCGGCCCCGCGCGTCAGCCGAGCGCGGTCTTCACGACGCCGGCGAGGTGTTCGGCGACGGACTGGGCCTGGTCCTCGGAGGCCGCCTCGACCATGACGCGGACCATCGGCTCGGTGCCGCTCGGCCGGATCAGGACGCGGCCCGTCTCGCCGAGGCCGGCCTCGGCGGCGGCGCCGGCCTCGGCCAGCGCCGGGGCCGTCTTCGCGCGGGTCTTGTCGACGTCCTTGACGTTGATGAGCACCTGCGGCAGCCGGGTCATCACCTTCGTCAGCTCGTCCAGCGGGCGGCCGCGGCGGACCATCGCGGCCAGCAGGTGCAGGCCCGTCAGGACGCCGTCGCCGGTCGTCGCGTGGTCCAGCATGATGACGTGGCCGGACTGCTCGCCGCCGAACCCGAAGCCGCCCTCCTTCATCGCCTCCAGGACGTACCGGTCGCCGACCGCGGTCTCCACCACGGTGATCCCGGCCTCCCGCATCGCGAGCTTGAAGCCGAGGTTCGACATCACGGTCGCGACGACGGTGTCGGACGGCAGCGCGCCCGTCTCGCGCAGGTCGAGGGCGAGGATCGCCATGATCTGGTCGCCGTCCACGACCTCGCCGGACGCGGTCACGGCCAGGCAGCGGTCGGCGTCGCCGTCGTTCGCGATGCCCACGTCCGCGCCGTGGTGCCGGACGGCCTCGCGCAGCGCCTCCAGGTGCGTGGAGCCGCATTCGGAGTTGATGTTCAGGCCGTCCGGCGCCGTCCCGATCGTGAAGACCTCGGCGCCGGCGCGGCGCATCGTCTCGGGGGCCACGTCGCAGGACGCGCCGTTCGCGCAGTCGACCACGACGCGCAGGCCGTCCAGCGACACGGTGACCGTTGACAGCAGGTGCGCGACGTACTGCTCGATGGCGCCGTGCGCCTCCCGGACGCGGCCGACGCCGGCGCCGGTCGGCGGGTCCCACGCCTCGCCGAGCCGCGCCTCGATGCGGTCCTCGATCTCGTCCGGCAGCTTGTAGCCGCTGCGGTCGAAGAACTTGATGCCGTTGTCGGGGGCCGGGTTGTGCGACGCGGACAGCATCACGCCGAGGTCGGCGTCCAGCGCGTGCGTCAGGTGCGCGACCGCCGGGGTCGGCAGGACGCCGAGGCGCAGCACGTCCACGCCGGAACTGGCGAGGCCCGCCACGACGGCCGCCTCCAGGAACTCACCGGAGGCCCGCGGGTCGCGGCCGACCACGGCGAGCGGCCGGTGGCCTTTGAAGGCGCCCCGCTCGCCCAGCACCCGCGCGGCCGCGACCGACAGGTCCATGACGAGGGGGGCGGTCAGGTCGCGGTTGGCGAGCCCGCGCACGCCGTCGGTCCCGAACAGACGAGCCACAGTTCAACTCCCGATTGGACAGGCTGACCCCGGAAAGCGGACGAGCCGCCGCACCCGCCGCGACGCCCCACACGGAACTGCCGGGTGGAGGCACGGGGTGCGACGGCTCGTACCGTCGATCAACGCTTGCTGTACTGCGGAGCCTTACGGGCCTTCTTGAGACCGGCCTTCTTGCGCTCCGGCACCCGCGCGTCGCGGGTGAGGAAGCCGGCCTTCTTCAGCGCCGGGCGGTGCTCGATGTTCGCGAACTGCAGCGCGCGGGAGATGCCGAGGCGCAGCGCGCCGGCCTGGCCGGTGGTGCCGCCGCCGTTGACGCGGGCGAGCACGTCGAACTGGCCCTCCAGGCCCAGCAGCACGAACGGCTCGTTCACGATCTGCTGGTGCACCTTGTTCGGGAAGTACTGGTCCAGGGTCCGGCCGTTGATTTTCCACTGGCCGGTGCCGGGGACGATGCGGACCCGCGCGATGGCCTGCTTGCGGCGGCCGGTGCCAGCGGCCGGGCCGGTCGCGACCGGCTGGCCGAGGAAGGCCTCGCCGGCGGCCTCGGGGGTCTCGGTGCTGTACTCGGACGGAGCGTCCTCGTACGAGTCGGTCTCGGCGACCTGCTCGGCGCCGGTGGTGTCGTCCACGGTTCTCCTTGGGGTGTTCTAGCCAGGGCGGCTGGCCCGGTGTCGGGTGCCCCGGCGGCCTCGTTCGTCAGGACGCGCCCGCAGGCGCGGGTGTCACTTCGCGGGCTGGCTGATCTGGGTGATCTCGAACGGCACCGGCTTCTGCGCCTGGTGCGGGTGGTCCGGCCCGGCGTAGACCTTCACCTTGCCGAACATCTTCCGGCCGAGGGAGGTCTTGGGCAGCATGCCCTTGATCGCCTTCTCCACCGCCCGCTCGGGGTTCTTCGCCAGCAGCTCGGTGTAGGTGATCGAGCGGAGCCCGCCCGGGTACCCCGAGTGCCGGTACGCCTTCTTGCGCTCCGCCTTGTTCCCCGACAGCGACACCTTGTCGGCGTTCACGATGACGACGAAGTCACCGGTGTCGAGGTGCGGTGCGTAGATCGGCTTGTGCTTGCCCCGAAGCAGCTGCGCGACCTGACTGGCGAGACGGCCCAGCACGACATCGGTCGCGTCGATGACGTACCACTGACGCTGGACGTCAGCGGGCTTAGGGGTGTACGTGCGCACGGTCGTCAGCCTTCGTTTCTCGTCGACTTTCAGCGGTTTCGATCCTCGCCCGCCCACGTAGGACGAGCGTCAGCGGAAATCCTGCTTGCGCCGATCAGAGGATCGTCCGACCTGGCGCTCCGGGAGGCCGGGGTCCACACACAGGCCGCAGGGCACACATGCGGGAACGCACCAGCTCATCGTCGTGCTGCCTCCCGCTCACGTGGGCAGGCGTCAACACACACAACAAGTACGCAGAATATCGGCCGAAGTCGCATCGGTCAAAGAGACCGTCCCCTCCGCTTGACAAACCGTTCGGCAAGAGAACCGCACCTCCTGCTTGCCAACGGCGAGCGGGCAGCCGCAAGACCAGCCGGGACGGTGAGGAGCGCGGGGATGACGGTAAGTAGTGGTTTTGATCTTTCTTGAGAGTTCTTCATAACTGCGGGTGCATATGGGGATATGGTGCCGGGCGACCGAGTCCACGCCGGTCTCGCGCCGGCCCGTACCCGGGAGCCCCCGCTGTCCACTCCCCGCAGATCCGGCGGCCACGCCGGAGGCCACCAGCCCAGGCATGACGGGCGGAGCGGCCCCATGCCCCGCGCCAACGTCTCCCCTCCCCGCGACGAGCTCGTCGCGGGCGGCCCGCGCCGCGGCGCGTCCCGGTCGGGGCCACCGCCCGGTGGCCGCCGGCCGGACGACGCTCCGCGCGGCGGCCGGTCCCAGGGCAGGGGACGCAAGCGGTCCCGGGCGAAGAGCGCGACCGGGCTGCTGGTGGTCGTCACCGCGTCCGGCCTCGCGATCGGCATCGGCGTCGCGATCGACCGGCTCGTGCTGCCCGAGCTGCGGTCGGAGAAGACCGCGGCGGCCGGGCCGGAGGACCGTCCGTCCGCCGTGATCCCGCCGGGGCCGCAGAGCGAGGCGCCGGCCGGGGCCGACGCGGAGTCCGGGACGCCCGCGGACGACGAGACGGGCGCGCCCAGCGGATCGCCCGCGCCGTCGGCGGAGCAGACGCCGCCGCTGAAGCCGATCCACCCGCGCAAGACCGCGTCGGCCGAGCCGGCGAAGCCGAAGAAGACGTCCGCGCCCGCCAGGCCGCCGTCGTCCGGCGGGGGCGGCTCGACGGGCGGGGGCGGCGGATCGAACGGCAGCGAGACCACCGTCGTGTCGCTGACCAACGCCGAGCGCGCCAAGCAGGGCTGCAAGCCGCTGCGGATCGACTCGCGGCTCGTCGTCGCCGCCCGAAAGCACTCCGCGGACATGGCGGCCAAGAACTACTTCGACCACACGTCCCGCAACGGCGACAGCGCGTGGAAGCGGATGGAGGACGCCGGCTACTCCAGCCCCGGCGCGGAGAACATCGCCAAGGGCTACCCGACCGCCGCGGCCGTCGTGAAGGGCTGGATGAACAGCCCCGGTCACCGGGCCAACATCCTGAACTGCGGCCTGCGCGCCATCGGCGTCGGGATGGCCTCCGGACCCGGCGGCCCGCTGTGGACCCAGGACTTCGGCTGGAAGTGACCGGCACCCGCTCCCACAGGAGGGACGGTAAGGTCCACCCCATGGGTTACCCGGGCGATCAAGGCAAACCCGGCGACTGGCCCCCTCGGCAGCCGCCGCACACGCCGTACGGACCCGGAGCCGGAGCGCCGCCGTACGGCCACGACGACGAGGCCCCCTTCGCACCACGCGACCGGGGGGACGACCACCCCACCGCGTGGCGCGACCAGCCCACCGGATGGGACGACCAGCCCGCCGGCTGGGACGAGCGGCCGACCGCGGCCTGGGACGACGAGCCCGTCGCGGGCGGCGCGTTCGGCGGCGGCGCCTACGGCTCGCCCGAGGGCCCGCCCCCCGGACCGTCCGGCGGGCCGGTGCCGCCCGAGCGGCGCCGCAACCTGCCGCTGATCATCGGCGGCTCGGCCGTCGCCGGCATCCTGCTCATCGGCGGCGGCGTCGGGCTGTCGTCGCTGCTGGAGGACGGCTCCGAGCCGAAGGCCGCGCCGACGCAGGCCGCCTCCACGCAGCCGGCGCCGACACCGAGCCCGACGAAGCCCGTCCTGGCGCCGGTGAAGCTGCAGAGCCGCAGCACCGATCCCAAGCCGCTGACGCTCAAGGAGGTCTTCGGCAACGGGAAGTTCACGGCGGGCGGCCACAAGTACGTCCGGACGGCGGTGAACGCGGAGAAGAGCTGCACCGGCGTCGTCGGCGGCCGGACCCTGGAGAAGGCGCTCAAGAAGGGCGGCTGCACGCAGGCGCTGCGGGCCACCTACGGGCTCTCCACCGGCTCGCTCATCGGCACCGTCGGCGTGTTCAACCTGGAGACCCAGACCGCGGCCAAGACGGCCGTGAAGGCCGCCGCCGGCAAGGAAGCGTTCCTCCAGGCGCTGCCCGGCAAGGGCGTGACCAAGACCAATGGCAAGGGCGAGGCGTTCGGCACCTCGCAGGCGCGCGGCCACTACGTCATCATGACGTGGGTGCAGCGGCCGGACGGCAAGAAGATCGCGAGCAAGTACCATGCGGCCGTCCGAGTCTTCGGCACGCAGATGGTCAAGGGCAGCAACCTCGCCACGGCCCTGCACTACAGGGAAACCGAAGGCAAGCCCCTCCAAAAGTGACCCCTCCGAATACCCTCACTGCTTATGTCTGGACCTAGAGACACCCGGGAGACCGCCGAGCCGGCGGGGACGTCCGGCGTCCCCGCCGACCCGGCGCCGCCGAGCTTCGGCCTGTCTCCTATACACTCTG
>NZ_JABXFD010000403.1 GCF_013372625.1 Actinomadura sp. BRA 177
CGTGCGACGACGGCGACGACGACCCGACCCCGCCGCAGATGGAGGGCCCCTACTTCAAGCCCGGCTCGCCCGAGCGCTCGTCGATCGTGACGCCCGGAATGCCCGGCACGCCGCTCACCGTGACGGGAATCGTCTACTCCCTGTCGTGCACCCCGGTGGGCCACGCGCTGCTCGACTTCTGGCAAGCCGACTATTACGGCAGATACGACAATTACGGATATACGCTACGCGGGCATCAGTACACGGACACAATGGGACGATTCAGTCTGACGACGATCGTGCCCGGCCTGTACCCCGGCCGCACCCGGCACATCCACGTCAAGGTCCAGGCCCCGTACCAGCGGATCCTGACGACCCAGCTCTACTTCCCGGGCGAGCCGCGGAACAACTCCGACATGCTGTTCGCCCCCGAGCTGCTGATGAACGTCCAGGCCGGCCCGACCGGGAAGTCCGCGACGTTCGACTTCGTCCTGCAGGTGCCCTAGCGGGGCCGGCGGGCCGGATTCCGTCGCTCCCGCGGAATCCGCCACCCCGCCGGGGCACCGGCGCGCCCCGGCGGGGACGGCCCTTTGTCGCTTTCGTCCGAAAACCTGCGGGAACGCGACCGAGCCGTAATACGAACCGGCCACGAAACGCCAAAGAAATGGATAGTCTCCCACCGATCACTCTTGGTCGGGTTAAAAGAAATCTGGGAGCACACGCCGCATGAGCGCTGCCAACCGGGCACAGGTCATCACACGATGGGGGGCCATCGCCTTCATGGCGGCCGCGGTCCTGACCGCCACCGCCGGCGGCTTCGCCCAATCCTATGCCGGTCTCTACCATTGGGCACTGGAACACGGCCTGCGGGGCTGGAAGGCCGAATCGTTCCCCCTGCTGGTCGACCTGTTCATCATCGTCGGGGAGCTCGGGCTCTTCCTGCTGGCCATCGACGCCTTCGTGATAAAGCGCCGCGCCCTCATGAGCTGGCTCGACTTCTGCCTGCCGCTCACCATCGCCCTCGCCGGCTGGACGGCGAGCCTCATCTTCAACGTCGGGCACGTCGGCCACAAGACGTTCTCCTACCAGGCCACGGCCGCCGTCCCGCCGATCGTGTCGATGCTCGGCCTGTTCGTCCTGCTGCGGACCCTGCACCGGTACGTGTCGCAGCAGACCGACGAGGAGGAGCCCAAGCCGCCGGAGCCGCAGACGCGCGCCATCGCCGGGCCCGTCACGCTCAACCAGATCACGCTGATGCCGCTGCGGAACACCGGGCCGTTCCCGCAGATCCAGGTCCCCGGCCACTCCGGCAAGGCGCTCGAGTCGGGCACGGCCGCGGAGTCGGCCGCCGACGCCAAGGCCGAAGCCGACAGTGCTCCGAAGGCCGCCCCGGCCCAGGCACCCGCGCCGGTCGCCGAGGCTCCCGCTCCAATGCCGGAGCCGGAGCCGGAACTGGCCGTCGTCAGCGCCGCCGCCGCGGCCGGAAGCATGAACGGGCGCAGCTCCTACCGCCCGGCGGCCGAGGCGCCCGTGACCGCGCCCGCCCCGGAGAACCTGCGCAGCCTCGTCATCGACATCCTCGAACGGCGGCACGGCGACGTCGCCGCGACGCTCGCCGAGGTCCGGGCGGAAGGCTACGGCTGCGACGAGGCCGAGATCCAGCGGATCAGCGACAACCACTGGTTCCCGTACGCGGTGTACCGGCTGCTCGCCAAGCATCACGGCGACGGCGACCTCGTCGCCCAGGAACTGGCCTCGCAGGGGATCGTCTACGACCAGGCCACGCTGGACGCCCTCGTCCAGTCCTGGCGAGTCTGAATCCCGCTCATTTCCGGACCGGCCGCCCGCGCTCATTGCGGGCGGCCGTTCTCCGTTGTATCGACATGATCACGCTCTGTTCGTGCGACGCTGGGCACACCTGCGACGCCGGGAGTGCCGATGAAGATGAGGACGCATCTCGCCGCCGTGGCGGTGGCCGCCGCGCTCGGCGGAGCCGTCACCGGATATCTGATGGCCCCGTCGCCCGGCGACGCCTCCGCCCGACCGGCGGCCGCCCTCGCGACCGGCACGCTCCATCTCGCGCTGAACATGCCGACCGGTGACCGCGCCAAGGCGGCGGCGCTCGGCTACAACCTGTTCGACGTCGACCCGGACGAGGACGCGATCGCGTCCCTGCCCGCGGGCGGCCGGGCCCTGCTGTGGGTCGGCAACACCACCTGCGGCGGCTTCCAGCAGGAGAGCACCTCCGCGTTCGCCGACACCGTGAAGCGGTTCGCGGAAAACGAGCGCGTCTACGGGTGGTACCTGTCCGACGAGCCGAACCCGGACGAATGCCCCGACATCGCCGGCAAGATCCGGCAGCGCGCCGACATCGTCCACCGGTACGCGCCGGGCCAGCGGGCGTTCGCGTCGCTGACCGACTGGCCGATGCGGCCGCTCAAGCCGTCCGAGACCCATCTCGACCTCATCGGCCTCGACCCCTACCCCTGCCGGGCGGACGGCGGGACCTGCGACCTCGGCGCGATCGACACCATGGTCGGGCAGGCGGCCCGCGCCGGGTTCCCGCGCCGCATGATCGTCCCGGTGTTCCAGACGTTCGGGCAGTCGTGCAACGACGGCGAGCGGAACTGGCGGCTGCCGGGCGAAGGGCAGCTCCGGTCCATCCTGCGGCGGTGGGACCGGCTCGTCCCGCGGCCCGCGTTCGACATCAGCTACTCGTGGGGCCGGCAGGACGCCTGGGCCTGCCCGGCGCTCTCCGACGCCGACGGCGGAGGCGGCCTTCCCGACCTCCAGGCCGTGATGAAGGCGCACAACGGGCGCCGCACCGGCCCCGGGCTGCCCGCCCGGAAACCCGGACGCACGCCGACGCCGGCGGTATCCGAGAAACCGCCGGCGTCGGCGAGACCGTGCCCTGCGCCGTCCTCGGACTAGGAGTCGCGCTGCTGCTCCTGGGCCGGGTCGGTGCGCAGGCGGGCGTGCAGGCCGCCGTCCAGGTGCAGGACGTGCCCGTTGAGCTGCGCCGCCGCCGGGGACGCCAGGTACAGCGCCGCGTCCGCGACCTCCTCCGGCGCGGTGGTCCGGCCCGTCGGGAGGTCGGTGGCGGGCCGGATCTCCCCGACGACGCTGGCGGGGGCGATGCAGTTCGCGCGGATGCCGAGGCCGCCCAGCTCCACGGCGATCGCCCGGCTGAGCGCCTCGATGCCCGCCTTGGTCACGTCGTAGGCGCTCTGGTCCTCGTGGGCGCGGGAGCCGCCCGGCGACGACAGGTTGACGATCGCGCCGCCCCGCCCGGCGTCCCGCCACAGGCGGGCGGCGCGCACCGACAGCAGGTACGCCGAGCGCAGGTTGGCGGCGATGACCGCGTCCCACAGTCCGGCGCTGATGTCGATGAGCGGGGTGCGCACCTCCGTCATCGCGGCGTTGTTGACGAGCACGTCGAGGCCGCCGTCCTGCACGAGCCCGGCGAAGACGGCGTCGGCGACGTCCTCCCGGGCCAGGTCGCCGGCCATCGTCGCGACCCCCTGGACGGCGTCGAAGACCTTGAGCCCGTCGGCGTCCACGTCCACGGCGAGCACGCCCGCGCCCGCGTCCGCGAAGCGGTGCACCAGCGCGCGGCCGATCAGCCCGGCGGCGCCGGTGACCAGCACCCGCTCTCCCGTGTAGTCGAACGTAACAGCGCTCATTCGGCCGGGGCCTCCCTCACCTGGGCGACGATCTGCGTCGGGTTGACGAACATCAGCGCGATGATCAGCAGCACCGCCGACAGTGCCATGTAGATCACGGCCATCGCGTCGATGGCCTGGGCCGCGCGGATGCCCGGGGTGAACGCGGCGCTGTACAGCGCGACGATCAGGGTCTGGCTGTCGGCGTCCGCCACCAGGAACGTCAGCTCGAACATGGCGACGGTGCGGACCAGCACCAGGATTCCGGCGGCGAGGATGCCGGGCAGCAGCAGCGGCACCAGCACCCGGGTGAACACCTGCCGGGTGCGGGCGCCGCACATCCGCGCCGCCGACTCCACGTTCGTGTCGATCTGCTCCACGAACGGCGTCATCACGAGGATGACGAACGGCAGCGCCGGGACGAGGTTCGCCGCGATGACGCCCGTCATCGTCCCGGCCAGGTGCACCTTGTACAGGACGGTCGCGAGCGGGATCCCGTAGGTGATCGGCGGCAGCAGCACCGGGAGCAGCAGCAGGAACATCACGATCCGCTTGCCGGGGAAGTCGCGCCGCGCCAGCGCGTACCCGGCCGGGACGCCGATCAGCAGCGCCAGCGCGACCACGATGAGGGTGATCTCCAGCGTGACCGTGAGGACGTCGCCGAGCGCGAACTCGTCCCACGCGTCGGTGTACCACGCGGTGGTGAAGCTCTGCGGCAGCCAGCCCGCGAACCACTTCGTCCCGAACGAGTTGACGACCACCGACAGGATCAGCGCGAACAGGTTGACGAGGAAGAACGCGACGCAGGCCCAGACGAGCCAGGTGCTCAGCCGGCCCTTCGGCAGGCTCCGCTTCGGCAGCCCGGCCGGGCGCGAGACGGCGGTGGTCATGATCCCTTACCTCCCGACGCGGGCCCGGTGTAGAGGCGGCCGCGCAGCAGCAGCGTGACCGAGATGACGAGCAGTTCGAAGACGCCCATCAGCACGGCGATGGTCGAGGCCATCGAGTAGTCGTACTTCTCGAACGCCGCCTGGTACGCCGCGATCGCCATCACCCGCGTCTCGCCGGCCGGTTCGCCGACGAGGTTCGCGGACGGGAACACCGAGAACGCCAGCACGAACGCCAGCACGAACGTGGTGGCGAGGCCCGGTGCCAGCAGCGGCAGGACGATCCGCCGCATCCGCTGCCACGGCCCGGCGCCGAGCGTGGCCGCGGCCCGCTCCAGCGTCGGGTCGATGCCCGACATGTACGACAGGACCAGCAGGAACGCGAACGGGAACCCGGTGATGAGCAGCGAGAACAGCACGCCCCAGTAGTTGTAGATCAGCCGGACGGGCTCGTCCACGATGTGCAGGTCGAGCAGGACCCGGTTGAACCAGCCCTTCGGGCCGAGGTAGCGCAGCAGGCCGTCCGCGACCAGGACCGTGCCGAGCGTCACCGGCAGGACGAGCAGCGCCGTCAGCACCCGCCGCCCCCGGAACCTGCCGCGCAGCCGGTACGCGATCGGCACCGACGCGCCGACGTTGATCAGCGCGGCCGGCAGCGCGAGCTTCAGCGTCTTCCACACGGTGCTGCGCTGGTAGGAGTCCTGGAAGAAGTCGGCGTAGTTGGCGAACGGGCCGCCGCCGCTCTTCGGCTGCAGCGACAGCCCCACCCCGTACGCCATCGGGTAGATGAACAGCAGCCCGATGATCAGCACGGCGGGCAGCAGCAGGAGCAGCACCCGGTCGACGCCGCGTTCGGCGAGCCGGTGCCGAAGGCCGCCGCGCCCGGGCGCGGGCGCCTCCGGCCGGGCGGGAGCCTCAACCACCATCCTGGGCTCCCGTCTCCACTGGCTCGTCCAGCGCCTCGGCGGCCTCCCGCACGCTCTCGCCGAACACGAGGACGCGCTCGGGCTGGACGGTCAGCGTCACCCGCTCCCCCGGCGCGATCCGCTCCGGCAGCTTGAAGTGGACGACGCGCCCGTCATCGGTGACGCCCTCGGCGGCGACCTCGCGCCCGTGGAACTCCGACACCTCGACCCGCACGCTCACGCGGTTCTCGGCGCCGGCGTCCCCGACGCGGAAGTCCTCGGGCCTGATGGCCGCGACCGCCCGCCCGCCGGAGATCGGCTGCTGCCCGATCCCGGTGAGCGCGAGCCCGTCCTTCTCCCCGAGCGTCACCCTGCCGTCGGCCACCGACAGGACCGGCAGCTCCAGCAGGTTCCGGTAGCCCATGAACCCGGCGATGTAGGTGCTGGCCGGGTACGTGTAGACCTCCTCGGGCGTGCCGATCTGCTCGACCTTCCCGGACCGCAGCACCACGACCCGGTCGGCGAGCGCGAGCGCCTCCTCCTGGTCGTGCGTGACGTACACGGTGGTGAGGCCGAGCGTCTGGTGGATGCGGCGGATCTCCGTGCGCATCTGCACGCGCAGCTTGGCGTCCAGGTTGGACAGCGGCTCGTCCATCAGCACGAGCTTCGGCCGCAGCACGATCGCGCGGGCGATCGCGACCCGCTGCTGCTGGCCGCCGGACAGCTGGCCGGGCAGCTTGTCGGCGTGCTCGGTCAGCTCGACCGTGCGCAGCGCCTCGTCCACCCGGCGCGCCGTCTCCGCCTTCCCCGTCCGCCGGACCGACAGCCCGAACGCGACGTTCTTGCGGACCGACAGGTGCGGGAACAGCGCGTAGTTCTGGAACACCATCCCGAACCCGCGCTTCTCCGGCGGCAGCGTGTCGATGCGCTCCTCGTCCAGCCAGATCGCGCCGTCCGACAGCGGCAGCAGCCCGGCCAGGCAGTTCAGCGCCGTCGACTTCCCGCACCCGGACGGCCCGAGCAGCGCGATGAACTCGCCGCCCTCGATCCGCAGATCGAACCCGCTGAGCGCGACCGCCTTCCCGAACCGCCGCGTCACCCCGTCCAGCCGCAACTGCCCGAACGCCGCCCGCGTCTCCTTCTCCACTACGGTCTCCACCGTCATGACGCCCTTCCCGAGGGCGCCGGGCCTCCGGACCGCCGTGCGGTCCGGAGGGCCCAGCGCGCCTCCAACGCGTGCGCCTTCACTTGCGCGCCCTCACTCTGTGCGACCTCACGACTTCTTGACCTTCTGCCCGCCGATTTCGCGGTCCCAGCGGTCGAAGGCGGTGACGAGGGCCTTGGCGTCGAGCGGCGGGGCCTTGGGGTTGTCGGCGATGAGCTTGTCGTACTCGGGGCGGCCGTACTCCTTGATGGCCTGCTGGCTCTCGGCCGGCGCCATGTCGAGCGTCACGCCCTTCACGGCGGGGCCGGGGTAGAAGTAGCCCTTGTCGAAGGTGATCGCCTGCTGCTGCGGCTGGAGCGAGAACTTCATCATGTCGAGCAGGACGGCGAGCTTCTCACCGGAGACGCCCTTGGGGACGACCATGTAGTGGGCGTCGGTGACCCAGGTGAAGCCTTCGAGCGCCTGGATCTTGACGTCCTTCGGCACCTGGCCGAGGACGCGCGGGTTGATGTCCCAGCCGGTGGTGCTGAGGATGATGTCGCGGGTGCCCTCGCCCAGCTCCTTCATCGTCTGCGTGGTGCCGGTCGGGTAGTACTCGATGTACTGGTCGAGTTCCTTGAGGTACTTCCAGGTCTTGGACCAGCCGTTGGTCGGGTCCTTGGGGTCGGAGTCCTTGAGGATGTAGGGCAGGCCCATGAGCCACGTGCGTCCGGGCCCGGAGTTGGACGGGCGGGCGTACTCCAGCTTGTTGGGGTGGGCCTTCGCCCAGGCGAGCAGCTCGTCGGCCGTCTTCGGCGGGTCCGAGACCTTCTTGGGGTTGTACTCCAGCAGCGGGCCGGACGGGTAGTACGTCACGACGACGC
Source organism: Actinomadura sp. BRA 177 (assembly GCF_013372625.1). Lineage (GTDB taxonomy): Bacteria > Actinomycetota > Actinomycetes > Streptosporangiales > Streptosporangiaceae > Spirillospora. The sequence goes on from NZ_JABXFD010000403.1 coordinate 7,462, forward strand.
CCTGGCCCTGCGCGAGGTCCTGCATCTTGGACGCCGGCTCCAGGTACTGCGACTTGAGGTCGGGCAGCTTGTCTGAGTACTTGCCGAGCAGGTCGACCCACAGGTTCTGCTCCAGGCCGGCCGAGAGGCCGTCGGTGCCGGTCAGCACGAGGTCGATGTCGAGCTGCCCGGCGTCCTGCTGGGCCTTGACCTTGCCGGCCAGCTCCGGCGCGGTCGCCTTGGTGTAGGTGATCTTGCTGACGAGCTTGGGGTGCGCCTTCTGGTAGTTCTCGAAGATCTGCTGGGTGAGCTGCAGGTTCCCGGCGACGTCGATGATGTTCAGGGTGACGGGCTTGGACGGCAGCTTGACGTCCGCGGCGGCCGGTTCGGACGCGGACGTGCCGTCCGAGCTGGGCGCGCCGCACGCGGTCAGCAGCAGTCCGGCGGTCGTGGCGAGGGTGAGGAGGGCTGATCGAGGAGTTCTCATGGGGTGGGTCCTCCTGGCAGGACGGGTGGTCCTCCGGGTAAGGCCGGGCTCACACCGGCCCGGTGGTGCCTCGGATGAGGAGTCGGGTCGCCAGCTCGGCGGCCGGCGGAAGAGGGGGCGCCTTGGGCGCCCTGGGGTCGAGCGTCGCGTGCATGGTGGCGGCCGCGGCCTGTGACAGCGCGTTCACGGGCATGGCCACCGTGGTCAGGGGCGGATTGGTCATCGACGCCATCGGGATGTCGTCGAAACCGACGATGCCGAGGTCGGTGGGCACCTTCACGCCGCGCTCGGTGAGCCGTGACAGCACCCCGAGCGCGACCAGGTCGTTGTAGGCGAACGCCGCGGTGACGTCCGCCGCGACCACCTCGTCGGCGGCCCGGTATCCGCCGGTGAACCGCGGCTCGTACGGGCCGAGGTCCACGAGTTCGATGCCGCGCTCCTCGCAGGCGGCCCCGAGGAACTTGCGGCGCTGCCGGTTCGACCACGAGTTGGCCGGGCCGGACAGGTACGCGCACCTGCGGTGGCCGAGCGCGTGGACGTGCGCGACCGCCTGGTCCAGGCCGGGCTGGAAGTCCAGCAGGACCGAGGGTGCCGAGCGGCTGGTCCGGTAGGCGAGGACCACGCTGGTCTTGGCCGCGACGGCGCGCAGGCGCGTCCCGGACATGCGGGGGGCGCACAGGATGAGCCCGTCCACCCGCTCGACCATGGCCTCGGCCAGCCGGACCTCCGTCGCCGTGTCCTCGTCGGTGTCGGCCAGGAACACCGCGAACTCGGTGTCCCGGAAGTAGGCCTCCACACCCTTGATGAACGGGGCGAAGAACGGGTTGGCGATGTCGGGCACGATCAGCCCGACGTTGCGGGTCCGCCCGAGGACCAGCGACTGCGCCGCGCGGTTCGGCTGGTAGCCGAGCCGCTCGGCGCATTCGAGCACGCGCCGCCGGGTCTCGGCGTTCACGAGCTCCGGGGAGTTCAGCGCGCGCGAGACCGTCGAGGGGGACACCCCCGCCAGGTTCGCCACCGCCCGGATCGAGGCCCGGGTGCCGTCTGCGCTCATGCGGACGATTATGAAAACGTTTGCGGAACAGTGTCAATGGCGGACGCGAAAAAGCCCCCGACCGCAACGTCCCCGTGACCTGAGGCGTTGCGGCAGGGGGCTGCCGGAGGCTAGGCGGCGTCCTGCCTGGCCCGCTGCGGTGCGGGCTCGTCCTGGACGTCGTCGTGCACGTACCGGCGTCCGCGCAGCAGCGACACCAGCGCCGCGACCAGCGACATCGCGATCGCCAGGCTGAACACGATGACCAGTCCGTGGTGGAACGGCTCGGAGATCAGGTGCGGGAAGTACGAGCGTCCGGTGAGCGTCTTCACGTCGTCCGGCGCGAGGCTGCCGAGCACGTGGAACGGCGCGAGCAGGTTCTGGATCGGGTTGTAGCCGAGGAACGCGGCGAACAGCGTGCCGACCGGCGGCAGCTCGCCGACCTGCGTCGCCGGCCCGGCCGGGACGCCGTGCTGCGTCAGCCCCTGCGTCAGCGTCCTCGGCAGCGTGTTGGACAGTCCCGCGATCATCAGCGAGAAGAACACGCCGATCGACAGCACCATGCCGGCGTTGGCGAACGTGGCGCGCATGCCGGACGCGACGCCGCGCTGGTCCGCCGGGACGGAGTTCATGATCGCGGTGGTGTTGGGCGCGGCGAACAGCCCGGAGCCGACCCCGTTGAGGAAGATCAGCAGCGCGAACGTGGTGTAGCCGAAGTCGGTCGGGATCACCAGCAGCCCGCCGAACGCCAGCGCCGACAGCACCAGCCCGCCGGAGGCGAACGCGCGGGCGCCGTGCCGGTCGGACAGGTGCCCCGACAGCGGCCCCGCCACCAGGAAGCCGGCGGTGAGCGGCAGCAGGTAGATGCCCGCCCACAGCGGGGTGTCCGCGTAGTCGTAGCCGTGCAGCGGCAGCCAGATGCCCTGCAGCCAGATGATCAGCATGAACTGCATCCCGCCGCGCGAGATCGCGGCGAGCAACCCGGCCGCGTTCCCGGCCGTGAACGCCCGGATGCGGAACAGCCCGAGCTGGAACATCGGCTGCTCCACCTTGGTCTCGATCCAGCAGAACAGCGCCAGGACCGCGATGCCGCCGATGATGCCGCCGAGCACCCACGGGTTCGTCCAGCCCATGTCGTGCCCGCCGTAGGGCTGGATGCCGTAGGTGATCGCGGCGAGCAGCGAGGTCAGCCCGATCGCGAACGTCGCGTTGCCCAGCCAGTCGATCTTCGCGGCGACGGCCCGCTTCGCGGTCTCGATCAGGCTGCGGTACGCCCAGACCGTCCCGATGACGCCGATCGGCGCGGACGCGAAGAACACCAGCCGCCAGTTGATCTCGCTGAGCAGCCCGCCCGCCACGAGCCCGATGAACGTCCCGGCGATACCGGCGACCTGGTTGACGCCCATCGCCATGCCGCGCCGGTGCGCCGGGAACGCGTCGGTGAGGATCGCCGCCGAGTTCGCCATCAGCATGGCCCCGCCGATGCCCTGGAAGACCCGCCAGGCGATGAGCCAGAGGGCCCCCGCGCTCCCGTGCAGCGGATCGAGCGCCAGTAAGAGCGTCCCGACCGTGAACACCGCGAACCCGGCGTTGTACATCCGGACACGTCCGTACATGTCCCCGAGCCGGCCGAGCGTGACCACCAACACCGCCGCGACGAGCATGTACCCCATCAGGATCCACAGCAGATAGCTGACATTGCCCGGTTCGAGCGGATTCAGGTGGATGCCGCGGAAGATCGCCGGCAGCGAAATGATCACGATCGAGGAGTTGACCGTGGCCAGCAGCATGCCGAGCGTCGTGTTGCTCAGCGCCACCCACGGATAGTGCTTGGACGGCACGCCGACCCCACCCCCGTCAGATAGTTTCCTGCGCTAACTAATCATAAGCCCGACCTTCCTCGCCACCCCGATAAAGGGGTCGCATCCGTCACCTCGGAGCCCGTACCTTCTCCCCCCATTGCGGACGAAATCGACCCTCTGACCGGCGCGGAGCCGACCGCCCTCTAGGATCCGGCCGGTGAACGGCAAACACCGACTGGCCCTGGACGACGAGCGCCTCATCGCCTTCTTCCGCGAACGCCACATCTGCACCCTGGTCACCGTCCGCCCGGACGGCACCCCGCACGCCGTCCCAGTGGGCGCCACCCTGGACGCGGGCACGGTCCGCGTGATCACCTCGTCCACCTCGGCGAAGGCCCGCCACGTCCGCCACGCCGGCGAGGCAGGCCTTCCGGTAGCAGTGACCCAGGCCGACGGCCGCCGCTGGGCCACCATCGAGGGCCGCGCCGTCCTGAAATCGGACGCACCCTCCGTAGCCGACGCCGAACACCGCTACGCGACCCGCTACAAGCCCCCACGCGCCAACCCGAACCGTGTGGTAATAGAAATCACCGCAACCCGAGCCCTGGGCAACCTCTAACCCCGCGCGCCCGTGTCGTGATGATCACGTCGCCCACGCATGAAGGCGCCCGGCCTTTCCGGGCGAGTCAGGGGTAGGCGGCTTTCGGAAGGGCGCCGGACTGAGCGGTGGCGACGGCGGCCTGGCCGAGGCTGATGCCGCCGTCGTTGGGTGGGACGCGGTGGTGGGTCAGCACTTCGAAACCCGCCTCTGTGAGGCCCGATACCGCGCGTTCCAGGAGGAGCATGTTCTGGAACACGCCGCCGGAGAGGGCGACCGTGTGGAGGTTTCTTTCGTCCCGGATGCGCGATGCCGCGTCTACTATCAGGGCAGCGACGCCATTGTGGAACCGGGCCGCGATCGTGGGGACGGGGACGCCGGTCTTGAGATCGGCCACCACCGCGTCCAGCAGCTCTCGGGCCATGATGGTGAATTCGCCGGTGATGGTCGCCGGGTATCCGGCGGCTTCCGACAAGTCGGCGCGTTGTTCCAGTTCTATCGCGGCCTGGCCCTCGTAGTTGATGCGGTCGCGGACACCGAGGACGGCGGCGACCGCGTCGAAGAGGCGGCCCATGCTGGACGTGAGCGGGGCGTTGACTCGGCGTGCGGCCATCTCCGTGATGGTGGACCAGTCGGGACGGCGGGCTATCGGGAGGTCGGAGGGCGCGCCGTATGCGGCCGCCATCCGCCACGGTTCATGGATCGCGGCGGAGCCGCCGGGCATGGGAACCGGTTCTAGGTGTCCGGCTCTTTCGAAGCCGTGGAGGTCTGCGATGAGGAATTCTCCGCCCCAGAGGGTGCCGTCCGTGCCGTATCCGGTGCCGTCGAATGCGACACCGATCACCGGGTCTTCCACGCCGTTGTCCGCGAGGCAGGACGCGATGTGCGCGTGGTGGTGCTGGACGGCGACGGACGACAGCTCCCGGTCGAGCGCGTATTTGGTCGACAGGTATTCGGGGTGCAGGTCGTAGGCGATGAGTTCTGGGGTTATGTCGAAGAGCCGCTGGAAGTGCTCGATGCCCTCTTCGAAGGCGCGGAGGGTTTCGTAGTTCTCCAGGTCCCCTATGTGGTGGGAGAGGAATGCGCGGCCGTCCCGGGTCAGACAGAAGGTGTTCTTCAACTCGGCGCCGCAGGCGAGGACGGGACGTCCTTTCGCGATTTGTACGGGTTCCGGCGTGTAGCCGCGGGAGCGCCGCACGGGCAGCGGATGGCCCCGGAAGAGGCGTACCACCGAGTCGTCCGTGCGGGTGTGGATGGGACGGTCGTGGTACAGGAACGCGTCGGCGATCCCGGCGAGGCGTTGCAGGGCGTCGTCGTCCCGGTGGGCGATCGGCTCGTCCGAGACGTTTCCGCTGGTCAGCACCATGGGTTCGGTGACGAGAAGGTGGTGCAGCGGGGTGTAGGGCAGCATGAGGCCGAGGTGCCCGTTGCCGGGCGCGACGGCGCCGGCGAGTGCCGTGTCCGGGCGGCGGCGCGCCAGGACGATCGGGCGGCGGGGGCCGGTGAGCAGCGCCTCCTCGGCGTCGGTGAGCGTGCACAGTGTCCGGGCGGCGGCCAGGTCGGGGACCATGACGGCGAACGGCTTGTCCTCGCGGTGCTTGCGCGCGCGGAGCGCGGCCACCGCGTCCTCCAATGCCGCCCGCGCCGCCAGATGGTAGCCGCCAAGGCCCTTCACCGCGAGGACGGCACCGGCGGCGAGCATGTCGCGGGCGGCGGCCAGCGGCTCATCGGCGTGCGGGTGCAGCGTGAGGGACGGTCCGCAGGTCGGGCAGCACGTCGGCTGGGCGTGGAATCGGCGGTCGGCCGGATCCTCGTACTCGGCGGCGCACGGCCCGCACATCGGGAAGCCCGCCATGGTCGTGGACGGACGGTCATACGGGACGTCCTTCACGATCGTGAAGCGCGGCCCGCAGTTCGTGCAGTTGATGAACGGGTACCGGTAGCGGCGGTCGGCGGGGTCGCCGAGTTCGCGGAGGCAGTCGTCGCAGGTCGCGGAGTCCCAGGAGACGAGCGCGCGCCGCTCCCCCGACGCGTCGCTGCCCACGATCGCGAAGCCGTCGCGGCCGGAGGCACGGAGCTCCCGGGTGGTGACGCGCTCGACGACGGCGAGCCGCGGCGGACGCGTGCGCAGCCCGTCCAGGAAACGTCCGACCACGTCGGGCGCGCCTTCGACCTCGATGAACACCCCGCCCGCGTCGTTGCCGACCAGCCCGGACAGCCCGAGGCCGGTCGCGAGCCCGTGCACGAACGGCCGGAACCCGACGCCCTGCACGACCCCCTCGACGCGAACGCCGACCCTGACATCCACGCCGCCATTCTGCCGCGCCGCCCGCCGCAGGCCGGGGAGGCGGAGGCGGGCGTGTTCTAAAACGCCAGGTCGGGCACGCCGCCCACCTGCTCGAAGGCGTGTTCAAGGGCCGCCCTTTCGCTGTCGGCCGGGCCCTGGAGCAGCATCAGAACGCGGGCGTCATTCCGTCTCGCCGGTGTAGGCGGCGATGGTGCGGTCGGCGGAGGCGCGGGCGGTGGGTTCGGGGGTGCCGGAGGCTACGTGGGCGGCGTACCAGGCTTCGCCGCTCTGGCGGGTGAACTCCTTGCCCTCGTCGGTCGTGGCCCAGTCGGGGCCGACCTCGTCCGGGGCGCTCTTGCCGGTCGCCAGGTGCAGGGCGAGGCCGAGGAGGCCCATGTCCCAGCCGATGCCGACGGCGCCCGGCCCGAACTGGTTCCAGGTGTCGTCGTCGACGTGGGCGATGTGCTCCAGCTCGAAGCGCGCCCGGCCGTCCGGCTCCGGGGTCAGCCGGACCTCGACCCAGGACGTCTGGCCGCCGTACTCCCAGGTCGCGGAGAAGCTCTTGGGCGGGTCGCAGGTCTCGATCGTCCCGCCGGCGTTGCTTTCGAACTGGTAGCGGCCGCCGAGGCGGAGGTCGCCGGAGACCGGCAGGAACCAGCGGGGAATCCGCTCGGCGCTCGTGACGGCGTCCCACAGGTCCTCGACGTCGGTGTCGTAGACCTGGCTGACCACCGCGGTCCGCGCGGTGCCGGCCTCCAGGACCCGCTCGCCGACCCTGCGCCGTACCGCGTTGATCTGCCCGGTGACTTCGATCATGTCTCGCTCCCTGGTTCGTGGCGGCGTGCGCGCTTGCCCCGGGCGATCTCGGTCGTCAGGGCGTCGAGATGCGGCGTCCAGAACCGGCGGAAGCGGTCGAGCCAGGCGTCGACCTCCCGCAGGGGCGCGGAGTCGACGGCGTACAGCCGCCGCGTGCCCTCCGCGCGCACGACCGCGAACCCGCTGTCGCGCAGCACCTTCAGATGCTGCGACACCGCGGGCTGCGAGATCCCGAACTCCTCCCGGACAACCGCCGTCACCTCGCCGGACGACCGCTCACCCTCGGCGAGCAGCTCCAGGATCCGGCGCCGGACGGGGTCGCCCAGAACATCGAACGCGTGCACGGCCCCAAACTACAGCCCCGGCTTATATAAGCCAAGGCTTAATGAAGCCAGTTCTCAACGGCTGCCTGCGGACAAGAGGTCCTCGAAGGGGACCGGGTTCTCGTACGGGTCGGGCTTCGGCGGGGCCGGGCGGGCCGTCATGAGGGCCGCGAGTTCGGCGCCGGCTCGGGTGATGCGGTCGGGGAGGCCGGTTTCGGTGCTTCCCCAGTCCTCGGACGCCGCGTACACGGAGGTCGGAACGACACTGGTGCGCAGGTAGGCGAACAGCGGGCGCATCGCGTAGTCGATGGCCAGCGAGTGCCGCTCGGTGCCGCCGAAGAATCCCGGCAGCACCGGCTTGCCCTCCACGCCGCTCGCAAATTCTCGCCGCTGTAGGACGCGGTCAACGACTCGGGCAAACGCCCAAGCTTGCAGCTCCTCGCAGCCGATGGCTTCAGCTGTTCAGGCCGCGTTCGGCTGGTTGACGACAGCCTGACACCGCGAGCGGTGCCGCGTTCCAGTGCCGATAGCAGACCATAAAGCCGTTCCCCGACCAATTCGGGTGCGTTGAGATCCCGTCACTGACTCACACATCGTAGCAGAGTAATCACAGACGGGGTGCCGTTCCTGCGGCGAGCAGCCGGGTGGACGACGGCTGCCCGAGGCCGGCGGAGATGACGGCGAGCGTGTTCATCGGACCTCCTGGACGAGGCGGGACGCGTGGGTCGGCGCGGCGGCGGGGACGTGCGCCGGGCGCAGCGCCTCGAACTCCTTGCGCAGCACCGGGACGACCTCCTCGCCGAGCATGTCGATCTGCTCCAGGACGGTCTTCAGCGGCAGCCCCGCGTGGTCGATCAGGAACAGCTGGCGCTGGTAGTCGCCGAAGTTGTCGCGGAACGACAGGGTCTTCTCGATCACCTGCTCCGGGCTGCCGACGGTGAGCGGCGTCTCGGCGGTGAACTCCTCCAGGGACGGCCCGTGCCCGTAGACGGGCGCGTTGTCGAAGTACGGGCGGAATTCGCGGACGGCGTCCTGGGAGTTCTTCCGCATGAACACCTGCCCGCCGAGGCCGACGATCGCCTGGTCGGCGGAGCCGTGCCCGTAGTGCTCGAAACGCTGCCGGTACAGGCCGATGAGGCGCTGGAAGTGCTCCTTGGGCCAGAAGATGTGGTTGGCGAAGAATCCGTCGCCGTAGTAGGCGGCCTGCTCGGCGATCTCCGGGCTGCGGATCGAGCCGTGCCACACCAACGGCGGGACGCCGTCCAGCGGGCGCGGGGTCGCGGTGAACGACTGCAGCGGCGTGCGGAACTTGCCCTCCCAGTCGACGACGTCCTCGCGCCAGAGCCGGTGCAGGAGGTGGTAGTTCTCGATGGCGAGCGGGATGCCGTCGCGGATGTCCTTGCCGAACCACGGGTAGACGGGGCCGGTGTTGCCGCGTCCCATCATCAGGTCCACCCGGCCGTCGGCGAGGTGCTGCAGCATCGCGAAGTCCTCGGCGATCTTCACCGGGTCGTTGGTGGTGATCAGCGTGGTCGCGGTGGACAGGATCAGCCGCTCGGTGCGGGCCGCGATGTAGCCGAGCATCGTCGTCGGGGACGACGGGACGAACGGCGGGTTGTGGTGCTCGCCGGTCGCGAAGACGTCCAGCCCCGCCTCCTCGGCCTTGAGCGCGATCGCCACCATCGCCTTGATCCGCTCGGCCTCGGTGGGCTCGCGGCCGTTGGTCGGGTCGGGGGTGACGTCGCCGACCGAGAAGATCCCGAACTGCATGGCGGCCTCCGAAATAGTAGAACTTTCAATCATTCTACCGGAACCGCGGGGGGCGAGATCATATTCCTGACGCGTCAGGCGACGTCCCGTTCGAGTGCGTCGACCAGCCAGGTGTTGATCGTCCCAGGGGTCGCGGGCTCGCCGGTGACCTCGCCGAACAGCGTCCAGTAGCGGCGGAGGCGCGGGTCCTGCTCCATGGCGACGGCGGGCAGCAGCGCGCGCCGGAAGCCTGGTGTGTCGCGTTCGTCCCGTCCGGTGGCGTGGGCCGCGACAAAGCGGTCGAGGGCTGGACCGGGGCCCGGCTCACCGGTAACCAGCGGTGCGGCCATCGCGATGGCCTCGCCTAGACCGTCGATCAGCGTCGGCTCGTCTCGCACCCAGTCGACATTGACCTTGCCCAGGGCGCGCAGTTCGCGCAGGAGCGGCCGGTCGCCTGCCACCGCGACCATCCCGGCATAGGCGACGACCTGCTCGGGCGCCGGGTCGGCGGGCGGTTCCGGGACGTTCGCCTCCAGGAACGCCCTTACCGCCTCGCCCGGCAGCGGGACGAGGATGCGGCGGCGCCAGAACTCCAGCAGGACGTCCCGCGCGCCTCGATGGCGCGGAGCGAGGCGCGGCGCCAGGCGAGCGCGGCCAGTTCGGCGTCGGCGGCGCGGCGTTCGGCGGCGACGGCCTCCGCCAGCGAGCGGTCCCCGGTGAGGACGGCCACGATGGCGGGCAGGCCCAGCCCCAGGGTGCGCAGCCGCCGGACGAGGCGCAGCCGGTCCACCGCCGAGCGGTCGAAGCGCCGGTGCCCGCCCGCGCTGCGTCCCGGCTCCAGGACGCCCTCGTCGCAGTAGAAGCGGATCGTGCGCACGGACACGCCGGTCAGCGCGGCCAGGTCGCCGATCCCGAGCGAAGTGTCTTCGGTCACACCCGGTTGAACCTCCAGCCGACTGGAGCTCCTAGCTTACGAGCACGACGGGAAACCGCAGAAAGGAGACGACCGTGCTGAACGCCGGACGCATGAAGGAGGGCCTGCGCGAGCACGCCCGCGGGCTCGCCGACGCCGCCTCGGGGCCCGATCCGTCCACGCGGGTGCCGACCTGCCCGGAATGGACGCTGCCGGACCTGGTCGGGCACGTCGGCCAGGCGCACCGGTGGGCGACCCATCTGGTGCGGACGGGCGGCACCGACGTCCTGAACGATCTGCCCCGCACGCTGCCGGACTCCCCCGCCGACTGGCCCGGCTGGCTGCGCGACGGCGCGGAGGAGCTGATCGCCGCATACGACGCGAAGCCGGACGCGACGGTCGACCACCCGCTTCTCGGGACGTGGCCGACGGTCAGGTGGCTGCGCCGGATGACGAACGAGACCGTCGTCCACCACGCCGACGCGGCCGGCGCCGCCGGGACGCCGTTCGCGGTGGCGCCCGACCTCGCGGGCGACGCGATCGACGAGTTCCTCGGGCTGCTCACGGCGGTGACGGCGGCGGCGTACAAGCCGGAGCTGGCCGAGCTGCGCGGCAACGGCGAGACGCTGTGCCTGCGTCCGGCGGAGCCGTCCCTGCCGGGCTGGCTGATCACGCGGACGCCCGAGGGACCGGTCTGGGAGCACGGATCGCAGGACGCCGACATGACCGCCACCGGCCCCGTCCAGGACCTGCTGCTCGTCTTCGCGCGACGGCTCGCCCCGGCCGACGCCGCCGAGCTGAAGGTGACCGGGGACGCGTCACTGCTGGACCACTGGCTCGCCCGCACCGCGGTCTGACCGGCCGCAACCACCCACAGCCAAACAGAGGCGCCAGCTAGGCGGGACGCCGGTAAGGCAAGACACCGGTGAAACAAGACGTCGGTCAGGCCGGACGCCGATCAAGCACAACGGCAGTCGGACGGGGGCGTTGGTCAGGCGGTGGCGAGGACGGTCTGGATCTCCAGGCCGATCGTGATCTCGTCGCCGAGCATGACCCGGTCGCCCTGCAGCGGGACGTTGAACTCGATGCCGAAGTCGCGGCGGCTGATGGCGGCGGTCGCGGTGAAGCCGGCGCGGGTCCCGCCCCACGGGTCGGGGCCGACGCCGTGGAACTCGGTGAGCAGCCGCACCGGGCGGGTCACGTCCTTGATCGTCAGGTCGCCGTCGAGGTGGTAGCGGGGGCTGCGGGCGCGGCGGCCGACGGTGGCGCGCTCGACGCCGGTGGCGGCGAACATCATCACCGGGTGCCGCCGGACGTCCAGGAAGTCGGCGGAGCGGACGTGCTCGTCCCGCTCGGCGCTGCGGGTGTCGATCGAGCCCATCCGGATCTCGGCGCGGGCGGTGGAGTCCAGCGGGTCGTCCCCGATCACCACCTCGCCGCCGAAGTCCGGGAACGAGCCGCGCACCGTGGACATCAGGTGCCGGATCGTGAAGGTGATCTCGGAGTGGACCGGGTCGATGGTCCAGCGGCCGGCTTCGAGGTCGGACACCTCGACACCCATGACAAATCCCCCCAATAAAGTGGCAACCAGGAAAAACTACCTGAAATGGCCCCTGGTCTGACGGGCCGTCGCGGGGGAATGCTCGGGTACATGATCGGTGAACACGTCCTCGCCGGATACGTCCACGACGCGGGCGGCCGGGAGGCACTCGACCTCGCGCGCGGCATCGTCGCACTGACCGGCGGCCGGCTGAGCGTGGCGACCGTCCACCCGCCGGACCTCCCGGCCGCCGCCGGCGAGGCCCGCGCCGTGCTGGACCAGCTCGCCGACCTGCTGGACGCCGACGGGCCCGCCGACCTGCTCGTCCAGGAGGGGCGCAGCGTCGGGCGCGGGCTCACCGTGCTCGCCAGCCGGATCGGCGCCGACCTGATCGTCGTCGGCTCCCCCGAGGGCGGCGCCCGCGGCCGCATCGGCGTCGGCGCCGCCGCCGACCACCTGCTGCACTCGGCGACCGAGGCCGTGATGCTCACCCCGTCCGGCTACGCCCCGCCGGACGACCTCGGCCGGATCACCGTCATGTACGTCCGGCGGCCCCAGTGCGACGAGGCCGTCATCCGCGCCGCGCAGGCCGCCGAGCGCCTGGAGGTCCCGCTCCGCCTGGTCACCCTGGCCATCGGGGACGTGGACCCCGACCCGCTCCGCGACGACCTGGCGCTCGCCATCCGGCTCGCCGTGGACTCCGCCGACCTGCTCCCCGAGGAGGTGTCCGCCGAGGTCGCCGAGGGTGACGACGTGGCCGACGCCCTGGACGACGTCGACTGGCCCGAGGGCGAGCTCCTCGTCTGCGCGTCCAGCGAGGACGCCGCCGCCCACCGCGTCTTCCTGGGCGAGGTGGCCCTCAAGGTGCTCAGGGCGGCGCCGTGCCCGGTCACCGTCCTCCCGCGTGGCTACTACTGAGTAGTCCGTTTTGACCGTTTAGCTGGAACAGCTTGCCGCCTGCGGTTTACCTGGACTACATTCCGTCGAGATCGGAACGTGACCATTGGAACGAGGTACGTTCCGTCCCCCCGGTCGGGCGCACCCTGCCCGAACGAGTGATGCGCAGGGAGCGAGATGGACCCGGTCGGCAAGCAGCTGCTCGACATCGCCAAGAAGGAACTCGGCTACACCGAGCACGGCAACGGCTACACCAAGTTCGGCGAGTGGTACCGCAAGAACGTCGACGGCGACCACGACGCGTACTTCTCCACCGCCCCCTGGTGCGACATGTTCCTCGCCTGGGCCGCCGACAAGGCGGACGTCACCGACCAGGCCGGGCAGTTCGCCTCCACCGTCGAACACGCCAAGTGGTTCAAGAAGCACGACGCCTGGGGCCACGACCCCGAACCCGGCGCCATCGTCTTCTACGACTGGAACGGCTCCGGCGACATGGACCAGATCGACCACGTCGGCATCGTCGAGAAGGTCGACGGGCACACCCTGCACACCATCGAGGGCAACGCCGAGGGCTACAAGCTCATGCGCAAGACCCGCGACACCGGCACCGTCGTGGGCTACGGCTACCCGTCCAAGGTCAAGGTCGAGGCCAAGTACACCCCGAAGCACGCCGCCCCCGCCCCCACCGTCGATCAGGTCGGCGCCCCGGTCACGTCCACGAACACCCACGAGGCCGAGCACAACGGCGCCGCCGAGCAGCTCCCCGCCCAGGACGTCGTCCTCGGCGGCATCCTCGCCTTCATCCTCTGCGGCACCGTCGCCCTCGCCGCCGGCCGCGCCGCCGCCGCCAAGGCCCCCGAGCCGAAGGGTGAGGCGCCCGCTGCGCCCTCGCCGCCGGCCGCGCCGCCGCCGCCGTTCCGCCCCCCCGGCCACCCACCCCCCGCCCCCCCGGCCCCG
>NZ_JABXFD010000404.1 GCF_013372625.1 Actinomadura sp. BRA 177
CCCACGCCGTGGTCCATGTACACGCTGCTGACGGTGACGATCGCGGCCGGGCTCGTCGCGATGACCGGGCGGGTCCCCGGCGGGCCGGACGGGACGGGGCGCCTCCGGCGTCGCGGCGGCGGTCACTTCACGTCCCAGACGACGCGGTTCTGCCGCATGGTCGACACGACCTTGCCGCGCTTCAACTTCTTGATCTCCTGCACGACGTAGATCCGGGTCAGCCGGGGCTCGGCCGGATGCAGCCTGCGCTGCCCGTCGGCGATCCCCTGCAGCAGCGACGGGTCCCGGCGGATGCGCGGCATCTGCCCCTCGATCTCGGCGCGCTTCATGCCCGTCCCGACGGCGTCGAACGACAGCGCCACATGCGTGCCGGCCGCGGTGTCGGCCTCCAGCCAGTACGAGCTGATCGTGCCGCCGTCGTCCTTCACCGAGAACGCGAACTGCGTCATCGGCCCGAGCGGGAAGTCGTCGTTGCTCCCGTACGCGCTGGTGTAGAACAGGGCGCCGACGACCGCGGCGCCCGCCAGTGACCGCCAGAGCCGCGCGCGAGGCCCCAGCCGGAGGGCAGGAAGATCCACGCGGCAAGCCTAGAGCCCCGCCCCGGGCCGCCGGGCGGGGCTCTGGAGGCGCGGCCGCTAGCCGCCGTCCCGGGACTCGGCGGCGACCTTGTCGGCGAGGTGCGACGGGAGCGGCTCGTAGCGCAGGAACGTGCGGCTGAACGTGCCGGTGCCCTGCGACATCGACCGCAGGTCGATCGCGTACCGGACGATCTCCAGCTGCGGCACCTCGGCCTTGATCATGGTGCGGCCGCCCGGCACCGCCTGGGAGCCGAGCACCCGGCCGCGCCGCGAGGTGAGGTCGGACATGATCGCCCCGACGTAGTCGTCGGCGATCAGCACGGCCACCTCGTCGACCGGTTCGAGCAGCAGGATCGGCACCTGGCCCGCCGCGTCCTTGAGCGCGAGCGCCCCGGCGGCCTGGAACGCCATGTCGGACGAGTCGACCGAGTGCGCCTTGCCGTCGTGCAGGGTCACCTTGATGTCGACCAGCGGGTACCCGGCGGTCACGCCGCGCCCCATCTGCTGCCGGACGCCCTTCTCCACCGACGGGATGAACTGCCGCGGCACCACCCCGCCGACGATCTTGTCGACGAACTCGAAGCCCTCGCCGGACGGCAGCGGCTCCACGTCGATGTGGCAGATGCCGTACTGGCCGTGCCCGCCGCTCTGCTTGACGTGCCGGCCGAGGCCCTTGGCCGTCCCGCCGAACGTCTCGCGCAGCGGGACGCGCAGGTCGACCCGGTCGACCTCGACGCCGTACCGGGTCCTGAGCCGGTCGATCAGCACGTCGGCGTGGGCCTCGCCCATGCACCACAGCACCAGCTGCCGCGTCTCGGCGTTGTTCTCCAGCCGGAGCGTCGGGTCCTCGGCGACGAGCCGGGCGAGCGCCTGGCTGAGCTTGTCGTCGTCGGCCTTGGACTTCGCCCGGATCGCGACCGGGAGCAGCGGGTCGGGCATCGACCAGGGCGCCATCACCATCGGCGCGCCGGGGTCGGACAGGGTGTCGCCGGTCTCGGCGCGGCTCAGCTTCGCCACCGCGCAGATGTCGCCCGCGCCGCAGGATGACACGGTCCGCTGCGTCTTGCCCAGCGGGGACGTCAGCGCGCCGACCCGCTCGTCGACGTCGTGGTCCGCGTGCCCGCGGTCGGCTATGCCGTGCCCGGACACGTGCACCGTGGTGTCGGGGCGCAGCGTCCCGGAGAACACCCGGACCAGCGAGATCCGCCCCACGTAGGGGTCGGACGTGGTCTTGACGACCTCGGCGACCAGCGGGCCCGCCGGGTCGCAGGAGATCTCCTTCGGCGGCCCGCCGGCCACCGAGGTCACCGGGGGAATGCCGTGTTCGAGGGGCGAGGGGAACGCCTGGGTGATGACCTCCAGCAGCTCCAGCATGCCCACGACCGGGCCGGGGTGGTCGCCGTGCGGCACCGACGTCGCGAGCACGGGGTAGAAGCTGCCGCGCGCGACCGCGGTCTCCAGGTCCTCGATGAGCGCCTTGACGTCGATGTCCTCACCGGACAGGTACCTGTCCATGAGGGTCTCGTCCTCGCTCTCCTGGATGATGCCCTCGATCAGCGACGCCCGCTGCTCGGCGATCTGCTCCAGGTACTGCGGATCGGGGTCGCACTCGGCGCGCTTCCCGGTCGAGTAGTCGAGGCAGCGCTGCGACAGCAGCCCGATCAGGCCCTTCAGCCCGTCATCCCCGGCCGCGGGGAAGTACAGCGGCGCGACGCCCTCGCCGAACACGTCCTGGCAGGTCATGACGACGTCGTCGAAGTCGCCGCGCTGCTGGTCGACCTTGGTGATGACGACCGCGCGGGGCAGCTGCACCGCCGCGCACTCCTCCCACAGCATCCGGGTGAGGCCGTCGATGCCGTCCACCGCCGAGATCACGAACAGCGCCGCGTCGGCGGCGCGCAGCCCGGCCCGCAGATCACCGACGAAGTCGGCGTAGCCGGGTGTGTCGATGAGATTGACCTTCACGTCCCCGTGCGTCAGCGGGGCGAGCGCGAGGTTCACCGAGCGCTGCTGGCGCACCTCCACCTCGTCGAAGTCGCTGACCGTGGTGCCGTCCTCGACCTTCCCCGCCCGCTGCAGCGCGCCCGTCGCGGCGAGCAGCGCCTCCACGAGCGTGGTCTTGCCGGCCCCCGAGTGGCCGACCAGCGCGACATTGCGCACCCTGTCGCACCCGCCGGCCTCCGGTGCCCTGCCGGAGCCTCCCGGGTGGCCTCCCTTGTCCGCCATGACTACCTCCTCGGACGGGTCTCCGCGCGGAGGCCCGCGTGCGGCTCGGGCCCGGCCCGGCGGGCCCGGCCCTGACGTCCGAGTGCGGCGTCCGACCTCGTCCAATCGCGCGTGACCGACGTCACACCCGTATCAACACCCTTTCCCGTGATGGCCGGGACCACAAGGGGTGAACGGCATTCATCCGTGATCTGTCCGGAGGACCGGGGGCCCAAACCCGGCGCCGAGCGCGTCCGCGCCCCGGCCGCACTACGATGGGCGCGCCCGGTTGCCGGGCCGGGGACCGATACGAGAACGGACGGCGATGCTCAACAAGATCAGGCCCGCGCTGGGGCGCGTCCTCACCCCCGTCGGGCAGGCGGTCGCGCGGACCGGGGTCTCGCCCAACGCCATCACCGTCATCGGCACGGTCGGCGTCGCCGCCGGCGCGCTCGTCCTCTTCCCGCGCGGCGAGTTCTTCTGGGGCACGATGGTCATCACCGCGTTCGTGCTGTTCGACATGCTGGACGGCGCGGTCGCCCGGGTCACCGGCAAGATCTCCAAGTTCGGCGCGTTCCTGGACTCCACCATGGACCGGGTCGCCGACGCCGCGATCTTCGCCGGGCTGATGATCGGCCTCTACCGGGGCGGCCAGGAGCCGCTCGCCGGCGTCGCGCTGTACTGCCTGGTCTCCGGCGTCGTGGTGTCGTACGCCAAGGCCCGCGCCGAGGGGCTCGGCTACACCTGCAACGTGGGCATCGCCGAGCGCGCGGAGCGCCTCATCGTCGCGCTGGTCGCCGCCGGGCTCGACGGCCTCGGCGTCCCCTACGTCCTGGCGGTCGCCCTGTGGGCGCTCGCCGCGCTCAGCACGATCACGGTCGGGCAGCGGTTCGCCACGGTGTACGCGCAGGCGACCGCCGACACCGGTGCCGAGAAGGAGAACGGCGCGGAGAAGACGCCGGAGCCGCGGCCATGACCACGCCCCGCCGCGGGGACGACGGGACGTCGCTCCGCGATGAGGTGACCGATGCCGTCTACGCCCTCGGCTGGACGGTCGTCCGCAAGATGCCGGAGAGCATGGCCCGGCTGGCCTTCACCGCGATCGCCGACCGTACCTGGCACCGGTACGGCTCCGGCGTGCGGCAGCTGGAGCGGAACCTGTGCCGCGTCCTCGGCAAGGACGCGGTCGACGACGAGGTCCGCGTCCTCAGCAAGAAGGTGCTGCGCTCCTACCTGCGCTACTGGCTGGAGGTGTTCCGGCTGCCCGAGTACGACCGTGCGCGGATCCTCGGCCGGATGCGCGTCACCGGCGAGAAGAAGATCTTCACCAACCTCGACTCCGGCCGGGGCGTCATCCTCGCCCTGCCGCACATGGGCAATTACGAGCACGCCGGCGCGTGGCTCGTGCACTGCGGCTACCCGTTCACCACCGTCGCCGAGCGGCTGGAGCCGGCGTCGCTGTTCGACCGGTTCGTCGAGTTCCGCGAGAGCCTCGGCATGGAGGTCCTCGCCCACAAGGGCGCCTCCGCCTTCGGGCGGATGGCGCAGCGGCTCCGCGCCGGCCGCCCGGTGTGCCTCGTCGTCGACCGCGACCTGACCGAGAGCGGCATCGACGTCGAGTTCTTCGGCGCCACCGCCCGGATGCCCGCCGTCTCCGCCGCGCTCGCGATCCAGACCGGCGCCGCGCTCATTCCCGTGACACTCTGGTACGAGGGGGAGTACTGGGCGGCGCGCGTCCACGAGGAGATCCCGGTCCCGGACGAGGGCGGCAGACAGGAGAAGATCCAGGCCATGACCCAGGAGCTCGCGCGAGTCTTCGAGCAGGGCATCGCCGCGCACCCCGAGGACTGGCACATGCTCCAGAAGGTCTGGGTGGACGACCTGCCCGGCGGCGCGAGATGAGCGCCGCCGGATGAGGATCGGGATCGTCTGCCCGTACACCTGGAACGTCCCGGGCGGAGTGCAGCAGCACATCGGCGACCTCGCGGAGGCGCTGATCGGGCTCGGCCACGACGTGTCGGTGATCACGCCGGCGGACGACGACGCCGAGCTGCCGCACTATGTCGTGTCCGCCGGGCGGGCCGTCCCCGTCCCCTACAACGGCTCCGTGGCCCGGCTGGCGTTCGGGTTCCTGTCGGCCGGGCGGGTCCGGCGGTGGATCCACGAGGGCGGCTTCGACGTGCTGCACGTCCACGAGCCCGCCGCGCCCTCCCTCGGGCTGCTGGCCTGCTGGGCGGCGGACGGGCCCATCGTCGGCACCTTCCACGCGTCCTACGAGAAGTCGCGGGTGGTGTCGGTGACCGCGCCGATCCTGCAGAGCGCCCTGGAGAAGATCACCGGCCGGATCGCGGTGTCGGAGGCCGCCCGCACCACGCTCGTCGAGCACCTCGGCGGCGACGCCGTGCTCATCCCGAACGGCGTCGCGACCGAGCGGTACGCGATGGCCGAGCCGCTGCCCGACTGGCGCGGCCGCGCCGAGCCGCCGCGCGGCGACGGGGGAGCGCTCGGGTTCCTCGGCCGGATGGACGAGCCGCGCAAGGGCCTGCCGGTGCTGCTGCGCGCCTTCGAGGTCCTCGGCCGCCGCCGTCCCGGGCTGCGGCTGCTGCTCGCCGGGCCCGGCGACGCCGACGACGTGATCGCCCGGGTCTCGCCGGAGCTGCGCGACCGCGTCGTCGTCCTCGGCCTGGTCAGCGAGGAGGACAAGGTCCGCGCCTACCACTCGGTGGACGTCTTCGTCGCGCCGAACCTCGGCGGCGAGAGCTTCGGCATCGTGCTCGCCGAGGCGATGTCGGCGGGCGCCCCGATCCTCGCCAGCGACATCGAGGCGTTCGACCGGGTGCTGCTCGGCGGGCGGGCCGGGGCGCTGTTCCCGGCCGGCGACCACGAGGCGCTCGCCGCGGCCGCCGGGGACCTGCTGGACGACCCGGCGCGGCGCAAGCAGCTGTCCGCGGAGGCCCGCGCCGCCGTCCGCGCCTACGACTGGTCGGCCGTCGCCCGCGACGTGCTGAGGGTGTACGAGACGGTCACGGACGACGGCGCCGGCGTCGTCGAGTCCGGCCTCGGGCGGTAGGAGAGCGCCGGATGTCCTACGACTGGATCATCGACGTCCTGTTCTGGATCGCCGTCGTCTTCCTGATCGGCGTGTACGTGTCGTGGCGCGCCACCCGGCTCGACCGGCTGCACGTCCGCGTCGAGACCGCCCGCGCCGCGCTGGACGCCGCGCTGGTCCGGCGGGCCGCCGCCGCGCTGGAGCTGGCCGCGTCCCGGCTGCTGGACCCGGCGACCAGCCTCGTGCTGGCGACCGCCGCGCACGAGGCGCGCACCGCCGACGCCGAGCGCCGCGAGTTCGCCGAGAGCGACCTGTCCCGGGCCCTGCGCGCGGTCGTCGACCAGCCCGAGTTCGTCGGCACCATCACCGCCCGCGGCGCGGGCGAGGGCGCGGAGGTCCTGGACGAGCTGTCCTCCGCCGCCGCGAAGGTCACCTACGCCCGCCGCTTCTACAACGACGCCGTCGCCCAGGCCCGGATCGCGCGCCGCAAGCTGCTGATCCGGATCCTGCCGCTCGCCGGGCGCGCCCCGCTGCCAGACTTCTTCGAGATCGACGACGACCCGCCGGGAATCTGACCGCGCGACGTTGATCACAGCCGGGCCCCGCGCCCGTACCGCTGGACGGGCGGGCGCATCCGATCACGTTCGCTACTCTCTGGCAGACCGTCCTAGGGAGGGGTACATCGTGCGATCCGCATGGGACGCCGCCGTCCGGGGCCGCGCGGCCGCGGGGCTCGGCGTCCTCGTCCTCGGTGCCGCCGCCCTGCCGGCCTGCTCGGACTCCGGCGAGCGGAACACGGCGCCGCCGCCGCGCAGCACGGGCGCGCCGTCGCCGAGCGAGACGCCCGAGCCCGCCGTGCACCCGTTCAACGGCGGGACGAAGGGGCTGGACAACCCGGTCCTCGCCGTCAAGATCGAGAACACCAGGCCGGCGCTGCCGCAGAGCGGGGTGAAGGCCGCCGACATCGTCTACGTCGAGCAGGTCGAGGGCGGCGAGACCCGGCTGATGGCGGTCTACTCGTCCAAGCTGCCGAAGAAGGTCGGGCCCGTCCGCAGCGCCCGCATCTCCGACCTGCACATCCTGCCCCAGTTCGGCCGCCCCGCGTTCGCGTTCTCCGGCGTCCAGAGCAAGATGAAGAAGTACGTCCGCAAGGCGCCGGTGTACGACATCTCACAGGAGAACGCGGGCGGCGCCTACTTCCGGTCGAGCGCCAGGCGCATCCCCTACAACCTGTACGCGAACCCGAAGGACCTCCTCAAGCGGGCCCCGAAGGCCGCGAAGCCGCGCGACATCGGGTTCGAGTTCGGGGACGCGCCCGAAGGCGGCAAGCCCACCAAGTCGTTCACCGCGCGCTGGCCGTCCGCGACCATGGGCTTCACCTGGTCGGCCGAGGAGAAGCGGTGGCTGGCCAGCTGGGGCGGGCGCCCCGACCGGGCCGCCGAGGGCGGACGGCTGGGCGGCAAGACCATCGTCATCCAGTACGCCAAGACGACCCGGTCGAAGTTCCACGACTTCCTCGGCAGCTACACGCCGCTGATCCACACCACCGGCACCGGACGGGCGGTCGTCCTGCGCGACGGCAAGTCCTACAAGGCCAAGTGGTCGCGGCCGTCCGAGGGCAAGGGGACGACGTTCACCACCACCGACGGCAAGCCGATGACGTTCGCGCCGGGGCAGGTCTGGGTGCTGCTCGTCAACGACGGCAAGCCCTACACGCCTTGACAACCCTGCCGTCCGAAGTGGCGCCGGTCACTCCGTAAGCGGAGCGCGGCGCGCGCTGACACTCTGCCGGGTCCGTGGACCGCACGAGCAGGCAATATCATGGAAAGCGACTTGTCGTCCGTCCACGTAAGGAATGCCCGTGTCCACTTCCACACCCGCCACTGACAACGCAGCGCCCGAGACCGGGACCGCCCGCGTCAAGCGCGGCATGGCGGAGATGCTCAAGGGCGGCGTGATCATGGACGTCGTCACGCCCGAGCAGGCGAAGATCGCCGAAGACGCGGGCGCCGTCGCCGTCATGGCCCTGGAGCGGGTGCCCGCCGACATCCGCGCCGAGGGCGGCATCTCCCGGATGAGCGACCCCGACATGATCGACGGGATCATCGCCGCGGTCTCCATCCCGGTCATGGCCAAGGCCCGCATCGGCCAC
Source organism: Actinomadura sp. BRA 177 (assembly GCF_013372625.1). Lineage (GTDB taxonomy): Bacteria > Actinomycetota > Actinomycetes > Streptosporangiales > Streptosporangiaceae > Spirillospora. The sequence continues at coordinate 7,985 of NZ_JABXFD010000404.1, forward strand.
TTCGTCGAGGCCCGGGTGCTGCAGGCCCTCGGCGTCGACTACGTCGACGAGTCCGAGGTGCTCACCCCGGCCGACTACGACAACCACATCGACAAGTGGGCGTTCACCGTCCCGTTCGTGTGCGGCGCCACCAACCTCGGCGAGGCCCTGCGCCGCATCACCGAGGGCGCGGCGATGATCCGCTCCAAGGGCGAGGCCGGCACCGGCGACGTGTCCAACGCGACCACCCACATGCGGCAGATCCGGCAGCAGATCCGCCGCCTGCAGTCGCTGCCCGAGGACGAGCTGTACGTCGCCGCCAAGGAGCTGCAGGCCCCCTACGAGCTGGTCAAGGAGGTCGCGCGGGCCGGCAAGCTGCCCGTCGTGCTGTTCACCGCCGGCGGCATCGCCACCCCGGCCGACGCCGCCATGATGATGCAGCTCGGCGCCGAGGGCGTCTTCGTCGGCTCCGGGATCTTCAAGTCCGGCAACCCGGCCCAGCGCGCCGAGGCCATCGTGAAGGCCACCACCTTCCACGACGACCCCGACGTGATCGCCAAGGTGTCCCGCGGGCTCGGCGAGGCCATGGTCGGCATCAGCGCCAACTCCCTCGGCGAGGACCAGAAGTTCGCGGGCCGCGGCTGGTGAGCTGATCGGGGACCCGGGGGTCCACAGCGCGGCCCGGCCGGGTTAACCTGGCGGCGTGGCCGGGAGGGCGGTGCCCGGCCGCGGGAGGGGAGAGCATGGCTTGGTCGGTCGCGCTGGCGTGCGCGAGCGCGGGTGAACCCACCGAGGTGTTCCGGCCGGGCCTGGTGCCCGACCCGGACGCCGCCGCCGCGATCGCGCGCGGCCTCTACCCGGCGGACACCCTGACCGAGACCGGTGACACGGTCCTGGACTTCGCGCTCTGGCCGTACGAGGACGAGCTGTTCGTCGGGGCGTTCGAGCGGGCGCTGCTGCTCTGCGACCGGCGGCTGTTCTGCCTCGACGACGACGCCCGCCGGATCGCCGACACCGCCGCGGCCGCGCTGCCCGGCTCGCACTGCGGCGTCCTCGTCCTGCACAACGTGATCCGCGGCTGCTGGTTCCGCTGGTACGAGTCCGGCGCGCTGCGCCGCGACGTGTTCGTCACCGCCGAGGACGGCGTCGTCGTCGACCTGGGCGACCGGCTGCCCGCCGAGGGGCCGTTCTGGCGCGCCATCGACGCGGGCGCGCCGGACGTCCCGCTCCCGTTCGACCCCGAGGAGTTCGGGCTCGCGCTCGCCGAGGCGCACATGTTCGGCCGCGGCATAGCCGACCGCGGCAAGGACGGCTTCCTCCCCCTGGAACTCCCGCTCCGCCGCTTCAAGCACGCCTGATCCCGGGAAGATCGGCCAGGTCGCGGCGCGTTGTAAGGAACGTCTAGGGTTGAGATCCCATCCCCGGAAGGTTCCACGTGACGACTGTGCCGACGATCGGTGTCCTCGCCCTGCAGGGGGACGTGCGCGAGCACGCCCGCGCGCTGGAGGCCGCGGGGGCGCGCACCCTGGCCGTGCGGCGCCCCGAGGAGCTGGAACGCGTCGACGGCCTCGTCCTGCCCGGCGGGGAGTCCACCACGATGTGGCGGCTGGCGCGGTCCTTCGAGCTGCTCGACCCGCTGCGCAAGCGGATCGAGGCGGGCCTGCCCGCCTACGGCTCCTGCGCAGGCATGATCCTGCTGGCGGACCGGATCCGGGACGGCGCGGCCGGCCAGGAGACCGTCGGCGGGATCGACATGACCGTGCGGCGCAACGCGTTCGGCCGGCAGGTCGACTCCTTCGAGGCCGCGGTGCCGCTGACCGGCATGGGGGACACGCCGTACCACGCCGTTTTCATCCGCGCACCCTGGGTGGAGTCCGTCGGCGACGCCGTCGAGATCCTCGGACGCGCCGAGAGCGGCCCGAACGCCGGTAGGATCGTCGCCGTTCGTCAGGGGCGGCTCATGGCGACCTCGTTCCATCCGGAGTTGACAGGCGACTTCCGCGTGCACCACTACTTCGCCGATCTGGTGCGCCGGACTGCAGAGGAGGAGTGACAGATGTCCGGCCATTCCAAGTGGGCGACGACCAAGCACAAGAAGGCGGCCCTCGACGCCAAGCGGGGCAAGCTCTTCGCGAAGCTGATCAAGAACATCGAGGTGGCGGCCCGCACCGGCGGCGGCGACCCCGACGCCAACCCCACCCTCTACGACGCCATCTACAAGGCGAAGAAGAACTCCGTCCCCAACGACAACATCGAGCGCGCCCGCAAGCGCGGCGCCGGTGAGGAGGCCGGGGGCGCCGACTGGCAGAACATCACCTACGAGGGCTACGCGCCCGGCGGTGTCGCCGTCCTCATCGAGTGCCTCACCGACAACCGCAACCGCGCCGCCTCCGAGGTCCGCGTCGCGCTCACCCGCAACGGCGGCTCCCTCGCCGACCCGGGCTCGGTCTCCTACATGTTCAACCGCAAGGGCGTCGTGATCGTCCCCAAGGCGAACACCAGCGAGGACGACGTGATGATGGCCGTCCTCGACGCCGGCGCCGAGGAGGTCAACGAGCTCGACGAGGAGAACTTCGAGGTCGTCAGCGAGGCCGGCGACCTGGTCGCCGTCCGCACCGCCCTGGTGGACGCCGGCATCGACTACGAGTCGGCCGAGAGCAAGTTCCTGCCGAGCGTCACCGTCCCCCTCGACGAGGACAACGCCAAGAAGGTCTTCCGCCTCCTGGACGCCCTGGAGGACTCCGACGACGTCCAGGACGTCTACGCCAACTTCGACGTCCCCGACGAGGTCATGGCCTCCCTCGACGCCTGACCCGCCCCGCGCCGGCCGTGTCCTACGGTTCCGCGGAGGTCGCCGCCGTCATCGGACGGGCGCACGGATCCGCCCGCGACTGCGGCCCCGTCGGCTGGACGGAGGCGAGATGGCGGGAAGTCCTCGCGACCGGCGGCGACTACGTCCACTTGGCCGAGGACGGCTTCCTCTCCTACCGCTGGGCCGACGGAGGCGAGGCGCTGGAGGTCACCCGGCTCGTCGCGTCCTCCGAGGCCACTCTGCGTGCACTGTGGGCCATCGTCGGGTCCGGGTCCTCGATCGCCGAGACCGTCCGGGCGTGCGTGTCGCCCATGGATCCGGTGCTGTGGATGCTCCGCGAGCGCAAGCACGAAACCGTCCAGCGTGATCAGTGGATGCTGCGCGTGGTGGACGCGCCCGCGGCGATCGCGGCGCGCGGCTACCCCGCCGGCGTCACGGCAACGGTGCCCCTGACGATCGACGACCCGCAGCGTCCGGCGAACTCGGGCCACTGGCGGTTGGAGATCAAGGATGGGGAAGGGCGGCTGGAGCGCTCCGGCGAGGACGCCGACGCTGTGCATGTTGGGCCGCGCGGCCTGGCGGCTCTGTACGCGGGTGTTCCTGTGAGCGTTCTGCGCCGTGCTGGGCTGCTTCGGGGTGGGGACGCGGGTGGGCTGGGGGTGGTGTTCGCGGCCACGCCGTTCTCGTTGGATTACTTCTGACCGGTGGCGCGTGTTGGTAGCGTTGGCGGCCGAACAGATGATCGAAGGAGCGGCCGTGCGGGTGATGGGGGTGGACCCCGGGCTCACCCGGTGCGGGGTGGGGGTCGTCGAGGGCGCTCCCGGCAAGCGGCTCCACCTGGTGCACGTGTCGGTCGTGCGGACCGACGCCGACGAGGACCACGCCCTGCGGCTGGTGGGCGTCGAGGCGGGCATCGAGGCGCTGGTCGAGGAGTTCCGGCCGGACGCCGTCGCCGTCGAGCGGGTGTTCTCCCAGCACAACGTCCGGACCGTGATGGGCACCGCGCAGGCGGCCGGCATCGCGATGCTGGTGGCGGCCCGGCGCGGGCTGCCCGTCGCGCTGCACACGCCCAGCGAGGCCAAGGCCGCCGTCACCGGCAACGGGCGCGCCGACAAGGCGCAGGTGACCCGGATGGTGACCCGGCTGCTGTCCCTGGAGACGGCCCCCAGACCGGCGGACGCGGCCGACGCGCTCGCGCTGGCCATCTGCCACGTGTGGCGCGGGGGAGCGCAGCAGCGGCTCGCACACGCGCGGCGGTCGCGCATCGAGGACGCGGCGCGGGCCGAACGCGCGCGGCTCGCCGCCCGCAGCAGAGGAGGAAGTGCCCAGTGATCGCCTTCGTCAGCGGCCGGGTGGCCGCCGCCGGACCGGACGGGGCCGTGATCGACGTGCACGGCGTCGGCCTCGCGGTGCAGTGCACGCCCGCCACCCTCGCCGGGCTGCGGGTCGGCGACCAGGCGAACGTGCCGACCTCGCTCGTCGTCCGCGAGGACTCCCTCACCCTGTTCGGGTTCGCCGACGACGACGAGCGGACGGTGTTCGAGCTGCTGCAGACCGCCAGCGGCATCGGGCCCCGGATCGCGCTGGCGATGCTCGCCGTCCACACGCCGGACGCGCTGCGCCGCGCGGTCGCCACCGAGGACCTGACCGCGCTGACCAAGGTGCCCGGCATCGGCAAGAAGGGCGCCCAGCGGATCGTCCTGGAGCTCAAGGACCGGCTCGGCGGGCCGGTCGGCGGCGCCGACAAGGTGCGCGCGCCCGCCCGTGCCGAGGCGTGGCGCGAGCAGGTGCAGATGGGGCTGGTCAACCTCGGCTGGTCCGCCAAGGACGCCGACGCCGCCGTGGACGCCGTCGCCGCCGACCTCGACGGTGAAGCGCCGCCGGTGGCGACGCTGCTGAAGTCCGCCTTGAAGAAGCTCAGCAAATGAGCGAGGAGTTCGAGCGGATCGTCTCGGCGGACGCCGACGGGGCCGAGGAGCAGCGGATCGAGGCCGCGCTGCGGCCGAAGAAGCTGGACGACTTCGTCGGGCAGGAACGGGTGCGCGAGCAGCTCTCCCTCGTCCTGCAGAGCGCGCTGCGGCGCGGCCGGACGCCCGACCACGTGCTGCTGTCCGGCGGGCCCGGCCTCGGCAAGACCACCCTCGCCATGATCATCGCGGCGGAGCTGGGGCAGCCGCTGCGGATCTCCTCCGGGCCCGCGATCGAGCGGGCCGGCGACCTCGCGGCGGTGCTGTCCACCCTCGCCGAGGGCGAGGTGCTGTTCCTGGACGAGATCCACCGGCTGGCCCGCCCCGCCGAGGAGATGCTCTACATGGCGATGGAGGACTTCCGGGTCGACGTCGTCGTGGGCAAGGGGCCGGGCGCGACCGCGATCCCCCTCGACATCGCGCCGTTCACGCTGGTCGGGGCCACCACCCGGGCCGGGATGCTGCCCGGCCCGCTGCGCGACCGGTTCGGCTTCGTCGCGCACATGGACTTCTACGAGCCCGCCGAGCTGGAGGTCATCGTCCGGCGGTCGGCGCAGCTGCTGGACGTGGAGATCGGCGACGACGCGGCCGCCGAGGTCGCCGGGCGGTCCCGCGGCACGCCCCGCATCGCCAACCGGCTGCTGCGCCGCGTCCGCGACTACGCCGAGGTCCGCGCCGACGGCGTCATCACCCAGGAATCAGCGCGGGCCGCCCTCGCGTTGTACGAGGTGGACGAACGGGGACTCGACCGGCTCGACCGGTCCGTCCTGGAGTCTTTGATGCGCAAGTTCGGCGGCGGCCCGGTCGGGCTCTCCACCCTCGCCGTGTCGGTGGGGGAGGAGCCGGAGACCGTGGAGGTCGTCGCCGAGCCGTTCCTCGTCCGGCAGGGCCTGCTGGCGAGGACGCCGCGCGGGCGGGTCGCCACGGCCGCCGCGTGGGCGCATCTGGGTCTCGCCCAGCCGCCGACGGCGCCGCTGGCGGGGACCCTCTTCGACGTGGACGAGAGCGCCGATCAGGCGGAATAGTGATCACCCGGTAACGGGTTGGGAACTTCCCGGCGTCGCCGCTCGTCGCGTCGTTGCCGGGGTCTCGCGTACTCTCTAGACTCCGGGACTTGGTTCACCGTCTCCAGCCGGCGGTCCCGTGCGCGTGGCCGTACCGGTCACAGGCTGGGCAATCGACATCGGAAGGATGCCCCAGTAATGGGCAGCGACATGATTCTCGCGGCGGACTCGGGCGGTAGCGGGGCCTTCAACCTGCTCCTGCTCCTCGCCGTTCCCGTGGTCTTCTACCTTCTGCTCATCCGGCCGCAGAGCAAGCGGCGCAAGGAGCAGATGCAGATGCAGAACGACCTGCAGCCGGGCGTCAGCGTGGTGACCACCAGCGGCATGCGCGCCACCGTCGTGGCGGTCGACGACGACGGCGTCGTGCTGGAGATCGCCGACGGGGTCGAGGTGCGGTTCCTCAAGCAGGCCGTCATGCAGATCCACAAGGACGCGGACGCCGACGACCTCGACGACGAGCTCGAGGAGCTCGACGAGGACGCCGACGAGCAGGACGAGGACGACGCGGTCGACCTGTCCAAGGACGGCAGGGCCGAGGCGGAGGACGCCGCGGACGAGGACGAGGACGCCGAGCCCGAGTCCGAGCCGAAGGGGAAGACGAAGGTCAAGGTGGACAAGCCCTCCGCCTGACCCCTCCCAAGGCGACGACAAAGACGGGAAGTACGACGACACGTGGCCTCGCCCAGAACCGCTCCTACGCCGGGGCGCACCCTCCTCACTTTATTCGCGATCCTGGTCGTCCTCGCCGGCCTGGCCGTCTGGCAGGGGCGCACGACGCCCAAGCTGGGGCTGGACCTGGCCGGCGGGACGACCGTGACCCTCACCGCCAAGACCCCGGACGGCGGGGATCCCCCCGCCGAGCAGATGGACCAGGCCGTCAAGATCATGACGCAGCGCGTCAACGGCCTGGGGGTCTCGGACGCGGAGGTCACGAAGCAGGGCAGCAGCAACATCGTGGTGAACGTCCCCGGTGAGGGGCAGAGCCGCGTCGTCAGCCTGATCGGCACCACGGCGAAGCTGCAGTTCCGCCAGGTGTTCGCCTCGGCCGACGGGCACCCGTCGGGCGGGGCCGCACCGGCCCCGTCGCCGAGCCACTCCGCCAAGGGCGAGGGCGACGGGAAGAGCCCGGCGCCGTCGGCGTCCCCGTCGGCGAGCGCCTCGCCGTCGTCGTCGTCCACCCCGCGCGGCAAAGCGCTGTCGCAGGCGCTGACGGCCCCGACGCCGAAGCCGTCGCCGTCGTCGCCGCTGGTGCAGCCGTCCGGGCAGCCCTCGGCGCCCGCGCAGGACTTCCCCGGCGTGACCGACAAGGCCGTCATCAAGCAGTTCGAGTCGCTCGACTGCTACAACGGCGACCGGCACGCCGACGGCGCGAACGACCCGAACCGCAAGTTCGTCGCCGCGTGTGACCAGGACGAGGAGAACGGCCAGGTCACCAAGTACATCCTCGGACCCGTCCGGGTGCTCGGCGAGAACGTCGACGAGGCGAACGCGATGCCGCCGAACGCCCAGCAGGGCCAGGCGAGCTGGTCGGTCTCGCTGAAGTTCGACGGCACGGGCGCCAAGCAGTTCGGGGCGGTCACCACCGACGCGTCCCGCGCCTACCAGCAGAACTCGTCCTCGCCGCAGGCGCAGGTCGCGATCGTGCTGGACGGCCAGGTCGTCTCGGCGCCCGCCATCCGGGAGGGCCCGATCACCGGCGGCACCGCCAGCATCGACGGGCCGCCCGAGAGCTTCGACCAGCAGTACGCCACCGACCTCGCCAACGTGCTCAAGTACGGCGCGCTGCCGCTGGAGTTCAAGCAGAGCTCCATCGAGGAGGTGTCGTCTACGCTGGGCTCCGACCAGCTGACCGGCGGCCTCATCGCCGGCGCGATCGGCCTCGGCCTGGTGGTGCTGTACTGCCTGTTCTACTACCGGGGCCTCGGCCTGGTGGCGGTGTCCAGCCTGGTCGTGGCGTCCGCCGTCACCTACCTGGCGGTGGTGATCCTCGGTGAGGGCATGGGCTTCCGGCTCTCCCTCCCGCACATCATCGGGCTGATCGTCTCGATCGGCATCACCGCCGACTCGTTCATCGTCTACTTCGAGCGGCTGCGGGACGAGCTGAGAGCCGGCCGCAAGCTGCGCTCCTCGGTGGAGAACGCCTGGAAGCGGGCGCGGCGCACCATCCTGGTCGCCGACGCCGTCACCTTCCTCGCCGCGCTGGTGCTGTACTTCCTCGCGGTCGGCGGCGTCGCCGGGTTCGCGTTCGCGATGGGCCTCACGACGCTCATCGACGTCGTCGTGGTGTTCTTCTTCACCAAGCCGATGGTCGCGCTGCTGTCGCGCACCAAGTTCTTCGGCCGGGGGCATCCGATGTCCGGGCTCGATCCGCGGCGGCTGCACCAGGCCGCCCAGGACAAGGCCGCGGCGTCCGCCGCCCGCAAGACGAGCCAGGAGGCCTGACCCATGGGACTGCGCGCGGCCACCTCGCGGATCTACCGGGGCGAGATCAGCGCCGACATCGTCGGCCGTCCGAAGATCTGGTACACGATCTCCGGGCTGCTGCTGGCGCTGTCGATCGCCGGCCTGCTCGTCCAGGGCCTCAACTTCGGCGTCGAGTTCAAGGGCGGCTCCGTCTTCACCTTCAAGGCGCCGAGCGCCTCGATCGAGCAGGTGCGCACCGCCGTCACCGACGGCGGCGCCCACCAGGCGATCGTGCAGAAGGCCGGCGGCGACTGGCGGGTCACGACGGAGAGCATGTCGTCCTCGCACGTCACCGAGGTGAAGTCCAGCATCACGCAGGAGCTCCGGGTTCCGGCGGCCAAGGTCAGCACCCAGGTCGTCGGCGCCTCGTGGGGCGGGGAGATCCAGAAGAAGGCCTGGCAGGCGCTGGCCGTCTTCATGGTCCTGATCATCGCCTACCTGTCGGTGGCGTTCGAGTGGCGGATGGCCGTGGCCGCGGTGGTCGCGCTCGTCCACGACCTCGTCATCACCGCCGGCGTGTACGCCTGGGTCGGCTTCGAGGTCACCCCGGCGACGCTGCTCGGGTTCCTGACGATCCTCGGCTACTCGCTGTACGACGCGGTCGTCGTCTTCGACATGATCAAGGAGGTCACGAGACCGCTCGGCCCGACCTCCAAGACCACCTACAGCGAGGCCGCGAACCAGGCGCTCAGCAGCACCCTCGTCCGGTCGCTGAACACCTCGCTGGTGGCGATCCTGCCGGTCGGCGCGATCCTGTTCATCGGCACCACGCTGTTCGGCGCGGGGACGCTGAAGGACCTGTCGCTCGCGCTGTTCGTCGGCATGATCGTCGGGACGTACTCCTCGATCTGCGTGGCGACGCCGCTGCTCGTCCAGTTCAAGGAGCGCGAGCCGAAGTACCGGCAGATCCGGGAGAACATCGCCCGCCGCGAGCGGAACGCGGCCAAGCAGGTCACGACCACCAAGGTCAAGGCGGGCGCCGGCGCGTCCGGGAAGCCGCCGGCCGAGACCGCCGGCGACGATGACCCGCAGGACGATCCGCCCGATGACGTGCGAGGCGCGGTCACCGTGCGGAAGGTCGTGCAGACGGGGTCGCGGCAGCAGCCCAGGCGCGGGTCGCGGCAGCAGCGCCGCGGCGGCGGCAAGTAGAACAAAGGAAATCTCTCGAACGTGGACCTCGGCAAGCTGATCCAGGAACGGATCCGCGACATCCCCGACTACCCGAAGCCCGGGGTGATGTTCAAGGACATCACCCCGCTGCTGGCCGACCACGTCGCGTTCGCCGGCGTGGTCGACTCGATCGTCAACCACCACGGCCGCGGCACCATCGACAAGATCGTCGGTATCGAGGCCCGCGGGTTCATCATGGCCGCGCCCGTCGCCTACCACTTCGGCGCCGGGTTCGTCCCGGTCCGCAAGAAGGGCAAGCTGCCCGCGGCGACGCACGCGGAGACCTACGACCTCGAGTACGGGAACGAGACGATCGAGATCCACTCCGACGCCCTCGAACCGGGCGACCGGGTGCTGATCGTCGACGACGTCCTGGCCACCGGCGGGACGGCCCGGGCCGCCGCGGAACTCGTCCGGCGGAGCGGCGCCGACATCGTCGGGCTGTCGGTCCTCCTTGAGCTGTCCTTCCTGCACGGACGCGACAAACTGGGGAATCTGGACGTCCATTCCCTGGTTACGGTCTAGTGCGAAATGCCCGCCGGATACACTGGCGCCATCAGGGTCCGGTGGGGACGGGCGCGACCCGCGGGACGTGCGGCACAGCGCCCAGATGGACGAAGGAGGCTGGGTGCCCGGTGAGGCGGTATCGACCGGCGCGGTGAGCGACGCCGCCGCGGCGACCCAGGCCGGAAAGCATCCGGCGCGGGAGACCGCGGGGGAGCGGGCCGTCAAGGCGGCCGGGGCGTCCACCGCGCCGCCGCGGCGCCCGGATCGCCGTGCCGCACCGCCCGGACGCCCCGCCGAGTCCCCGCCGGCTCCCGACTCTCCGCCGGCTCCCGAGGACCGGGCCGCGGAAGCGGCGGCCACCGAAGAACCGGCGGCGGGGAAACCCGCCGCGCAGGCTCCCCGACCAGAGACTCCCCCCGCCGAGCGCACCGCCTCCACGGAGGACGCCGATGACGCGTCCGAGCCCGACGCCCCGGCCAGGCCCACGCCGGCCACGATCCCACCGTCCGCCGCCCGGGTGCGCCGCAGGCTCGCCAGGCTCGGCGCCCAGCGCGGCCCCACTATGAACCCGGTACTCGAACCCCTGATCAAGACGGTCCGCAACACCCACCCGAAGGCGGACCTGCGGCTCATCGAGCGCGCCTACGACGTCGCGGCGCACTACCACCGCAACCAGAAGCGCAAGAGCGGCGACCCGTACATCACGCATCCCCTCGCGGTCGCGACCATCCTCGCCGAGCTCGGCATGAACACCGAGACGCTCTGCGCGGCGCTGCTGCACGACACCGTCGAGGACACCCCGTACACGCTCGACCAGCTGAGCGCCGAGTTCGGCGACGAGATCGCCGCGCTCGTCGACGGCGTCACCAAGCTCGACAAGGTCAAGTACGGCGAGGCGGCCGAGGCCGAGACCGTCCGCAAGATGGTCGTCGCCATGTCCCGCGACATCCGCGTCCTGGTGATCAAGCTCGGCGACCGGCTGCACAACATGCGCACGCTGCGCTACATGCCGCGGCACAAGCAGGAGAAGAAGGCCCGCGAGACCCTGGAGGTGTTCGCGCCGCTCGCGCACCGCCTCGGGATGAACACGCTGAAGTGGGAGCTGGAGGACCTCGCGTTCGCCACGATGTACCCCAAGCGGTTCGACGAGATCGCCCGCCTGGTGTCCGAGCGCGCCCCGCGCCGCGACGTCTACCTGCAGGAAGTGATCGAGAACGTCTCCACCGACCTGCGCGAGGCCCGGATCAAGGCCACCGTGACCGGCCGGCCGAAGCACTACTACTCGATCTACCAGAAGATGATCGCGCGGGACGTCTCCTTCGACGACATCTACGACCTGGTCGGCATCCGGGTCCTCGTCGACAGCGTCCGCGACTGCTACGCCGCCCTCGGCTCGATCCACGCGCGATGGAACCCGGTCCCCGGCCGGTTCAAGGACTACATCGCGATGCCGAAGTTCAACATGTACCAGTCGCTGCACACGACGGTGATCGGCCCCGAGGGCAAGCCCGTCGAGCTGCAGATCCGCACCTGGGGCATGCACCGCCGCGCCGAGTACGGCGTCGCCGCGCACTGGAAGTACAAGGAGGAGACGGTCGGCGGCCGCAAGGCCGGCGACATGCAGTGGCTCCGCCAGCTCCTCGACTGGCAGAAGGAGACCGCCGACCCGGCCGAGTTCCTGGAGTCGCTCCGCTTCGACCTGTCGGTCTCCGAGGTCTTCGTCTTCACCCCGAAGGGCGACGTGATCGCGCTGCCGCAGGGCGCCACCCCCGTCGACTTCGCGTACGCGATCCACACCGAGGTCGGGCACCGATGTATCGGCGCCCGCGTCAACGGCCGCCTCGTCCCCCTCGAATCGACCCTCGACAACGGCGACACCGTCGAGGTCTTCACCTCCAAGTCCCCGGACGCCGGCCCGAGCCGCGACTGGCTCGGCTTCGTCAAGAGCGCCCGCGCCCGCAACAAGATCAAGCACTGGTTCTCCAAGGAGCGCCGCGACACCGCGATCGAGTCCGGCAAGGACGCCATCGCCCGCGCGATGCGCAAGCAGAACATGCCGCTCCAGCGGATGATGTCCGGCGAGGCCCTGCTCGCCCTCGCCCGCGACATGCGCTACGCGGACGTCTCGTCCCTGTACGCCGCCGTCGGCGAGAGCCAGGTCTCCGCGCAGCACGTCGTCCAGCGCCTCGTGGACGCCCTCGGCGGCGTCGAGAGCGCCGAGGAGGACCTCGCCGAGATCGCCCTCCCGACCCGCCGCAAGCAGCGCCGCGCCGGCGACCCCGGCGTCGTCGTCGCCGACGACCCCGACGTGTGGGTCCGCCTGTCCCGCTGCTGCACCCCGGTCCCCGGCGACGAAATCGTCGGCTTCGTCACCCGCGGCCACGGCGTCTCCGTGCACCGCTCCGACTGCGCCAACGTCGCCAGCCTGAAGACGCAGCCCGACCGCCTGATCGACGTCAAATGGTCGCCGAGCGAGGAGTCGGTCTTCCTCGTGGCCATCCAGGTCGAGGCCCTGGACCGCCCCCGCCTCCTGTCGGACGTGACCCGCGTCCTCTCCGACCAGCACGTCAACATCCTGTCGGCCTCGGTCACCACGTCCCGCGACCGCGTCGCCGTCAGCCGCTTCACCTTCGAGATGGGCGACCCCAAACACCTGGGCCACGTCCTGAAGGCCGTCCGCACCATCGACGGCGTCTACGACGTCTACCGAGTAACCAGCGGCGCCACCCGCTGACTCCGGGCGAGCGCAAGAGGGCGGTCGCGGCGCGACCGTCCTCTTGCGCTTGTTCGGGTCAGTCTTCGGGCTGGTCGTCCTCGGGGATGACGTCTACGCCCGCCTCGTCGCGTTGCTGGGGGGTGATGGGGGTGCTGTCTCTTATTCACATCCCC
>NZ_JABXFD010000127.1 GCF_013372625.1 Actinomadura sp. BRA 177
TATGATTGATAGTAGGAGTGTACTGTGACGAATGTGTTTACTTTTCTTAGTGCGTGTGTGCTGCGTCCTCCAAGATCTACGCGATCCGCGTCGTCGGCAGCGTCAGAGGTGTATAGGAGAGAGGTGAATCTTCCGTGAACCGCCCTGTGTTTGGGTGATCGTCGGAGCGGCCATTACGTTCCGTGATCAGTTGATCGCCGGAGCGAAGGGGGACGGTGTTGATCGCGCATTCGGGGGACGGCGCGGACGACCGGGGGCGCGGCGGCATGCCGGTGACGCGCCGGGCGGTCATCGGTGGCGTGGCCGGGGCCGGTCTGCTGGAGATGCTGTCCATGGCATCGCCCCTCCAGAATGAGGCCATGGCGGAGGAGTCACCCGAGGGCATCGCCGGACGCGCCCTGTTCGCGGCGGAGACCCCGCACGTCTACACGCGCGCGCAGTGGAAGGCGCGGCCGCCCAGGCGGCCGGCCACGGTCCTCAACCGGGCACCGGACCACATCGTCGTCCACCACACCGCCACGGCGAACTCCCGCGATGGATCGCTGGCCCACGCGTTCAGCCTGTCCCGGAGCATCCAGAACATCCACATGGACAAGAACGGCTGGGACGACACCGGCCAGCAGCTCACCATCAGCCGGGGCGGCATCGTGATGGAGGGACGCAACCGCAGCCTGAAGTCGATCCGGGCCGGTGATCTTGTGGTGGGCGCGCAGGTCCTGCACAACAACGACCACACGATCGGCATCGAGAACGAGGGAACGTACACGTCGCGCGCGGTTCCAGGACGGCTGTGGAAATCGCTGCTGGAGGTGTGCGTGTGGCTGTGCCAGGAGTACGACCTCGATCCGTCCAGCGCGATCGTCGGGCATCGCGACTACAACAAGACGGAGTGTCCGGGGGACAGGCTCTACGCCCGGCTGCCCGAGCTCCGCAGGTCGGTCGCCGCCCGTCTGGAGGGATCCCCCAGCCCGGGCAACGCCACGACGGGTCCGGTCTTGCCGGTTCTGCCGTCCCTGGACGATCTGACCTGAGGCTTTCGGCCACGCGTCCTGTGCCCGGGCCCGTCCGCGACCACGTCGCCCGCCGCGCCGGAGTGCGGCGATGAGTGCGCACCTTGCTCCAGTGGGAAGTGGCGTTATCCGGTCCTGCGATGGGCGTCGCATCAGTGGTGGCCGTCTGGATCCGGTTATGTTTCCGGGGTGGTGTAGCGGGTTCGGCGGCGGGCGATCTCGGGGTCGATGCCCTCGATCAGGGACCAGATGCCCGCCACCCGTTCCACGAGGGTCTCCGGGGGCAGTCCGGCCAGGCCCTCGGCCGCCAGGTCGTCGATCGCCTGCGTCAGCCGGGCCATCCGCTCGCCGTGTGTGGAACACATGTTCGAATAGTAGCGGGTGGGGCGTCCGGTGCGGGTGCGATTCGCCGAATCCCGCTAGCGGACGGCGCCGGTGACCATCCAGCGGTCGCCGCGGGCGCGCAGGCCGAGGGTGAGCATGCGGGTCAGCATCCAGAGGCCGATCGCGGTCCAGAGCCCGACGAGTCCGGCGTCCGCCCTGTACAGGGCGATCGCGGCGGGCAGGAAGACGATCGTCGCGACCAGCGTCGTCACGGCGAGGTAGGCGCCGTCGCCAGCGCCGATCAGGATGCCGTCCAGGACGAACACGACGCCCGCGACGGGCTGCAGCACCGCGACCAGGAGCAGCGAGGCGAGCAGCAGGTGCCGGACGTCGCCGTCCGCGGTGAAGAGGGCGGGCAGCAACGGGCGGACGAGGAGGATGAGCAGGCCGAACGCGACGCCGGAGCCGATGCCCCACCACACCATCCGGCGCGTGATGGCGCGCGTGGCCGTGGTGTCGGACGCGCCCAGGTAGCGTCCGGTGATGGCCTGCCCGGCGATCGCGATGGCGTCGAGCGCGAACGCCAGCAGCGTCCACACCTGGAAGCCGACCTGGTAGGCGGCGATCTCGGCGTCCCCCATGCGGGCGGCGATCGACGTTCCCACGATGAGGACGACGCGGAGTGCGGCCGTCCGGACCAGGAGGCCGAAGCCCGCCGTGGCGGACGTCCGCAACCCGGCCATGTCGGGACGGACCGGGGCCCCGTGCCGGCGCGCCGCCCTTAGCACGACGGCCACGTAGACGACCGCGCTGCCCGTCTGGGCGAGGACGGTGCCCCAGGCCGCACCGGCGATCCCCCAGTCCAGGACGAGTACGAAAACCACGTTGAGCAGCAGGTTCGCCGAGAATCCGCCGATGGAGACGAAGAGCGGCGTGCGGGTGTCCTGCAGGCCGCGCAGGACGCCGGTGCCGGCGAGCACGAGCAGCATCGACGGAATGCCGAAGAGGCTGACGCGGAGGTAGGTCTCGGCGTACGGGGTCACGGCGGGGGACGCGCCGAACGCGTCCACGATCCACGGGGTCAGCGGCCAGCCGGCGACGATCAGCACCGCTCCGATGGCGATCGCGAGCCACATCCCGTCGATGCCCTGCCTGATCGCCGCCCGCAGGTCGCCGGCGCCGACCTGCCGCGCGACCCCGGCGGTCGTCCCGTAGGCGAGGAAGACGCACAGGTAGACGAGGGTGGTCAGCACCTGGCCGGCGACGCCGAGGCCGCCCAGTTGCGCGGTGCCGAGATGCCCGATGATCGCCGAGTCGGACAGCAGGAACAGGGGTTCGGCGACGAGCGCGCCGAAGGCCGGCACGGCCAGGCGCAGGATCTCGCGGTCGTGCGCGGTCGCGAGCCGCCGGGAAGTCGTCACCGCGCCGAGGGTACCACGCGGTAACTTTCCTAAGAACTTCAAGCCTTACAGTGCCGTGCCGGGCCGACTTTCTTTCCCGCACAGCCGGTGGATGACGTTATCGCAGGTCATCGGGCTGCTATGCACGTCGTCCACGGAGAATCCACAGAGTTGTCCACAGGTCGTGCACAACCGGCACGGCGTGTCTGCACAGGCGCTCCACAGGTTCGTCCACAGGCGGCTTTGCTCATGGACGCGCGGGCTCGCGAGAATGTCCGACGCGTCGGATAGACGTGTGGAGAACGGTCGGCGATGGGCGGACGGGGCCGCCGGCGGCCGAGATGAGGGGGTGCGGCGGTGAGCGTGGCCGATATCGGACCGCAGGAGCACGAGTTCGAACGCACCCCACCGCACGACATCTCGGCGGAGCAGGGCGTGCTCGGCGGCATGCTGCTCTCCCAGGACGCCATCGCCGAGGTCGTCGAACTGCTGCGTACACCCGACTTCTACCGTCCCGCACACCAGATCGTCTACGACGTCATCCTCGACCTCTACGGCCGCGGCGACCCGGCCGACGCCGTCACCGTGGCGGGCGAGCTCACCAAGAACGGTGAGATCGCCCGGATCGGCGGTGCCCCCTACCTGCACACGCTGATCTCCCTGGTGCCCACGGCGGCCAACGCCGGCTACTACGCCAAGATCGTGCATGAGCGCGCGATCCTGCGCCGGCTGGTCGAGACCGGCACCCGCATCGTCCAGATGGGCTACGCGGCCGACGGGGCCGACGCCGACGAGGTCCTCGACCGCGCCCAGGCCGAGGTCTTCGCCATCGCCGAGAAGCGGGCCGGCGAGGACTATGTCGCGCTGTCGGAGATCATGCCCGGCGCTTTGGACGAGATCGAGGCCATCGGCAGCCGCGGCGGCCAGATGGTCGGCTGCCCCACCGGCTTCGCCGACCTCGACGCCCTCACCAACGGCCTCCACCCCGGCCAGATGATCGTCGTCGCCGCCCGCCCCGCCATGGGCAAAGCGCTCGAATTGGGCACTCCGCTACCAACTCCCACAGGGTGGACGACGATGGGCGAGGTGACGGTCGGTGATCACCTGCTCGGGGCCGACGGCAGGCCGACCCGCGTCGTCGCCGCGACCGAGGTGATGCACGGCCGTCCCTGCTACGAGGTCGAGTTCTCGGACGGCGAGGTCATCGTCGCCGACGCCCAGCACCAGTGGCGCACCACCATCCGCTCGAAAGACGGCGATGCACCATGGCTTGCCGATGGCACGCCGCCGCGCGTGGACGAGACCGGGGCCGGAGGGGAAGCGGCCGGCTCGGGTCGTGTCAGCGAAGGCGAGCCCCCCGGCCACATGCCGAGGCACTTCGCCGCGATCCTCCGTAGAGCGTTCTCCCTGGAGTGGGGCAGCCAGAACGGACGATTCGGGCTCGGGACCAAGTCGGTGCCGAACGCCTCCGGTTTCACTCATTTCTCCGGCATCACCAGCAGCGCCGGCTCCTGGCCGACCAGGGAGATCATTGCCGTCCGCTCGACGGCGGAGGACAGCGGCCAGGGCGGGAAGCAGAGCGGGCGCCGTCCACTGCGTGCCGGAAAAGCGCACGGTCCGCACGGCTTGCCCGGGGTTGCCGGCGTGCCCTGGACGGACTTCGGGCAGGTTCGCGGATGGTCTACCTGTGCCGGCATGGAGGCGGAGAGCATGACCGGCGAGGGCGGGGCGTCCCGCACGCCGCCGCCCCAGGATCACCGCCCGGTGATCCGAGGCCGCCATGGCACCGCCGTCGCCCGGCCGCAAGGCGGTCGGGCGGCGTTCGGCGGTCGCGCCGGGATCCGGACGACCGGGGAGATCTTCGCGACGCTGCGGCACGAAGGGCGTCCGGTCCATGCCGTGGAGGTCGCCGCGGCCTTCGACCTCCCCGAGGCCGATCTGCCCATCGATCCCTATGTTCTCGGCGTGTGGCTCGGGGCCGGGGAACCCGGCCTCGATCAGATCACCTGCCTGGACGGCGCCGTCATCGCCCAGATCGAGGCGACCGGCCAACAGGTCGTTCCGGAGCCGATCCCCGGCTGCTACCTGCTGCCCGGATTGCGCCGCCACCTCGACTCCCTCGGCCTGCTGGCGGGCAAGCACGTCCCCGCGCGATACCTGCGGGCGTCCACGGACCAGCGGCGGGCGTTGCTGGCCGGGCTGCTCGACATCCGCGGGCACGTGTCGGCCGATGGGCGCGTCGACCTTGTGTTCTCCTCTGCACGCCTCGCCGGAGGGATGCACGAACTCGTCCTCAGCCTCGGCCATCGCGCCGAACTGACGACCGAGCCCACGACCGCCCCCGCGCACGAGCCGGTGTACGAGATCGGCTTCACGCCGGCCGAGATGGTGTTCCGGTTGCCGCGTAGGGCAGCCCGCCAACGCGTCGGCGTGCCTCCGAAGGTGCGGTACATCGTGGACGTGCGCCCGGTGGAGAGCGTGCCGGTGCGGTGCGTGCAGGTCGACAACGACGACCACATGTACCTGGCGGGACGTTCCTGCATCCCGACGCACAACTCGACGCTCGCGCTCGACTTCGCCCGCGCCGCGTCCATCAAGCACGGCCTGGCCTCGGCGTTCTTCAGCCTGGAGATGGGGCGCAACGAGATCACGATGCGGCTGCTGTCCGCCGAGGCGCGGGTGGCGCTGCACGCGATGCGGTCCGGCACCATGCAGGACGAGGACTGGACGCGCCTCGCCCGCCGCATGAGCGAGGTCGCCGAGGCGCCGCTGTTCATCGACGACTCGCCCAACATGTCGATGATGGAGATCCGCGCGAAGTGCCGGCGCCTCAAGCAGCAGCACGACCTGCGCCTGGTCATCATCGACTACCTGCAGCTGATGAGCTCCGGCAAGCGCGTGGAGAGCCGCCAGGTCGAGGTCTCGGAGTTCTCCCGGTCGCTGAAGCTCCTCGCCAAGGAGCTGGGCGTCCCGGTCATCGCGCTGTCGCAGCTCAACCGAGGCCCGGAGCAGCGAACCGACAAAAAACCCATGGTGTCCGACCTTCGCGAATCGGGGTGTGTCACGGCATCCACTCGGATCATGCGGGCGGACACCAATGAACAGGTCACCATGGGTGAGCTCGTGGCGAGCGGCGAGAGGGACGTCCCCGTATGGGCGCTTGATGAGCGTCTGAAGTACGTGCCCCGAACCATGACACATGCGTTTTCCAGCGGGCGTCGAGAAGTCTTCCGCGTCAGGTTGGCCTCCGGTAAAGAGGTCGAGGCCACCGCCAACCACCCCTTCCTCACCTATCACGGCTGGAAGCCGCTCGGTGAGCTGGCGCCCGGTTCGCGTGTCGCGACCTCCAGGCATGTGCCACCGCCGCTGGACCCAACGGCATGGCCCGAGGCGCGCGTGGTCATGCTGGCGCACCTCATCGGCGACGGATCATTCTTGAGGCGTCAGCCGATCCGCTACGCCAGTAAGGACGAGGCGTGTCTTCAGGCCGTCACCGAAGCGGCCGAGCATTTCGGCATCACCGCCGTCCGGGACGACTACGAGGTCGCGCGGGTGACCACGCTCCGGTTGCCGGCGCCGTACCGCTTGACTCACGGTCGCCGGAATCCGATCGCCAAATGGCTTGATGAACTCGGACTCTTCGGAAGACGTTCGCATGAGAAGTTCGTTCCGGCGCCGGTATTCAGCCTCCCCAAGGAGGAGGTGGCGCTTTTCCTCAAGCATCTCTGGGCCACGGACGGCTGTGTCCACTGGGACGCGAAGAACGGCCAATGCCGTGTCTACTACGCATCCACGAGCAGGCAACTCGTTGAGGATGTCTCCACCTTGCTGCTGCGATTCGGCATTCTCTCGCGCATCAAGAGCGTCACGAAGGGTTCCTATCGCCGCGGGTACCAGCTCCACCTCTTCGGCGCGGAGAATCAGCTCGCGTTCTTCGAATCCGTCGGCGTCCATGGGGCGCGTGGTGTCATAGCCGCGGCCGCTGTCGACCTGCTCCGAGGAATTCGATCGAACACCAATCGCGACACTGTTCCCAGAGAAGTATGGGACGATGTCCGGAGCATTCTCGCCGATCGTGGGATGACGCACAGGGAGTTCTCCGCCGCAATCGGTACCCAGTTCTGTGGCAGTGCACTGTGGAAGCGTGCATCCAGCCGTGAGCGGCTTGGGCGCGTTGCGACGGTAATGGGCAGCGCCGAGCTGGAACTGCTCTGCACCAACGACGTGCTCTGGGATGAAATAGTAGACATCGAGAGCATCGGTGAACAGGACGTCTACGACGCCACGGTGCTCGGCCTTCATAATTTCGTGGCAAACGGAATTTCTCTCCATAACAGTATCGAGCAGGATGCGGACATGGTGATCCTGTTGCACCGCGAGGACGCCTACGAGAAGGAGTCGCCGCGCGCCGGCGAGGCCGATCTGATCGTCGCCAAGCACCGCAACGGCCCGACCGCCACCGTCACCGTTGCCTTTCAGGGCCACTACAGCCGCTTCGTCGACATGGCTCAGTAGCCGCACGCCGCCCCGCGCGTTTTCGTCCGTGTCACGCCCCCGATGCCGGGAGTCAGGGGGTGTGGGTGGTGGTGCGGTGGGTCAGGGTGGTCAGGGCCTGTTGGCACCAGCGGAGGTTTTCGCGTTCGAAGGCCAGGCCGCGCATCAGGGTGAGGTAGGGGCCGATGCGGTCGGCGGTGGCGAGGTGCTCCGTTTCGGTGCGGCCGTCCAGGAGGCGGGCGCGGAGGCGTTCGAAGCGGGCGACCTTGGCTTCGGCCCAGGTCATGCGTTCGCGGATGGCGTTCATGACCGCTTGGGTGTCGCCCGCGTCCACTGCCTGGACCTGGACCATGAGTTCTTCGCGGATGGCGCCGGGGCGCGGCGGGGTGGCGGTGAAGTCGTGCAGGGCGCGGCGGCCGGCGTCGGTGAGGGAGAACAGGCGCTTGTTGGGGCGGCGTTCCTGCTGGACGACGCGGGCCTGGATGAGGCCCTCGGCCGCCATTTTGTCCAGTTCGCGGTAGAGCTGCTGCGGGGTGGCCATCCAGAAGTTAGCGACGCCGGCGTCGAAGCTCTTCGCCAGGTCGTATCCCGATGCCTCGCCCTCCAGGAGGGTGGCCAGTACCGCGTTGCGCAGCGACATACCCCTGAGCGTAGCGGCGGCGACAGTCGCTTCGTCCATTAATCAATTTTGTGACTACGGCCACGTCATTCTGCCCTGGACGAGTGGTCGAGGACACGATTAGTGTCATCCGCACCTAGTCAACTAGTTTCATATCGGGGGGGCGCTCCCATGCATCCGTTCCGGCGGGCCGTGGAGGCCGGTGACATCGCGGCCTTGGAGGCACTGTTCGCGGAGGACGCCGTGTTCACGAGCCCGGTGGTGTTCAAGCCGTACGAGGGCAAGGCGATCACCGCGGCGATCGTGCGGGGCGCGGCGCGGGTGTTCCAGGACATTCGCTACGTGCGGGAGACCGTCAGCACGGACGGCCGCGACCACGCGCTCATGTTC
The DNA here is from genome assembly GCF_013372625.1 of Actinomadura sp. BRA 177. Taxonomy (GTDB): domain Bacteria; phylum Actinomycetota; class Actinomycetes; order Streptosporangiales; family Streptosporangiaceae; genus Spirillospora. Next base: position 8,238 of record NZ_JABXFD010000127.1, read on the forward strand.
AAGGCGACGGTCGACGGGCTCCAGGTGCACGGATGCGACTTCCTGCACCTTGACGACAACGGGCTGATCGACGATCTCACCGTGATGGTGCGGCCGCTATCGGCGGCGAAGGCGGTGGCCGAGGCAATGGGCGCCCAGTTCGACCAGATCCAGCGCGAGGCCTTCGGCGCGGAGACCGCAGCGGCAGAACCGCGCTAGCACGCCGCGCTGGAAGCGCGATCGTTCTCGGTGCTCAGCGGGCCGGGCGTTCGAAGATCAGTTCGCGGCCGTCCTCGTCGTCCCATTGTTCGCCGATGTAAGTGAAGCCTTGGCCCGCGATCGTGGCGAGGGACGCCCTGTTGTCCGGGCTGATCGTGGCGCGGACGGTCGTGACGGACGGTTCGGCGGCGGCACGTTCCATCAGGGCGGTGAGCATCGCGCGTGCGTAGCCCTTGCGGCGGTGGGCCGGGTCGACGGAGTAGGCGATCGTGACCGTGCCGTTCTCGGGTGCCCCGTGGAAGCCGGCGTGGCCGACGACGTGCCCGTCCGGTTGCGCGACGGCGGCCCGGACGATCCACGCGGCATGGGACGGGTCGCGGGCGAGTTGGGCGAGGCGGAAACGCCACAGCGACTTCGCTTCGTCGGTCGTGAAGTAGCCGGTGAGGGGACTTCCGGTGGCGGTGGCGGCGCCCGCCAAGTCCCCGTCTAGTAGGGCGATCATCGCGGCCGGCGGCAGTTCGACGAGCTGGATGGCAGGCGGCACAGGCGGCCCCTTCCGGAGAAAAGACCGAGGTTATTGCCGGGGTTTCGGCGAGCGCGACTGATTATCGGCGTGGTGGTCGGCTAGGCGGGTCAGCAGGCCGATGAGCTGTTCGCGTTCGGCCGGTGCGAGCGGTGCGAGGAGCTCGTCCTGGATACCGGCCAGGACCCCGTCGAGTTCCCGGAGGTGGCGGGCGCCGTCCGGGGTGAGCGTGATGATGTTGCGGCGCCGGTCGGACGGGTCGTGGGAGCGCTCGACCAGCCCCTTCGCGGCGAGCTCGTTCAGGGCGGCGACGACGTCGCTGCGGTCGATGCCGGTGTGGCGGCCCAGCGTGGCCTGGCTGGACGGGCCGTACTCGGCGAGGGCGGCGAGCAGCCGGTAGTGGTAACCGCGGGCGCCCGCCGCGGCGAAACCGGCGCCGACCAGGCGGTGGCTGTGCGCCGAGACCAGGTTGATCAGCCAGCTCGGGGCGTTGCGGAGGCGCGCGGGCGTCCGGGCGTCGGCCGTCATCATGCCGCACAGCCTACCTGGTTGTTGGCACGGCCAACGATCGACTATCGTTGGCCGCACCAATGAATGGAGTGGTCATGGACGACCGGCAGCAGCTGTCCACGCTCGTCAGCCGCCTAGGGCGGTGGCTGGACGACAAGAGCCCCGGCGACGGACGCGCCCTGTTCACCGAGGACGCCGAAGCGCACACCCTCGGCGGCGTCGCCAGGGGCGTCGACGCCCTCGTCGAGCAGGCGCGCCGCAACCACACGGTGCCGACCCAGCACTTCATCACCGATCCGCTCATCGATGTGAACGGCGACAAGGCTGCCATCAGTGCGAACCTCCTCGTCGTCTTCGCGCACGAGTCCGGGCCGCGCATGCTGGGCGAACGCTACGACCTGCAGGCATCCCGGACAGTGGACGGCTGGCGCCTCTCCCGCGTCCAGGCCCGCCCGATCTGGGAAGTCGCAAACGCCTGAGATCCCCCACTCCGCCGGGACGTCCCGCAGACCGATCTCAGTGACCTCGCCGGGCGGTTGGCCGGGGGCTGCCTAGGGGGACGTCAGGTCGTCCGAGAGCGCGCGCAGGCGAGCACGTGCTTCGGGGTCATATGCCTGGTCGTCCGCGCGCGCTTGGTGAAGACCGTTGAAGAAGCGGCCGGAGACGTCGTCCAACGCCGGATCGGTGACGAGGCGATGCGTTGCCTCAAGGCCCTCTTCCAATGTGCTGACCGGTGACGAGACCATCTTGGTCGGCATGAAGGTGGCCGGGTGCAGGGCGTTCGCGGTGACGCCCGTCCCGGCCAGTTCGTCGGCGAGATCGATGGTGAACAGAACCTGGGCGAGCTTGCTCTGGCAGTACGCCCGGAACCCGCGGTAGCGGCGGGTGAGCATCACGTCGGCGAAGTCGATCGTTTGCTGGCCGAGGCTGCTGACATTGACGATCCGGGCCGGTGCCGACGACACGAGCGTCGGCAGCAGCAGCCGAGTCAGCAAATATCCGGACAAGTAGTTCACTGCGAACGTCACCTCGTGGCCGTCCGCGCTCGCCTGCCACGACTCCGGCCCGGCGATCCCGGCATTGTTGACCAGCACGTCCAGCCGCGGGTGGTCGGCGCGGACGGCCTCGGCGAGCGCGCGGGTCTCGGCCAGCGACGACAGGTCGGCCCGGTACCAGGCCGACCGGCCGCCGATCTCCTGGAGGGTCGCCTTGCCGCGCTGGTCGTCCCGTCCGTGGACGAGCACGGTCGCGCCTTCGGCGGTCAGCCGGGCGGCCAGGACGCGACCGAGGCCATCGGTCGCGCCCGTGATGAGAATGGTCTGCTGATCGATAGGACGCATGCTTTCCATCGTGCTCGGCGCGCGCCGCCGAGTAACAGGCTTCCGCTATGGGCGGTCGAAGAAGTCCCGGACGAGCTTCACGAATTCGTCCGGCCGTTCCATCATCACGACGTGCCCGCTGTCGAGCTCGATGTATTCACTGCCGGCGATGCCCGCGGCCAGTTCCCGGTGGTTCTCGACCGGGATCGTCCGGTCCTGCGTGCAGCCGAAGGACCGCTTGTCCTCCGGGCGCGGCTGATCGCCCGTCCGTGGGACCTGAACCGCCGCGACCTCGCCGACTTCCTCCGCCGCTCGCGGGAGCGGCTGCGCCCGCGGGACGTGGGCCTGGCGGCGGGCCCGCGGCGCCGCACGCCGGGGCTGCGCCGCGAGGAGGTGTCGCAGCTCGCGGGCATGTCCGCCGACTACTACATGCGGCTTGAGCAGGCGCGGAGCCCGCAGCCGTCCGTCCAGCTGCTGGCCGCGCTCGCCCGCGCGCTGCGGCTGACCGAGGACGAGCGGGACCACCTGTACGTCCTCGCCGGGCATCGCCCGCCCGCCGGTCCCTTCGCCGGCGAGTACGTCCGGCCGGGCCTGCTCTACCTCCTCGATCGGCTGGACGAGACGCCCGCGCACATCGTCGGCGACCTCGGTGACCTGCTCGCGCAGAACGCCATGGCCGACTCCCTTTTCGGCTGCGTCTGCACCGTGGACGGGCCCGGCCGAAACATCGTCTGGCGGTGGTTCACCGACCCGTTCGTCCGGGAGGCGTACCCGCCGGACGAACACGAGCACTACAGCCGCCAGCACGTCGCCGACCTGCGCGCCGCCGTGGCCCGCCGCGGCGGCGACGAGCCGGCGCGGGCGCTCGTCCGGCGGCTCCGGGAGGCCAGCGCCGAGTTCACCCGGCTCTGGGAACTGCACGAGGTCGCCGTCCGCCGCACCAGCCGGATGAGGGTGCTGCACCCCCAGGTCGGGCCGATCGAGTTCGACGCGGAGGTCCTGCTCACGCCGGCCGAGGACCAGCGCCTCGTCGTGTACACCCCGTCCCCCGGCACCGCGGCGATCGACGCCCTCGCCCTGCTCCGCGTCGTCGGCCCCGAAACCGCCCACCGCAGCCATATCTGAGCGTGTCGGGCAGAGCGCGCGTTAGCCGGGAGGTCGGCGCAGGCGCCAGAGGGACGTCGTTTCGGCGGCGCGGGCCGCGTGGAGCGGGTCGCCGGGGTCGGCGGCGCGCGGGTGGACGGGCCTGGTGTCGAGCCTGCCGGCCACCTCCAGGCCGGACGATTCGAACAGCGCGCGGAGGTCGTCGCGGGTGCGGAGGCCGAGGTGTTCGGCCAGGTCGGACAGGATCAGCCAGCCTTCACCGTCCGGTTCCAGGTGGTCGCCGAGGCGGCTCAGGAAACCGCGGAGCACCCGCCCGCCAGGGTCGTAGACGGCGTGTTCGAGGCGTGAGCTGGGCTTGCCGGGCACCCACGGCGGGTTGCAGACGACGAGGCCGGCACGCCCCTGCGGGAACAGGTCGGCGTGGAGGACCTCAACCTCCACTTTCAGCCGATCGACGTTCTCTTGGGCGCAGGCAAGCGCGCGCGGGTCGAGGTCAGTGGCGACGACGCGTTCCACACCCCGACGGGCCAAAACCGCCGCTAGGACGCCCGTTCCGGTTCCGATGTCGAACGCCGTTGTCGCCGACGGAAGTGGCGCCGCGCCGACCAGGTCCACGTACTCCCCTCTGACCGGAGAGAAGACTCCGTAATGCGGATGTATCCGGTCGCCGTCCAGCGCAGGGATGGGGACGCCCTTCACGCGCCATTCATGGGCGCCGATCAACCCGAGCACCTCGCGCAGAGAAACGATGTAGGGCTGGTCGTCCGGCCCATAGGCCTCCGTACAGGCGTCCTGGACGGGAGGTGCACGGTGCAGCGGAATCACGTGTCCCGGGTCGAATGGTATGAGCAGCATGCCCAGCGTCCGCGCGCGCTGGGCTCGTGCCTGACGATGAAGGTGAAATGCCTGTGCCTGGGACGGTTCCGGCTTGCGCCTGCTTCGGCGTGGAGGACGGTCGATCCGGCGTGCCATCGCCATGAGGAGCTGCCGTGCGTTCTGGAAGTCGCCGCGCCACAGCAGCGCGGTGCCCTCGCAGGCCAGCCGATAGGCGTCGTCGGCGCGGGTCTCGTCTCCTATGACCACGACGCGGCCGGGGGCCGGCGCGCCGTTCTCCGACCGCCAGCGGACGTGGTGATCCCGGCCATCCTCCCGCCAGGAGATCTCGTCCACAGGATGTACCGTAACCGCGTGCGTCTACCTGGGCCATTGCATGTGTTGAATGAAGGGCTCGCCTTCCTACTGGAGGTCGTGGCCATCGTCGCGTTGGCGTGGTGGGGTTTCACCATCGGCGACAACGTGTTGCTGCACATCGTCCTGGGGGTGGGGACGCCGGTGGCCGCGATGGTGCTGTGGGGCCTGTTCGCCGCTCCCCGCGCCCGATTCAAGGTCGCGCTACCGCTCGTCCTACTGGTGAAGGCCGTCGTCTTCGGTGCGGGCGCACTCGCGTTCTACGGCGTAGGCCATCCCACGGTGGCGATCGTGTTCGCCGTGGTCGTCGTCCTTAACACGGCCCTAGCAACACTCGACCGCGAAGCCCACTTCCGTGCGACCGCCTAAGCAAAAGGGCTGCGGGCCGATATCGGTCAGTTGTCGCGCAGTCGCGCCTGCCTCGACCTGAGGAATCGCCGCCTGGGTTACGGTTGCCCCGCACTTGTCCGGGTGGGAGATGCGGGGGCCGGATGTACCCACGGCGGTTCGGGGACTACGAGTTGCTGTCCGAACTGGGCCAGGGCGGGTGGGGCATCGTCCATTTGGGGCGGGCGCCGGATGGGCGGATCGTCGCGCTGAAGACGATGAACCAGATCGCCTTCCACAGCGAACACGGTCCCCGCAGGTTCCAGCGGGAGGCGGCCGCGCTGCGCCGGGTCGACGCACCGCACGTCGCCGCGTACGTCGACGCCGACCTGACGGGCCCGACCCCCCTACCTGGTCACCGAGTACGTCCAGGGGCGGCCGCTGGACGAGGTCGTGAAGGCGGGTCCGCTCGGGCGGCAGGACCTCCGCCGGCTCGGGCTCGGCCTGGCGCGGGCCCTGGACGCTCTGCACACCGCGGACCTGGTCCACCGGGACGTCAAGCCGGCCAACATCATCATGGCGGCCGGTGAGCCGGTGCTCATCGACCTCGGCATCGCGTACAGCATCGACAACACCCGGATCACGACCATGCCGATCGGCACGTGGCGCTACATGGCGCCCGAGCTCCTGAGGGAGGCGAGGCCGACAGGTGCGGCGGACGTGTTCGGCTGGGGCGCGGTGATGGCCTACGCGGCGACCGGCCGGCCGTGCTTCCCGGGGGACACGGCTACAGCGATCCTCTGCCAGATCCTCGAATCGGAGTCAGATATATCCGGTGTTCCCGGCTGGTTGCGGGACATCGTCCGCCGGGCGCTCGCCAAGGACCCGGCGCACCGCCCTACGGTCCGGTCGCTGTGCGAGGCGATGGCGAGCCGGCCCCAGGTGGAACTGCTCCAAGCCGCTTACCGGGACGCGCGGGCCGCGCATGAGCACGCCCGCGCGGAGGGCATCGCCTTCGGCCTGCACGCGATCGCCGTCGCGGCCGGGGACACCGCGCTGGCGGCGCGCAGCCTGCTGGACCAGGCGCACGCCGCACGCTACTCGGACATGTTCGACCGCGCCGAGACGCTGTTCGAGCGGGCGCGGGACGCCTCCGCCGCCGTCGGGGCGCGCCAGGACGAGGGCTGGGCCTGGGACGGGGTGGGCGTCTGCCGGTACCGGCGGGACGAGTGCGACTCGGCGGGGGAGGCCTTCGCCGCCGCGCTCGCCATCGCCGAGGAGGTCGGTGACACCGAGTTGCGCGCGTGGAACCTGTGCAATCTGGGGAGTCTCGCGCTGCGGCGCGGCGATGCCGCGGCCGCCGCCGCCCGCTACGACGAGGCGGTGGACGCGTCCCGGGAGCACCCGGAGATCCAGGCCGAGGCCCTGGTCGGCGGGGCGCGCTGCGCCCTGGACCAGAGGAGCCCCGAGACCGCGGAGTCGCTGTTCCGGCGTGCTGCCCACGCCGCACGAGATGCCGGGAACCACTCCCAGGTCGGGTGGGTTTGGCATGATCTCGGCGAGTCCGCCCGCAAGCGTGAGGAATATGACGTGGCCAGGGATGCCCTGGAGAGTGCCCTGCACGTCGCCGTCGAGATCGGTGACCGCCTCATGGAGGGCTGGACGCTGTGCAAGCTCGCCGACTGCCTCCGCGGCATCGGCGACGAGCGCGAGGCGATCGCGATGTACGAGAAGGCCCTCGATATCGCCGCTTCCCTGAACGACGAAAAGATGAGGGATTACGCCACCACCGGCCTGGGTGCGTCGGTTCGTCCTGACTCTGGTCGCGCGTGGGAGACCGAACGGCTCTCCGCCACGCCACTGGCCGACCGATGACCCGGGTGGCGCGTCGGCCGCCCGGCGCGCCGCACACTCGGCTCAGGCGGGCACCTTGTCGAGGAAGCCGTGGACGCGGTCGAACCGGCCGTCCTCGGTGAACACCGCCACGTCGAAGCCGACGACGATCGCCACGCCGCCCTCGGGGCCGAGTTCCCAGGTGAAGCGGGCCACGTTGTGGTGGGCGTCCACGGCGCCCGCCGGACGGAACACCAGGCCGGGGAACTGCTGCTGCGCGGCGCCGACGAAGGCGTCGATCGCGTCCCGTCCCTCGGCCACGCCGAGCGGGTCGACGTAGACGGGATTCTCCGTCCACAGTTCCTCGATCGCGGCGCGCCGCGCGGCCGGATCCGTCTCGTTCCAGATGGCCAGGTAGCGCTCGACGCGCTGCTGAACGTCGCTCATTTCATGACTCCCGTCTGATCGTCGACGCCCCTTACGGTGCCAACCCGGTGACGGAAGATCGATTACCTGCGACGTCATGGCCGTTCAGTCGAGTTTGATGCGGTCGGTTGCGGTGCGGGCGAGATGCTCGGCGAGGGCGACGGCCTCGGAGGTGGAGTCCCTGCCCTTCAGGCGGGGCGTGTAGGAGAGCCACACGGTGACGTTGGCCCTGCGCACGGAGATCTGGATCTGCGTCACACGACTCGGGTCCTTATAGGTGGACGTGACGATCGTCGCCTCGTCGCCGACGCCCGGCAGGGGGCGCGCGCCCTTGTCGTCGGGTGTGGGGCCGCCGGGACCTTCGCGGAACTCCTTTTCAGCCTGCTCGATTCCGCCGTCCTGACCCAGTTGGTATTTGTGCAGCTGGTACGCGAGCCTCAGCGAAATGGCGTCGAACTGGCAGATGGGGTTGTCGGTGAAGTCATAGAACAACGGCTTCTGCTCCGGAGCCAGCTGTTTCGCCGCCGGTGCGAGCACGCGGCAGGGGTCGGGGAGAGCGCGTGCCTCGCTGCGGCCGGGCCACGCCTGGTGGTGCCAGATCGGGTCGAACGTGACGAAGAGAAACGTCCACGTCGCGAGGATCGCCACGTGCGTGACGGCGTATCGCCAGGTCAGGAGGGGGCGGCCGCGCGTGACCTCGCGTCCCGCCCGCCGGGACAGGTCGGCGACCGCGGCCTCGAAACGCGGATCCCGCCGGAAGCGCAGACGGGCCGGTGCGCCCAAGGTCACCGAGGTCGCGGGACTCACGGCGACGATCCGTTCCGTCCACAACCGGCGGCGTCTTTCGAGTGCCGTAATGCCTTCCCAGGCCATGTAGACCTGGCTTACCGAGTCCTCATGGTTGTGCAGTCCGTCCGGACCGAATTTCACCTTTCCCATGAGGAAGTTCAGCGTCGCGCCCACGGCCGCCAGCCCCATGAAGGCGAGGCACAGAGCCGGCATGAAAGCTTGGATCCAGAACGCGTACCCTGCGGCCAGGACGAGGAGGGCTCCGGCGGTGGCCTGTACGCAGGCGAGATACTTGAGGGTGCGCGGCGGCCTCAGCACCACCTCGGTCTCAGCGGCCGGTAAGACGGGCCCATCGGGCAAGTCGTTCATGAACACCGGATCGTAGTGGTGGCGACGATGATGTCGTTTTCTCGCTAGTGAGGACGTATCGCCATCGGTGATGCTGGATGCATGCACGAGGACGTGGAGAGGTGCGTACGGGCCGTCCAGTCGAAGGACGCCCGTTTCGATGGATGGTTCTTCACCGGTGTGGTGACCACGGGGATCTACTGCCGTCCGAGCTGTCCGGTCGTCCCGCCCAAGCCCGAGAACATGCGCTTCTATCCGAGCGCCGCCGCAGCGCAGCAAGCCGGTTTCCGGGCCTGCAAGCGGTGCCGGCCAGACACGTCCCCTGGCTCGCCCGAGTGGAACCACAGGGCGGACGTCGTCGCGCGGGCAATGCGCCTCATCGCCGACGGTGTCGTCGACCGGGAGGGTGTGCCCGGCCTTGCGGGACGGCTCGGCTACAGCACGCGCCAGATCGAGCGCCAACTGAACGCCGAACTGGGAGCCGGTCCACTTGCCCTGGCGCGAGCCCAGCGCGCTCAGACGGCACGGCTCCTCATCGAAACGACACCCCTCCCGATGGGTGACGTTGCGTTCGCGGCGGGGTTCGCGAGTATTCGGGCATTCAACGACACCGTCCGGGACGTGTTCGCGCTTTCTCCGACTGGGTTGCGTGAACGTGTCGCCAAGGGACATCCGCCGGCGGGCTCGGGAGCGCTCTCCTTGCGGTTGCCGTTCCGTGCGCCACTCTGCCCGGATAACCTGTTCGGCCATCTCACGGCCACCGCCGTCCCAGGCGTCGAGGAGTGGCGGGACGGCGCGTTCCGCCGCGCTATGCGCCTACCCCACGGACACGGCATCGCGACCCTTCGCCCTCAGCCCGACCACGTCGCCTGCACGCTGAGCCTCACGGACCTACGCGACCTTACGATCGCGATCAGCCGCTGCCGCTGGATGCTCGACTTGGACGCCGATCCCATCGCGGTGGACGATCTGCTCCGCAGCGACCCCGTCCTGGCCCCGTTGGTCGACAAGGCCCCTGGACGGCGAGTGCCCCGCACTGTGGACGCCCCAGAGTTCGCCGTACGGGCCGTCCTGGGTCAGCAGGTGTCGACGGCCGCCGCACGCACCCATGCGGGACGCCTGGTAACCGCCTATGGCGACCCCATAGACGACCCTGGTGGCGGACTGACGCACCTGTTCCCGACCCCGTCCGCCCTGGCGGAGCTTGACCCGGAGGCGCTCGCGTTCCCGAAAACCCGGCGCACCACCCTCCTTGCCCTTGTCGACGCACTTTCGAGCGGCCGAATCGACCTTGGCGTAGGGAGCGACTGGGAGGAGGCCCGCGCGCGCTTGTCCGAGCTACCCGGCTTCGGTCCGTGGACCATCGAGACCATCGCGATGCGCGCTCTCGGCGACCCGGACGCCTTCATCCCGGGCGACCTGGGAATCCGGCTCGCCGCCAAGTCTCTCGACCTGCCGAGCACCCCGGCCGCCCTCACCCGACGTGCCGCCCAATGGCGCCCTTGGCGGGCCTATGCCGTCCAATACCTGTGGGCCACGGGCGACCACCCCATCAACCTGCTTCCCGCACACTGAGGAACCTCATGCCTACACACGTCGTCCTAGACAGCCCAGTCGGTCCCCTCACCTTGGTGGCCACAGACGGTGCCCTGTCCGGGCTGTACATGGAGAAGCAACGGCACCTTCCGTCCGAAGAAACCTTCGGTGCGCCCGGCGACCCGGACACCGAACCCTTCGCGACCGTCGCCGCACAGCTCACCGCGTACTTCGCCGGGGAACTGACCGAGTTCGACATACCGCTCAGCCTCCACGGGACGCCCTTCCAGCAGCGCGTCTGGACGGCACTCCAAGACATCCCCTACGGCGAGACCACCACCTACGGCGAACTCGCCGCCGAACTCGGCAACCCGTCCGCGTCCCGTGCGGTCGGCCTCGCCAACGGACGCAACCCGGTCGGCGTCATCGTCCCCTGCCACCGCGTCGTCGGCTCCACCGGCTCCCTCACCGGCTACGGCGGCGGCCTCGACCGCAAGCGCTACCTTCTCGACTTCGAACGCAAGACCCGCACCCGGGCCGACGAGGCCACGCTCTTCTGACCGGTTCTGTCAGTGCCGGGGGCTAACGTGCTCGGCATAGACGTTCACCGTTGGGAAGGCTGATCGAGGTGGAGTTCCGAGTCGACCGGCAGACGCTCGCCGACGCCGTCGCGTGGGCCGCGCGGACGCTGCCGACGCGCCCCGCCCTCCCCGTCCTCGCGGGCATGCTCATCGAGGTCACCGACAAGGGCGAACTGACCCTGGCCGGGTTCGACTACGAGGTGTCCGCGCACGCCCGGGAAGACGCCGACGTGGCCGAGCCGGGCCGCGCCCTCGTCCCCGGCCGCCTCCTGTCGGACATCGTCCGGAACCTCCCCTCGCATCCGGTGGAGGTCTTCACCAAGGGCTCCGAGGTGGTGGTCCGCTGCGGCCCCGCCGAGTTCGGCCTGCTGACGATGCCCGTCGAGGACTACCCGACCCTCCCCGAGCCGCCCGCCCGCGCGGGCACCGTCCCCGGCGACCTGTTCGCCACCGCGGTCGGCCAGGTCACCCCCGCCGCCGGACGCGACGACACCCTGCCCATGCTCACCGGCGTCCGCATCGACATCGAGGGCGACACGATGTGGCTGGCCTGCACCGACCGGTACCGTATCGCCGCCCGCGAACTGACCTGGTCGCCCGACGACCCCGCCTTCACCGCCGGCGTCGTCGTCCCCGCCCGCACCCTCGCCGACACCGCCAAGTCGATCAAGCGCGGCGCGGAGGTCGCCATCGACCTCGGCGGCGCCGCCGACACCCTCATCGGCGTCTCCGGCGGCGGCCGCAGCATGACCAGCCGCCTCCTGGACGACCAGTACATCAACTACCGGTCCCGCCTCACCGGCACCTGGTCGTCCGTCGCCGAGATCCCCGTCGCCCCGTTCGTCGAGGCGATCAAACGCGCCGCCCTCGTCACCGAGCGCGGCACCCCCATCCGGCTGGCCTTCACCGCCGACGAGGTCCGCATCCGCGCCGCCACCGGCGACTCCGCCCGCGCCAACGAGGCCCTGGCCGCCACCCTCACCGGCGACGACATCGACATAGCGTTCGCCCCCCAATACCTGCTGGACGGCCTCGCCGGCATCGACACCGAATACGCCCGCCTCGAATGCGCCGGCCCCACGAAGGCCGCCCTCCTCACCGCCATCCCCGACAAGAAGGACGACGAGGAGACCCCACCCGAAACCGACACCGGCTACCGCTACCTGGCCATGCCCGTCCGCCTAACCTCCTGACCCGCCCCTGGTCAGAGGTCCAGGACGGCGAGGACGAAGTGGACCTCGTTCTTGCTCGCGTTGCCGTAGGAGTGGGGGCGGTCGCCGACGAACACGGCGGCGGCCCCTTCCTCGACGAGGTCCGTCCGGCCGTCCACGCCGAGGGTCAGGGTGCCCTGCTGCACGTACACGATCTCCTTGGTGCCCGGCACGTGCGGGTCGCTCTCCCGCGTCTCGCCAGGCTGGAGCACCCAGTGCCACAGCTCCAGCGACGGCCTCGGATCGCTCCCGGCCAGCAGCGTCCCCGTCCCGCCGTGCTCGCCCTCCCACAGGACGACGTGCCGCTCGGGCCGGAACATACGCATCGGCGGCTCCTCCTCCACCTGCACCAGCCGCGTCAGCGGCACGCCGAGCGCGTCCGAAATGCGGATGAGCGTCCCCAAATTCGGGTTGCCGCGCCCCTGTTCCAGCCCGACCAGCACGCCCTTGCTGACCCCGGCACGCCCGGCGAGCTCGTCCAGGCTCCACCCGTGCCCGGCCCGCAACGCCCGCACGGTCCGCGCCACGGCCTCCCCGATCGCCTCCTGCCCGCTCAATCACCCTCCCGCGCTAATCCACGCCACCCGCAGAGC
>NZ_JABXFD010000101.1 GCF_013372625.1 Actinomadura sp. BRA 177
CGCGTCATATGTGTATCAGAGCCAGCCGAAGGACAGCGACGTGAGCCTCCTCGACCGACCGTCCCGCCCGGTCGGCACGCTGGCGCGGCTGCGCCGGCCCGCGGCCCGGGACGGGTCCGGCGGGCGGCCCGGCGGGCGGCCCCGCGCCGTCCGCGAGCTGCTGCTGATCATCGCGCTGTTCACGGTCTACAAGCTCGGCCGGCTGCTGGCGAGCGGCCGGGTCGTGGAGGCGTTCGACAACGCCCACCGCGTGTGGAACCTGGAGCGCGTCCTCGACCTGCCGAGCGAGACCGGCGTCCAGCACGGGCTGCTGCAGAGCCAGTTCCTCGTGCAGGCCGCCAACTCCTACTACGCCTATGTGCACTGCCCGGCGGTGATCGCCTTCCTGCTGTGGGTCTACCTGCGGCGGCCCGTCCACTACCGGTGGGTCCGCCGGGTCATGGCGGCGCTGACCGCCGTCGCGCTCGTCCTGCACCTGCTCGTCCCGCTGGCCCCGCCGCGGATGCTGCCCGCCACCGGGCTCATCGACACCGCGGCGCGGTTCGGCCCGGCCGTGTACGGGCCGCCGCAGACCGACACGGTCGCCAACCAGTACGCGGCCATGCCGTCCCTGCACATCGGCTGGGCGGCCGTCATCGCGCTCGGCCTCATCGTCACGTCCCGCACGCGGTGGCGCTGGCTGTGGCTGCTGCACCCGGTGGTGACGATCGCGGTCGTGGTCGGCACGGCCAACCACTACTGGCTGGACGGCATCGTCGTGCTCGTCCTCCTCGCGATCAGCGTCCTCCTCCTGCGCCCGCCCGCCGCGCGGGCCGGCTCCGGCTAGCCGGCCGGTTCCGCGCCCAGCGTCTCCAGCAGCTCGGTCACCGGCTGCAGCTTCTCGTACAGCAGCAGGACGGGCTCGCCCGGCTCGGCCAGGTCCAGCGCCGACGCCAGCGCCCCCTTCAGGTCCCCGGCCGGGTGGTGGCACACGTCCGGGCGGCCCTCCCGCAGCCCCTGCACGATCAGCCGGGTCATCTCGCCCGAGCGGCGGCCGCGCAGGTCCTCGTCCTCGTAGACGACGACGCGGCCGAACGTCCCGGCGAGCGCCCGCGCCGTCTCGTCCACCAGTTCGTCGGACCGGTCGCCCGGCAGCGTGACCGCGGCGACGCCCCCGGCCCCCCAGCGCCGCTCGACGAACGCGCCCATCGCGGCGACCGCCGCCGGGTTGTGCGCGTAGTCGACCAGCACCGGGTTGTCGCCGACCTGGTACACGCAGCCCCGGCCGGGGTTGCGGGTGTGCGGGTCGAACGAGCGCAGCGCGCGCCCCCGCACCTCCACCGGGACGCCGAGGGCGCCGGCGGCCGGCACGGCCACTACGCCGCCGACGGCCGGGCTGACCGGGGCGCGCGGCGACCGCCACGTAGTGGCCGCGCCCGCCGCCGCGCGGGCGCGCCACCAGGACGGGCCCCGGCCGCCACGCGGCACC
>NZ_JABXFD010000322.1 GCF_013372625.1 Actinomadura sp. BRA 177
GCCCCACGCCAGACCGCTCAATGCCCACCCCCGCTGAAGAATCCGCCCAACTCTGAGTGAACGCCCGGTTCCACCCTCCCAGGGGCCTCTTCTACGGTGGTGCGTGGTCGCGGCTTCAGCGCCGGGACGAGACTCATCGCCCACCACGAGCCATGTGCTCCACGATGCGGTGTCGCGCCTGGCTCACTGGCCTTCTGTCCAGTACCTCTCCAGCCGCACGATGGCGTCCGTCTTGGTCATGGCCGCGACCTCGGCTTCGTCGAGTCCCACTCGTGAGATCAACAGGTGGACGAGGTCGGCGGGCAACGCTTCCGCCGGAGCCTCCGGCACTCCCCGATCCGGTATGACGCCGTCCTTGACACAAGCCCAGAAGGCCGCCTCGTCCACCTGCAACTGGTCGCGGAGAATGTGACTCCACATGCCGGCGCCGTAGGTGCTTCGATCGACCGGATGGGAGATCCGTGTTCTCAGGATCCGGCCATCAGGGAGAGTCAACTCGTAGGTGACGTGGTGGGTTCCCGTCCGCCCACGGGCGTTGCGTACAGGACGCCAGCCTTCGAGGCAGCAGAAACGATCATGATCGTGGCAGGTGGGCTGGGGCCAGGTCACCGAGCTTCCCCGACCAGCCACTCGCGCAACTGGTCATCGTCACTCAGGCTGATCAACTGCACCAACCCCCAGTTCTCCCGGTGGTTCGGCGCGTCGAGCAGGTGATCCTGCCAGTCTTCGGCGTACTCGCGCAGCGCATCGACCATCTCCGTCACAGCCTCGTCGAAGGACGCGCCATCGACGGCGATTGGAAGCCCGGGGATGAAGATCGACCAGCCGCCGCCTTCCGGAACCACCTGGGCGTCGGAAGGAGTGACCGCTGCGAGGTAGTGCCGCAGCCTCTCAACGTCCACGATGGCCGCTCTGGCGGAATCGCGGCGCACGGTGGCCACACGCCCTCTCTCGGCCGCGTCCAACAGCGCCTTGAGATGCGAACGGGCCTCCGTGTAGCTGTCGTAGTGAACAGCGGACATGGCGCCACCTCCATCAAGCTTGCCTTCAGAGTGCCATCCCCAACTAAGTACGTCAAGTACGTCACGTACTTAGGGGAGTGGACCTGCCGGGTGACCGTGCCAGAGGGCCAGCTGATGCGGCGTCGGGTTGTCTGGACGTGGCGGAGCCCCGGGTGGGGGCCGGGGTCCCGTGGCTGGTTGGGGGGCTAATGCTGTTTGAGGTCGGTGAGGAGAGTGCGGAATGTGGTCGGGGTGAGGAGGAGTTTGGGCCCGTCCGGGTTCTTGGAGTCCCGCACGCCCACACCCTTGATCAGGGCGGCCAGTTCGACGCAGGCACCGCCCTGGTCATTGCTGCGCTGCGCTTTACGCCAGTTCAGGTCGTCCATCGGTCCATCGCCTTTCGTATGAAGTCGCGAGACTCGGCCACACTCATTGCGCGCGCCTGCAACTCCGCGAACGCTCCAACGACGTGCAAGATATCCCGTGATTCGTCCGATGTGACGCCCCCAGGTGAAGTCTCCAGGTAGGCCAGTTCCTCATGTGTTGACTGCGTGGCGATGTTGAACGAGCCGGAGACACCGGGGTAGTACGCGATCGGGGCTATCTGGATGGTGATGTTTTCCCGTTCCGACATCCTCAGCAGGTGTTCGCACTGGTCCCGCATCACCTCCGGCCCGCCCACCTCCCGCATGAGCACGCTCTCCTCCATGACCACTATGAGCTTCGGCGGCGCCTCGCGGGAAAGTATCTGCTGGCGTCTGAGTCGCCCGTCGAGGGTGGTCTCGTTGGGGAGAAGGATGCGTGCGTACTCCTCCGTCTGCAGAAGCCCGGTCACGAATGTCGCCTCGTAGGCGCGGAGGAGTTCGGCCGTGGCTTCGGCCTCGGTGTAGTCGGCGAAGAACTTCGGGTAGCTGGCGGCGCGGAGGTGCTTGGTCCAGGCCGTCGTGAGCTGCTCGCCCATGCCCAGTGTCTGGTCCAGGCGCTGGGCGAAGTCCTTCCGGCAGCGGGTGTTGCCGCTCTCGACCTGTGAGATGTACGAGGGCGTCACCGCTACCCGCTGGGCGAGTTCCGTTCGGGTGATGCCCGCCTCCTCTCGCAGGCGTCTGACCTCTGCACCGAACGCTTCAAGCGCGGGGGACGGCTTGCGCTTGGCCATGGCGGGGGGACCTCCAGCGGAAATGAACCGTTCGTAAGCGGTTTTGAGTCCTCGGTGTGCGACTCGGAGCTTTCATGGTCACGCTACGCTCTGGAGTGGATTCTGTGCGGGGAGTCACGAGAATTCGGAGGTGATCGTTTATGCAGAGCCCCGCGGAGATCGTTGTGCCGGTTCAGGGCGAGTCGATCAAGGTCGCTCGGGACTGGGTGGAGGACGTCCTGGGGAGGTGGGGGCAGGACGCCTATGTGGCGAAGGTCGTGGTGTCGGAGCTCCTGACCAACGTCCTCCAGCACACGGGGAGCGCCACGGCGACTGTCCGGCTCGTGCAGGCGGACAAGGGGACGGTCGTTGAGGTCTTCGACTCCTGCGACGTCCTGCCGGTCGCGGCGCCGGCGGACCTCATGAGCGAAGGTGGGCGTGGCCTGGCGATGCTGGGGGCGCTGGTCAAGGAGTGGGGCGCCCAGCCGGTCGGGGGCGGTGGCAAGGCCGTGTGGGCGCTCTTGCCGGACGGGACGGCGTGACCGGGGCCGATGTGCTGGCCGGCCTGCGGAAGCGGTTCCCGGCCTGGGCGGTGTCGGTGGAGCGAGGTATGTGGCGGGCTTCGGGGCGACGCCTTATCTGGGCGTCGTCACCGGAACTGCTGGAGGTCCTGATGAACGGTGAGAACCCGTTTTCGGACGGTCTCGCAGCACGCCGGGTCCGGGTGCGGGCATGCTCGGGCGCTCATGATGCGCAACCGCGATCGACTAGCACGGGGGTCGGGGTTGGATGCCAACGTGGTGCTGGTGATCTGCGACCCTGATCGCGTAGTGCAGCGTCGGGGAAATGCGGCCGGACGAATACCGCGTCGAGTGGAGATCGCAGTGCCGTGCTGGGGCGGATCCTCGGCAGTGCATGTCTGCTGGCTCAGTCGTCCAGTACTTCGATCATCGGCAGCGTCCCGTCGATCCTGCCTCCCGCTGACTCCGGGGGGATCGCCTCTTCGTCCAGGGTGGCCTGTGTGATCTTCATCGGTACATGGGGTGTCACGAGGTACTTGCCCGGTGGTAGCAGCTTGTGGTCCGGAAGGACAATCCTCGTCGTGGTCGTCCATTGGCTTATGGTGGCGCACTCAGCCTGGACGAACGGCTTCTGCTCGCCCGTTGTGTCACTCCGGACGGGCAGAACGATGGCGCCGGTTGTCTTTTGTGGAATGTCCTTCCGATTCGTCGGCGGCATAGGGTAAAAGGCTATGAAGTCAGGGCTCTTCATGTCGAGCTGGTTCTTGCCAAGGCCAATTCCCCACCCGTATCCATGGGTTTTAGGTGCCTTAACATCATGTCCGAAGCATTGACGTTCGCCACTTGGGGTGTAGTAGAGAGCTCCGGGAGTGCGTCCTCGGAACTGCTCTACAAGGCGCACTTTCGTCCCGGTCTTCGCTCTGGCCGGCGTGAGCGAGTACTTGAAGTCGATGTACGGGGTCTCGGAGGCGGGTAGGTAGTCCTGCCCCAGGAGAACACCTGGCTTGGTGAAGTACGCGTGCACCCCGGCGTGGCTTGTGCCGCCCACGCTCGGCCCGGGCCAGAAGAGCCATGCCGCGATTACGCCGCCCACACCGGCGACCCCGATGCCGACGGCGCCTTTCGTCCCGCCGACCTTGCTCAGGAAACCCTTGGAAGCCGACGTTCCGGTCTTGGCCATCACGTCCACTGATGTGGCGCCCTGGGTGAGCCCTGCCGACACGTGTCCTGCTGCCGTGGAAGCCGCGGCGCTGGTTGCGGATGCGCCGGGTGTTAGGAGGGCGCCGCCGAGCATTGCCAGCGGGACGGCCGTCACCACGGTCGCTGCGACCGCGCCGAGTGCGAGGAAGCCGCGCCGTTCCCAGTCGGGGCCGTAAGCCTGGACGGCGATTGATTCCAACTCGCTCACGAACTCGTAGGCGTTCCAGGCTCGATCGCTTGGGCTCTTCGCCAAGCCGCGCTGGACGAGTGGGCGCAACGGTTCCGGCACGCTCTCGAACGATGCGAAGCCTTCCGAGTGCGCGGTCTTCAGCTCTGCGAGAGTCGTCCCTCCGAACGGCCTTTTGTCTGTGACGCATTCGACGAAGACGCCCGTGGCCGCGTAGAGGTCGGTCGCCGGAGTGGCGGGTCCGCCTGCCCATTGCTCTGGGGACATGTAGGCGGGGGTTCCGGCCTCGCCGCCCTGTCCGGTGAGTACGGCGATCCCGAAGTCGATTAGTTTGCTCTGCCCGTCGTCCTGGACGAGCACGTTCGCGGGCTTGTAGTCGCGGTGGACGACTCCGGCCGCGTGTGCCGCAGCCAAACCGAGCAGCGAGCCTTTCAGCGTCGCCAACGCCGCCTCGGCTGTCAGTGCCCCTTCATGGTCGTCCAGCACCTTCCGGAGCGGGCGGCCCGGTACCGCTTCCAGGATGATCGCGGTGCCCCAAGGTGATTCCAGATAGTCCAGTAATCGCGCCACATGGGGGTTGTTGACCCGCTTGAGCATTTGGGCTTCGTCGCGGAAGATACTCCGAGCCGCCGTGTCGCCGAGCAGGTCGGCGGCCAGGTATTTGATCGCGACAGGCCCTCCGCCGGACTCGTGCCGTGCGAGCACGACCTCGCCCTGGGCCCCGGCGCCTAACTCCGCGAGCTCGATGAATCCCGGGAGCCGGTGTTCGCCGGCTGTCACTGGCCCGTGTTGGTCTGGATCTCGCCTACGACGAGCGGTGTGGGCGCCGATGTCAGCGGATTGTCCGGGAGCGCGTCGCCACCGGAGTCACAGTCGTCGCCTGTACACGTCCACCCGACCTCCCACGTGATGGTGGCCGTGATCTTGTATGAGCCGCCGGGCTCGGACGCCGAAGACCGCTTGTAGGTGTAGTTGCAGGTCTTGCCGTCCTTGGTCCCGGCGTCCGTGCAGACGAATTTCTTCTCGCCCATGTCCCATATCACGGACTTGGGCTTGGCGGTCAGCTGGATTGTCTGCGCGCCCACGGTGATCGGCTCGGTCTGCACGTTCTGGAAGCCGTCCACCCACAGGGTCGTCCGCAGTCTGACGAACGTCTTGTCCGCGGGGGCCGTGTGCACGGTGGGCATGGGGAACTCGGCGTCGGCCTGGGCCATGGCGACGAGGTCCGCTGTAGCGGGCGGGGCGGGAGCAGGGTCGGCGCCTGGAACTCCGATGACGCCTTGCGCCTCGTCCGGCGTCAGCCCTTCCGGTGGTGGAGGTACCCACGGGCCGCTATTACCGCCGCCCGTTCCCGTTCCCGTTCCGCCCCCGGACCCAGGCGTACGGATCACGTCGTTGCAGTTCGCGAGCTTCTTTTTGGTCACCCCGCAGGGCGCGGCTTGGGCCGGGACGGCGATCAGCAGGGGCAGGGTCATGGCCGTGACCACGACGGCGGCCGTCCGGCGTCTGGTGGGGGTGTGGGCAGACATCGGTTGTCCTTCCCTGCGGGCCGTCAGCATTGCCGGTCCCGGACATTGGCGGCGACCTTCCAGGTGCCGGCGTCGTACGCCACGGTGGCCCGGTAGATGAAGGCTTCACCGGAGAACTGCTCGATCCTCTTGCCGGTTTTTGCCGAGTAGCGGTAGGCGACGAGGGTGTTGACGCAGTCGATGACGTAGACCTTGGTGCTGTCCTTGGAGCGGGCGTAGACGCGGGGGTTGAACGTGTTCGTGAAGCGCCAGATCACGCCCTTGGCCTTGGTCGCCGCCACGTCGTTGGTGACCTGGGTCAGGAGGGGGTCCATGGCGACGTCGGGGAGGGCGCCGGCGTCGTTGGTCTCGTAGGCCTTCTTGTAGGCGTCCTGGTAGGCGCGGTAGCGCTTCAGGACGGTCTTGTAAAGCTCCGCCGTGGGGATGGCCGACGGCGCGGCGGCGCCCGGGGTGGCGGCGCCGGGGGCGGTGTCGAAGGAGCCGTTCGGGGCGAGTTGCCCGTTGGTGGACGAGCCGGACGAACCGCAGCCCGCGAGCGCGCACAGGGCCAGCAGGGCGACCACGGCGGCGGCGCGGTGGGACCCGAGGGGGGAGGAACGTACCAACCGGGCGCGCATCGTCTTCCTTGAGCGGCAGCCGACAACGGGGGTGGAACTCGCGCGAAAGCTTACAGAGGTGTGTGGGGCGAGAAAAGAGATTCGTTGCGAACGAGTTGACCTCTACCTTGCTTGAGGTTGCACGCTGGGGGCTGCTACCGCTGATGAGGAGGGGTTCGGATGCGTGCGGTGTGGTTGACGAAGTTCGGCGGGCCGGAGGTGCTCGTCCCGGGGGAGGCGCCCGATCCGGTTCCGGACGAGGGGCAGGCGCTCATTGAGGTCGAGTTCGCCAACATCACGTTCGTGGAGACGCAGATGCGGTCGGGCAACGGCCCGGCGCCGGTGAAGCTGGAGCCGCCCGTCATCCCCGGCAACGGGGTCGGTGGGGTGGTCGCGGCGGTCGGGAAGGGTGTGGACGACAGACTTGTCGGACGGCGGGTCGTGAGCAGCACCGGCGGCACCGGCGCCTATGCGGAGAAGGCGGCCGTCGATGCGAAGGGGCTGTTCGACGTCCCGGACGGTCTGGCGCTCGACGACGCGGTGGCCCTCCTGGCGGACGGCCGGACGGCGACGATGATGCTCAGTGCGGCTGGCCCGCGTCCAGGCGAGCGGGTGCTGGTCGAGGCGGCGGCCGGTGGGGTCGGGACGCTTCTCGTCCAGTTGGCCAAGAACAGGGACGCGACGGTCGTTGCGGCGGCCGGGGGAGCGCACAAGGCCGAGATCCCGCTGCGCCTGGGTGCGGACGAGGCGGTCGACTACCGGGAACCCGGCTGGGGCGAGAAGGTCGGACGAGTGGACGTCGTCTTCGACGGGGTCGGGGGCGACGTAGCGCGTGAGGCGTTCGCGCTGCTTCGGAGCGGCGGACGCATGGTCAGCTTTGGTCTCGCGTCCGGCGAGTGGGCGGGTATTTCGGAGGAGGAGGCGGCAACACGTGGGGTGACGCTCGTCCGGCCGAGCGCCACGCCCGAGCAGCTCCGAGAATTCACCAAGAGCGCGCTGGAGGAGGCCGCCAAGGGACGGCTCCGGCCGGTCATCGGTCAGCGTTTCCCGCTCGAAGGCGCAGCTGACGCGCACAGAGCGATCGAGTCGCGCTCCACCGTTGGCAAGACCCTGCTGGAGCTCTAGCCGACCCTCTTCAAGAACGATTTCAAGGCGCGCTCATAGGCGGCTGGGTCGACGTTCCACGATTCGGTGTGGTCGCCCGGCGTGGATATGTGCGTGACCATGCCGAGTGGGGCCGTCCTAGCGAACGTGTAGGCGGGGCCGTTGGCAACGGTGGCGTCGTCCTGCGTCGTGAACAGAAGGACGGGGGTGCGCAGACGGGGTGCGTACCGGCGCTGGTCGTAATCGGTCAGGTCGATGCCGATGCGCCATTCCAGGACCTGCTTGGCCACGTCCGTCATGAAGCCGGGCAGATTGCGGGCGTCGCCCTGCTTGTCCAGGGTGGCGCTCCAGTCCAGGACGGGGGAGTCGAGAACGATGCCCCGGACGAACGACGGGTCCTTGCGCAAGGCCGTCATCGCCATCGCGCCGCCCATCGACCATCCGTGCAGGACGACTCCGGTCGCGCCGTGTGCGCGCGCGTAGCCCATCGCGGAGATGACGTCCTGCCATTCCGTGTCGCCGAGATGGTTCTTGCGGTCGCCGGACGAAGGCGCGCCCACGTCGTTCCGGTAGGCGATGGACATCACCGGCAGGCCCATCTCGTGGACGGCGCGCATGATGCGAAACGTCTCCGCCTTGTCCGCGTTCCGTCCGTGGACGGCGATGACCCACGTCCCCTTATAGGACGATCCCGGAATCAGCCACGCCGGCATCGGTCCCACCCGGGACGGATACGTGACGTCCTCGAAGGGCAGCCCCAAAGCCTTCTTGGGGTCGCCGTCGTACATCCAGTGGTCTATGGCCGCCGGCGCGCCCTTCTTCAAGGAGCCCGAGATGACCGACGAGACCTTCCGCACGACATGGCGGGAGTCGCCCCCGACGATGGGGCCGAGCAGAGCGCGCCCGTCCTTCCACACCAAGGCCCACGTTCCGGGACGTTCCGTCACCGGTTCGCGGGGCAGCGTGACGGTGCCGTCGGCCGCGTCCACGATCGTCAGCGGGTACTCGGCGGTGTGGTCGACCTCGATCGCGACGCCCGCGAAGTACCAGCCGACACCGCCGAGGGCTGCGAACAGCAGGACGGCGAACGCGACGACGGTCGCCATCAGCGGGCGGGTGCGGCGGCGGCGCCGCGACCGGACCGGCGGTTCGGGGGCCGCGGGTGCCGGTGATTCTGGGGCTTCGGTCGACACGACATACGAAGTTAGCTTCTCCCAGGCACCGCGAAAGCCCGGGTCACCCCGCGGTGCGGTTAATCTGCCGGACAGGTGCCATCGAGGAAGCCATCGGGACGCACGGGGAGGGCGCGGGGTGACGGGTCGCAGCGGCCGCGGTGCGGAGGTCGAGGACCGGATGATCGAGCTCGTCCGGCACACGGCGCTGGCCGGTTGGCGGCTGATCGATCTGCGCTGCGCGGCGACTGTCGCGCTGAACTCCGTGGCGCTGACCGTCCTGGACGGTGACGGGGCGATCGTGCCCGTGGCCGTCCCGGAAGACCTGACCGCCCTGCTCCTGGACTTGCGCCGCGCGCACTACCTGTCCGAGCGGGGCACCTGGTTCTCGATGGTCGCCGTCATCGAGCCCGGCTCTGCGCGCGTCCTCTACAACTACGACTTCGACCCGATGTGGAAACCGCCGCTCCCGGCGGACCACTGGCAGCGCGACCAGATCGTCCTGCCGCGCGACGGCGCCAACATGCCGGGCTGGCTGCGCGACCGGCTGGACGGCCGCGAGCCCGCCGAGGACACCGGGGATCCGGGCCCGCTCGACCCGGCCGAGCAGGCGGAGTTGCTGAACGAGCGGTTCGCCCTCCTGGTCGCCGGCCAGGCGCCACCGCTCTGGCGGACGGTCTCTGGCTCCTACGAGGCGAGCAGCGGGGCATTCCCCGAGATGACGTGCCTCCTCGCCGATGAGACAAGCACATCCTGGACGCCCCCTCCGGCCGCCGCCGCGCTCCTCGACCGGCTCCACGCGGGGACGCGCGCCTTCCAGGGCAGCACCTGGTCCCGGATCGACGTCGAGGTCGTCTACGAGGACGGGAACGTCAACTGCCGGGCCGACTTCACCTATGACGAGCCACCGCCCCTCCGCAGGGCACGGATTTTCGACCATCCGAGCCCGGACGGCGGCCTCCCCGCCGTATCCCGGCCGCCCGTCCCACCGGACGAGGCAGAAAGCGTCACCGCCTATCTGCGGCAGGCCCCGATCGTCATGGCGGCCCGTTCGAACGCCCCCGACCGCCTCGACCCGTCGCGCGGCGACGTTGTGCCGCTGACGTTCCACACCGATGGAACATGGGTCTGGTCGGGCGCGGTGCCCTATTACCTGAGCGAACATGGGGTCCCGCCAGAGGCCGACCTGGTCGCGCACATAAGGGCGAACGGGTTCGAGGTCCCCGCGGTGGACGACGACACCATGGACGCCGCGAACGCCACCGTGACCGGCCGTGCCGCCCCGGAACGTGTCCAACCAGAGGACCCCGACTGGGAGGCCAAACTTCAGCACCGCCTAGACCAGCTCCACGTCGACCGTGCCGCGTACCGAATCAATGACACGGCCGAAGGCGTCTGGTGCCTCATCCCTCAAGGAGCCGGCTGGACGGTCTTCCAGATGCGGGACGGTGAGCACCGCAAGGAGGTCACCTTCGACGACACTGAACAGGCCTCTGCGCATCTTCTCGGACGGCTTCTGCTAGACCCGCGCCACACCGTCCAGGACGGGCCGTTCGAGCCGCTCAAGGGAGAACCTCCACTGTCCCTCCTGCGCGACCGTCACGTCATGGAACTGGCCGCAGGTACGGAAGTCGACCGTTACGGAGGCTCGGACGGCAACGTGACCTACGCAGCACGCACGCCCTACCCGTACCGGTCGCTACCACGCGAATGGCAGGACCGTCCGTATCACCTCTACCGGGTGCAACGGCCGGTGGAGACGCTGACGGGGACGGCCGTGCCGTGGTTCGGTCAACCCGGCGGCGGGACGGCGCACGTGTTCCGCCGTCCGATCGCCGACACCAGCCCGAGCGCGAGCAGCATGTCGAGGTGGATGAACGTCTCCAGCTTCGCGCCCGGCGGCACGTCCGGGTCGGCGGCGAGCCGGTCGAGGACGGCGAGCGCGCCGGGGCTGTCCAGATCGTCCGCCAGCGCCGCCTCGGCCTGAGCTGCGTACTCCCGGCTCATCGGACGGCCCGGGGACGTCGCCCACTCGGCGACCTTGCCCCGCCACGCGTCCAGCCGCGCGCCCGCCGCCGACAGCCGCGCGTCCGACAGCTCCACAGGCTCCCGGTACGGAACCTCCAGCATCGCCAGCCGCGCGACCGACGCGTCCGCAGGCGCCTCGCCGGTCTCCCGGGGCGCTGTCAAGCACAGCGCGTCCACATCGGCCGCATCGGCGGAAACGTAGACGTCGGCGTCCGCGAGCGGCTCATCGAGCACCTCGAACGATGCGACGCTGTACTCCGCCCAGCCCTCCACGGTGACCGGGACGCTCACGAAGCGGACCTGGCGCCTGGCCCGCCCGGCGACCCGCCGCAGCAGATCGGCGACCACGAGCGGACGGTACGCGGCGCCGTCCAGGATCTGCAGGCGCAGGCCCGGCCCGGCGGGCAAAGGTTCGGTACGTCCCGTCCGGTGGTCGTGCAAGCGCAGCATGCCTCCCACCCTAGGCGGCGGGCCGCGGCGGGATCAGAGTGGGCGGTCGGTGGCCAGGGGACCGAACGGCAGGGGTGCCGCGCCGTCCGAGCGGCGGACGGCGGCGAAGCGCAGCCGCACATAGTCGGCGACCCACCCGGACTCGCGGCGCAGCGCGGGCGCGGCCAGGTCGTTGACCCGGTCGAGCAGCGGGTCGACCAGCTCCGGCGGGACGTCCGCGAGCGCCCGCGCGGCGTAGGCGCGGACCCAGTCGGCGGCGCCGTTCGGGCCCTCGGTCATCCGGGTCGGGCGCTCGGCGTGCTCCAGCAGCCGCAGCGTGAACCCGGCGTCCTCCAGCTTCGTCGCGTACGCGGCCGGCGACGGGAAGTACCAGGGCAGCTCGGGCTCACCGAGGCCGAACACCCGCCACGCCGTCTGCATCGCGACGATCAGCTCGGCGCAGTTCCCGGCGCCGCCCAGCTCGCCGACGAACCGGCCGCCGGGGCGCAGCGAGGAGTGCACCCGGCCGATGACGGCGTCGGGGTCGCGGGTCATCCAGTGCAGGGCCGCGTTGGAGGCGACCGCGTCGAAAGAGTCGCCGACCGTGAAGTCGTGGGCGTCGCCGACGACGAAGGACAGCCCGGGGTACAGGGCGGTCGCCTGCGCGACCATCTCGGGGCTGCCGTCGATGCCCAGCACCTCGGCGCCCCGCTCGGCGATCTCCGCGCTGAACGAGCCGGTGCCGCACCCGAGGTCGATGACCCGCTCGCCGGGCTGCGGGTCGAGCAGGTCGACCAGCGGAGCACCGTGCGCGGAGACATACCCGAAGGCGGAGTCGTACGTCGTCACGGCCCAGTTCACTGTCATAATTTATCGGAGAAAATCCTGCAGGGAGGCGGCGTTGGGAATGGCGGACGTCACGTCCGAGGTCCGGATCGTCGGCGCCGCGGGCCCGGACGGCCTGATCCTGCGGACCATCGGCCTCGCCGCACGCGGCCTGCCCGAGTTGCGCGCCGAGGGCCTGCCGCCCTACCTGGGGGACGGCTGGGCGCGCGTCCTCGGCGCCCTGGCGCAGCGCCTGGCGGCCACCGGCGAGCCGCCGTCCGAACTCGCGCCGGGCGTCGAGATCCGCTTCACGGAGGGCGCGGGCGGCGCGCTGGTCGTCGTCCCGCCGCCGGGCCGCGACCTGGACGAGTGGCGCCGGGACGTCCTGCTCCGCCTGTTCCCCGAAGCCTCCAGCTGAAGAACCGTTCTAGAATCGGGTTCTGTCCAGCGAGAGGGGTACGCAGGTGCCGTACAAGGAGATCGAGTACGAGGTCCGCGACGGGATCGCCACCGTCACGCTGAACCGCCCGCAGAAGATGAACGCCTACACGTTCACCATGCGCAACGAGATGCTCGACGTCTTCGACCGGATCGACGCCGATGACGACGTGCGCGTGGTCGTGGTGACCGGCGCGGGCCGCGCGTTCTGCGCGGGCGCCGACCTGAGCGGCGGCGGCGACACCTTCGACCAGGATAAGTCGAAGGACATGTTCGCCGGCGAGGACGACGTCCTGGAGGACGGCACCCCGCGCGACGGCGGCGGCACGGTCGCGCTCCGCATCGCCCGCTGCCTCAAGCCCGTCATCGGCGCGTTCAACGGCGCCGCGGTCGGCGTCGGCGTCACCATGACCCTGCCGATGGACGTCCGGCTCGCCAGCGAGAAGGCCAAGTTCGGGTTCGTGTTCGCGCGCCGCGGAATCGTCACCGAGGCCGCGTCCAGCTGGTTCCTGCCGCGCCTCGTCGGCATCGCGCAGGCCATGGAGTGGGCCGCGACCGGCCGGATCTTCGACGCGCAGGAGGCCCTCGCCGGCCGCCTCGTCTCCCGCGTGTACGCGCCGGACGAGTTGCTCCCCGCCGCCTACGCGCTCGCCCGCGAGATCGCCGACAACACCTCCGCCGTCTCCGTCGCCGCGATCCGCCGCCTCATGTGGTCGGGCCTGTCCGCCCCGTCCCCGTGGGACGCGCACATCGCCGACTCCCGCCTCATGGCCTCCCTCGGCGGCGGCGCCGACGCGATCGAGGGCGTCTCGTCCTTCCTGGAGAAGCGCGACGCCGACTTCCCGCTGCGCGTCAGCAAGGACCTCCCGCCCGAGGTCCCCGACTGGCCCGTTCGCTGACCGCTATTTCCGCATCTTCGCGGCGTGTGTCGCTTGGGTGACGGAGGGTATGAGCGGCCCCGAAGCGACACGTTCGGGGGTGCGTGGTGCGGATCAGGAAAATCACCGTCATTGCAGCCGGTCTACTGCTTCTCACCGGATGCAGCCACACGGACAAGCGACAGGCGCGGACGGCCGGGCAGCAGGCCGCTCTGGGCAAGAAGACGCAGGCGGCCCGGTCGCCGTCGCCGCCACCGCCGCGGAAGATCGACTGCGACCGGGTGAAGTGCGTGGCGCTCACGTTCGACGACGGGCCCGGCCCCTACACGGCGGGCCTGCTCGACACGCTGAAGAAGGACGGCGTGCGCGCCACGTTCTTCATGCTCGGCCAGAACGTGGGCAGCCACCGCGACGTGGTGCGGCGGATGGCGCTCGAAGGGCACGAGCTGGCCAACCACAGCTGGTCCCACCCGCAGCTCACGTCGCTGTCGTCCGCCGAGGTGCGGTCGCAGATCGAGCGGACGCAGAAGGTCATCAGGGACGCGTCCGGCGGGGTGCAGCCGACGCTGATGCGCCCGCCGTACGGGGCGACGAACAAGCGCGTCGGACGCGTGATCGGGATGCCGCTGATCCTGTGGAGCGTCGACACGCTCGACTGGCGCTACCGCGACGTCGCCCGTGACGTCAGGGTCGGCACCAAGGAGCCGAAGAACGGCGGCATCATCCTGTTCCACGACATCCACAAGACGAGCGTCGAGTCCATCCCGAAGGTGGTGGACGGCCTGAAGAAGCGCGGGTTCACGTTCGTCACGGTGTCGGAGCTGTTCCAGGGCCGCGAGCTCAAGCCGGGCACGACCTACAGCGAGCGCACCGCGCAGGTGACGGCGGAGCCGCCGCCCTACGGGTCGCCCGCCGGGCCGGGAGCGTCGAGCAGCCCGGCCCCCGCGAGCCCGACGCCCTCGACGTCCGCGAATCCGGCGCCGTCGAGCCCGGTGCCTGCCAGCCCGGCGCCCACCGGCTGAGCGGCGCGCGCGTCAGCCGTCCTCCGGCTCCTCTCGGCGGGGACGGCGGCGCGGCGGCGGCTGCGGCGGGACGACCTTCGCCGCGACCATGATCGACTCGGGGACCTCGACCAGCTCACCGGTGCGGCGGCGCACCGCGAGCGTTCCGCCGGACCACGATTCGAGTACGCCGACGACGTCGCTGTACTCTCCCGTAGGCAGACGGCGGCGCAGCGAGATCCGCTGGCCCACGTCCGCGCCACTGATGGACACCACCAGCCGCGCGGCGAAGCGAGCGGACATTGTGAGGACCCCCATGTCGAATCGACCGAGCCGTGGTGGCCATACTATTCACAGCGAGCTTGCGGCGACCCGTGACGTGCGGCGGGGCCGGATATCCGAGAGGAGTCACTGACGTGACCTACGTCATTGCGCAGCCCTGCGTGGACCTGCTCGACAAGGCATGCATCGAGGAGTGCCCGGTCGACTGCATCTACGAAGGTAAGCGTCAGCTTTACATCCACCCGGACGAGTGCGTCGACTGCGGTGCGTGCGAGCCGGTCTGCCCGGTTGAGGCCATCTACTACGAGGACGACGTCCCCGAGCAGTGGAAGGACTTCTACAAGGTGAACGTCGAGTTCTTCGACGACCTCGGTTCGCCCGGCGGCGCGTCCAAGGTCGGGAAGATCGACAAGGACCACCCGATCGTCGCCGCGCTGCCTCCGCAGAGCCACGACGACTGATCCGGGGGGACCGTTGGCGCGTTCCCGCGCGGGGCGCGCCGCTCGGGTCCCCCTGTGTCGATTTCCGGGCCGTGGTCTCCCGAGTTCGGGAAGGCCGCGGCCCGCCGGGTCTCCAGAGGAGGAGCAAGGCCAGTGTTCACGTTGCCGGACTTTCCGTGGGATCGGCTCGCGCCCTACAAGGAGCGGGCGCTGGCGCACGCGGACGGCATCGTCGACCTGTCCGTCGGGACGCCCGTCGACCCGACGCCCGAGCCGATCCGGGCGGCCCTCGCCGGCGCGGCCGACGCGCCCGGCTACCCGCAGACCTACGGGACGCCGCGGCTGCGCGAGTCGGTCGCCGGCTGGCTGAAGCGCCGCGCGGGCGTGTCCGGCGCCGACCCGGACGCGGTGCTCCCCGTCATCGGCACCAAGGAACTGGTCGCCTGGCTGCCGACGCTGCTCGGCGCCGGCCCCGGCGACCGGGTCGTCTTCCCGGAACTGGCCTACCCGACCTATGACGTCGGCACCCGGCTGGCCGGGGCCACGCCCGTCGCGACGGACGGGCTGCTGTCCCTCGGCCCGGTCACCCCGAAGATCGTGTGGGTGAACTCGCCGTCCAACCCGACCGGCAAGGTGCTGCCCGCCGAGCACCTGCGCAAGGTCGTCGCGTGGGCGCGCGGCCGGGGCGCGATCGTCGTCAGCGACGAGTGCTACCTGGAGTTCGGCTGGGACGAGGAGAAGCCGCCGATCTCGATCCTGCACCCGGACGTGTGCGACGGCTCCCACGAGGGGCTGCTCGCCGTCAACTCCCTGTCCAAGCGCTCCAACATGGCGGGCTACCGCGCCGGGTTCATCACCGGCGACCTCGCGCTCGTGAAGCGGCTGCTGGAGGTGCGCAAGCACGCCGGCATGATCGTCCCGGCGCCGGTGCAGGCCGCGATGACGGTGGCGTTCGCCGACGACGCGCACGTGGACGAGCAGCGCGCCCGGTACGCGCGCCGCCGCGCCGCCCTGCGCGGGGCGTTCGAGGGCCACGGCTTCCGCATCGACCACTCCGAGGCGTCCCTCTACCTGTGGGCCACGCGGGACGAGCCGTGCTGGGACACCGTCGCCCACCTGGCGTCCCTCGGGATCCTCGTCGGCCCCGGCGAGTTCTACGGCCCGGCCGGCGCCCGGCACATCCGGATCGCCTTCACCGCGACGGACGACCGAGTAGCCGCCGCCGTCGCCCGCCTCTGACCCTGAACCGCCCCACCGGGGCGCAGCTACCCCCCATCCGCCCGCCGCCGGATACATCCGGCCGCCTCTGACCCGAACTGCCTCATCCGCCCGCCGCCGGACGGCCTCGGACGCGTCCGCCCGCATCGGCCGTGTGCGCCCGCATCGGGCCGTATCCGGACGGTTCGGGGGGCCTCCGGTTCCGTCCTTGCATCGGATCGCGGGTTCTCGCATGAAACCGGTGGATCATTTGATGCGTCTCATCGCGGTATGGGCTTGAGACGGCACAGTCGGTAGGATCCCGCTGGTCTTTGCCCGTAATGACGACGAAACGATGGAGGTGTCCGTGGGCGGAACGGCGATTGTGATCCTTCTTGTGCTGATCCTGGTCGCGTTGATCGTGCTCATCCTCGTCCTGCTGCGACGGCGTTCGAACGCCCCGGCCCCCGCCGCCGCCCCGGCGGCACCGCACGACCCGTTCGCCCCCGAGGACTCGGTGGCCGGCGACCCGCGGACGCTGAAGGCCGGCGACATGGTCGAGTACCTCGGCACCCGCTACTTCGTGCGCGGCTCGCTGCGGCTGAAGGAGGGCGGCTTCACCTGGAGCGAGCACCTCCTCGACGCCGACACCATCGAGGGCCAGAAGGTGTGGATCTCCGTCGAGGAGGACCCCGACCTGGAGGTCGTCTGGTGGACCGAGCACGACGCCGGCGACCTCACGCCCGGTGAGAAGACCATCGTCGTGGACGGTGTCGAGTACCGCCGCGACGAGCACGGCACCGCCGACTACACCAGCGAGGGGACGACCGGCGTCGGCGTCCAGGGCCGCGTCGAGTACGTCGACTACGAGGGCCCGCGCGGGAAGTACCTGTCGTTCGAGCAGTACGGCGGCGGCCAGTGGGAGGCGGGCCTCGGCGAGCGCGTCCCCACCGGATCGATGACGATCTACCCGGGTGGCGGTAGCTGAGTGCGCGCCACCCTCGACACCCCCTACGCTGACGCGCGCGCGGACGGGCTCTCCTTCGTGCTGGGCCTGCCCCCGCTGGACGCGCTCGCCGTCCTCCCGGTGGAGCGGGCGGGCCTGACCGTGCAGATGCGCCTGCTCGGCGCGTCCCACCAGGTCATCGCCGGCCCGCTGAGCGAGACGGTGGCGTGCCTGGCCGACCGCGCGGAGCCGCTGCCGGGACGTGCCGCGACGAGCGTGCCCGGCTGGGCGTACGAGTTCGCCGCGACGACCGCCGCGCACAGCGACGCGACGGCGTTCGCCCGCGCCGTCGAGGCCGTGTGCGCGCGGCTCGCGGACCGCGGTGACGCGCTGACCGGGGCGTTCCCCGGCTCCCCGCACGCCGTCACCGCACTGGCCCTGGAAGAGACGCAAGAACCCGGGTTCGGCTGGCGGACCTGGCACGCCTACCCCCAGACCCGGGAGATCGTGATGACGCGGAGCCGGTTGGTGAGACCTTCATGAGCAGCAGATACCGGGTGGCGGGCGCCGTGGCCGCCGCCGCCCTGACCACCGTCGCGCTCGGCGGCTGCGGGAACTCGCAGGCGTCCTGGATCGGCGACAAGTACACCAAGGCCGGGTCGGACACCTACCGGTCCTCGAAGGCCCCGACGACGGTCGCCTCGGAGATCAGCCGCAAGTTCCGGCCGATCGACCGGGTGGACGACACGGCGACGAGGGGGGCCGCGGGCGGCATCTTCCTGCGCTACCCGAAGCTCGTCGTCGGCGTCATGCCGAACGGCGCGGGCAGCCGCATCACGGTCGACAAGCCCCGCCGCGGCTACAACCGCTACTACTCCCACGTCGGCGGGCGCTGGTCGAGCCCCGGGAGCAATGGATGGACGAGCAGCGGCGCCGCGTCATTCCGTGGCGGCGGACCAGGGTCGGGCAAATGAGGAGCGACAGATGAACGACGACATCCTGCACGAGATCGGCGCGACGTTCGCCTACGGGGCGGTCGGCATCGCGCTGATGGCGCTCGGCTACCTGGTGGTGGAGGTGACGACGCCCGGCCGGCTCGGCAAGCAGATCTGGACCGACGGCAACCGCGGCGCCGCGCTGCTGCTCGCGGTCAAGCTGTTCGGCATCGGCGGCATCGTCTTCACCGCGATCATCACCAGCGACAGCGACCTCACCGACGGGCTGATCGACACCGCGGTGTTCGGCGCGTGCGGCATCGTGCTGATGATCATCGCGTTCCTGCTGCTGGACGTGATCACGCCGGGCAGGCTCGGCGCGACCCTGGTCGACGCGGACGGCGGCGGCACCGCCATCCACCCGGCCGGGTGGGTCGTCGCCGCGGCCGACCTCGGCGTCGCCGCGATCGTGGCCGGGGCGGTCTCCTGACGTCCCGCGACCTGGACGAGGCCCCCGCGCCGCCCGCCCCGGAACCGCCCCGGGCGGACGGTCCGGGGAGGCTGCGCGTGCCCGCCCGGCTCGCCCGCACGCTCGTCCTCGCCGCCGTGTTCACGTGCGCGGCGTGCGGGCTGGTGTACGAGCTGGCGCTGGTCGCGCTCGGCAGCTACCTCGTCGGCAACTCGGTCACGCAGGCGTCGATCGTCCTGTCGGTGATGGTGTTCGCGATGGGCGTCGGGTCGCTCGCCGCGAAGCCGCTGCAGGGCCGCGCGATCGTGGCGTTCGCGGTCGTCGAGGGCCTGCTGGCGCTGATCGGCGGCGTGTCCGTCCTCGTGCTCTACGCGGCGTTCGCGTGGCTCGACCTGTACGTCCCGGCGCTGGTCGTCGTGTCGTTCGCGGTCGGCGCGCTGATCGGCGCGGAGATCCCGCTGCTGATGACGCTGCTGCAGCGGATCCGCAAGCAGGACGCGGGGTCCGCGGTCGCCGACCTGTTCGCCGCCGACTACGTGGGCGCGCTGGTCGGCGGGCTCGCGTTCCCGTTCCTGCTGCTGCCCGCGTTCGGGCACATCAAGGGCGCGCTGCTCGTCGGCGTCGTGAACGCGGTCGCCGGGATGGCGGTCGTGCTGTGGCTGTTCCGCCGCCAGGTCGGGCGCGTCGCGCGGGTCCTGCTGGCGCTCGGCATGGTGGCCGTCCTCGGCGTCCTCGGCGGGACGTACGCGCTGGCGGACGACTTCGAGGTGTCGGCGCGGCAGGCGCTCTACAGCGACCCGATCGCGATCTCCGAGCGGACGAAGTACCAGGAGATCGTCATCACCCGGCAGGCCGGGCTAGGCCCGTCCGACCTGCGGCTGTTCCTGAACGGCGACCTGCAGTTCTCGTCGGTGGACGAGTACCGGTACCACGAGTCGCTCGTCCATCCGCTGATGTCGGGCCCGCACGGCCGGGTGCTGATCCTCGGCGGCGGGGACGGTCTGGCGCTGCGCGAGGTGCTGCGCTACAAGGACGTCCAGAGCGCGACGCTGGTCGAACTCGACCCGGAGATGCTGCATCTGGCGCGCACGTACAAGCCGATCGTGTCGCTGAACCACCGCTCGTTCGAGGACCCGCGCGTGACGACGGTCGCCGCCGACGCGTTCTCGTGGCTGCGCGGCCTGAAGCAGCAGTTCGACGCGGTCATCGTGGACATGCCCGACCCGGACGACGTGTCCACGGCCAAGCTGTACTCGGTCGAGTTCTACGGGATGGTGAAGCGGGTTCTGGCGCCGGGCGGCCGGATGGTCGTCCAGTCGGGTTCGCCGTACTTCGCGCCCAAGTCGTTCTGGAGCATCCAGAAGTCCATCGCGGCCGCCGGGTTCGCCACGACCCCGTACCACGTGGACGTGCCGAGTTTCGGTGACTGGGGGTACGTCCTGGCGTCGCCCGGCAAGGAAGCACCCGCGCTGAAGCTGTCGCCCGAGGTTCCCGACCTGCGCTTCCTCGACGGCGCGGTGCTGCAGGCGTCGACGGTGTTCCCCAAGGACCGCCGCCACCGGGACGTCGACGTCAACACACTCGTCCACCCGCGCCTCGTCGAGTACGAGAGCCAGGAGTGGAAGAACTCCTGATCAGGCGGGCCCGTCAGTCGGGCACCGACTGGCGGATGGCCTTGTCGACGGCCCGCTGGAACGACGTCACCAGCGACTGGATCATCAGCGGCTTCAGCTTCCCCGCCATCTCCATGAGCCGCTCCCGCTCCTTCGG
>NZ_JABXFD010000274.1 GCF_013372625.1 Actinomadura sp. BRA 177
TGTTGTCGTGTCTGGTTTGTATGTGCACAGATGCTTATTCTTGTGTTTTGTGTGAAACGGTGCGGCTCCCCCTGAGATCTAACCCGTCCTCTTCGCCGGCAGCGTCAGATGTGTATAGGGGACAGAACGCCCCCCGCCCCTCCAACGACCCCGCCGCGGCACGGCCCGCCGGACACACCGCCGCCGGTGTCCTTCAACCCGCCGGGCTCGTTCGCGGAGCCGGGTTCGTTCGACGCGGCGGGGTCGTTCGAGGAGCGGGGGGCGTTCGAGGAGCCGGGCGCCTACGACACGCCGGTCTCCTACGGCACGCCCGTCTCCTTCGATCCGCCGGTCGCGTTCGAGCCGCCCGGACACGCCAATGGCCGGACCCGGCCGCCGGACGCGGATCCGGAACCGGCCGGGGCGGAGGACAGCGAGGTCACCGGCCGCCTTCCGCGCCGGGTGCGGCAGCGCAACCTCGCCCCTCAGCTGCGCAAACGTGCGGTGCCCGGGAAGGCCGAGCCGGCCGCGCGGCCGGACGACGACTTCGAGGAGCCGAGTCCGGAGCTCAGCCGCGATCTGATGGCCTCGCTACAGTCGGGATGGCTGCGCGGCAGGATCGCCGAGGACGAACCGGGCGATCTCGATCCACGCGATGAATGGGGGGAATCATGACGCGGCAGGGCCACGCCACCGGCGAGCTCGACTGGCTGCTCGAAGATCTGGTGCAACGGGTCGGCGAGGTTCGCCAGGCCATCCTGCTGTCCCGTGACGGGCTGGTCATGGGCGCCTCGGGGGACGTCACCCGCAAGGACGCCGAGTTCCTCGCGGCGCTGTCGTCGGGGTTCCACAGCCTCGCCAACGGCGCCCGCGAGCACTTCCAGGCCAAGCAGGTGCGGCAGACCGTGGTGGAGCTGGACGACAAGCTGTTCTTCGTCATGCCGGCCGGCAACGGGAGCTGCCTGGCGGTGCTCAGCGACGCCGGCGGCAACGCCGGGCTCGTCGCCTACGAGACCACCATGCTGATCAAGCGGGTGCGGCGGGCGCTGTCGGCGTCGCCGCGCGCCGGGGCCGAGGACGCGTCGCTGCAGCCGGGTGCCTCGGGCTGAGCGACCGTGGAGACTCCGAGAGAGCGCTGGATCGGGCGGGACGCCGGCCCGGTCGTGCGGCCGTACGCGATGACCCGCGGGCGCACCCGCCCCCGCGGGCTCGTCGTGGACCTGGTGACGATCCTGGTCTCGACGGGCCGCACCCCGGGCGACCGGGTGTGGCTGTCCCGCGAGCAGCGGCGGCTGCTGGAGCTGTGCCGGCAGCCGTCGACCCCGGCCGACCTGGCCTCGGAGACGGACCTGCCGTTCCGGGTGGTGCAGATCCTGCTGGAGGATCTGCACCAGTACGGCCTGATCGAAGAGGTCCAGCAGGCGGCGGAGCCGTCCGACCGTCCCGACCCCCGCATCCTGATGAGAGTGCTCGATGAACTTCGCCGCCTCTAACCCGTCCATGACGCCGTACGCGCCGGACGACGACGTCCCCGCGCACACGCTGAAGATACTCGTGGCCGGTGGCTTCGGCGTGGGCAAGACGACGCTGGTCGGGGCGGTGAGCGAGATCCGCCCGCTGCGCACCGAGGAGACGCTCACCGACGCCTCCATCGGGGTGGACGACCTCGGCGGCGTGGAGAGCAAGACGACCACGACCGTCGCGATGGACTTCGGCCGGCTGACGTTCTCCGGCGGCGTCCGGCTGTACCTGTTCGGGACGCCCGGCCAGGAGCGGTTCTGGTTCATGTGGGACCAGATCTCCTACGGCGCGGTCGGCGCGATCGTGCTGGTCGACACCCGGCGGCTCACCTCCAGCTTCGCGTCCATCGACTTCTTCGAGCAGCGGGAAATCCCGTTCGTCGTCGCCGCGAACCAGTTCGACGGCGCCCGCCGCTACAGCGTGGACGAGATCCGCGACGCGCTGGACGTCGACCCGGACGTGCCCGTCCTGATGTGCGACGTGCGGAGCCGCGAGGTGGCGCGGGGCGTGCTGGTCGCGCTGGTCGAGCACGCGCTCGCGGCGGCGCAGAACTAGCGGGCGGCCGCCATCCGGGCGACGATCAGGGACGCCAGCGCGGCGTAGGCGGCGGAGTCGTCCATGCCGGTCTGGGCCTTGATCTCGCCGCGGTGGATCGATTCCATCACCTGGCCCGCGACGGCGCCGACGAACGCGGCGTCCGCGTCCTCGGCGGCCTCCCGGACGAGCCCCTGCACGCGCCGGACCGCGAAGCGCGTGTTCTGCTTGTAGATCTCGCGGGCGGGGGCGAACGCGTCCAGATCGGCGAAGAACGCGGGCGAGGCGGGCGCCAGCTCCTCGGAGATCGCCCGCAGGTAGGCGCCGACGCGCTCCCGGGGCTCGGCACCCGAGTCGAGCGCGGCCTCCACCCGCTCGGTCGCCCGGCGGAAGAACGCGCGCACGACCGCCACGATGATCTGCTCGCGGCTGGCCGCCACCGAGTACAGCGTGCTCTTCGAGCAGCGCAGCAGGGCGGCCAGGTCCGCGACGCCCAGCTCGGCGAATCCGCGGTCGAGGAAGACGTCCATGAGCCGCCCGATCAGCGCCTCCCGCCGCCGTACCGCCCGCGTGACACGCTCGTCCATGCCGCGACAGTACCGCAAAGGGTTCCTCAGTACTGGTTTTGGTACTGTGGGACGGCCGAAAGGAGCCCGCCCATGCCCGCCACCCGGCACCTGCCGACCCCCGAGTCCGCGGACCTGATCGCGCTGACCCGCGACATCGCGGCCAAGGAGCTGCTGCCCCGCGTCGCCGACGCCGAGCGCACCGGTACCTTCCCGCGCGAGGTGTTCACGACGCTGGGCCGGGCCGGGCTGCTGACGCTCCCCTACCCGGAGGAGTTCGGCGGCGGCGCCCAGCCCTACGAGATCTACCTCCAGGTCCTGGAGGAGATCGGCGCGGCCTGGGCGAGCGTCGGCGTCGGCGTCAGCGTCCACGCCCTCTCCTGCTTCCCCCTGTTCGCCTACGGCACCGACGAGCAGCGCGCGGAGTGGCTCCCCGACATGCTCTCGGGCGAGAAGCTCGGCGCGTATTGCCTCTCCGAGGCGCACGCCGGCTCCGACCCCGCCGCGATGCGCGCCAGGGCCCGCCGCGACGGCGACTCCTACGTCCTGAACGGCGCCAAGGCGTGGACGACCCACGGCGGCAAGGCCGACTTCTACACCGTCATGGCCCGCACGTCCGACGACGGCGCCCGCGGCATCTCCTGCTTCCACGTCCCCGCCGGCACGCCGGGCCTGGAGTTCGACGAGCCCGAGGACAAGATGGGCCTGATGGGCTCCACCACGGCGACGGTCCGCCTGGAGGACGCCCGGATCCCCGCCGGCAACCTGATGGGCGCCGAGGGCCAGGGCCTGTCCATCGCCCTCGCCGGCCTCGACGCGGGCCGCCTCGGCATCGCCGCCGTCGCCACCGGTCTAGCCCAGGGCGCCCTCGACCACGCCGTCGCCTACGCCAAGCACCGCGAGGCGTTCGGCAAGGCGATCATCGACCACCAGTGCCTCGCGTTCGTCCTCGCCGACATGGCCGCCGCCATCGAGTCGGCCCGCGCCACCTACCTCGCCGCCGCCCGCCTGAAGGACGCCGGCCGCCCCTACGGCCGCGAGGCGTCCATCGCCAAGCTGGTCGCCACCGACAACGCCATGAAGGCCACCACCGACGCCGTCCAGGTCCTCGGCGGCGCCGGCTACACCCGCGACTTCCCGGTGGAGCGCTTCATGCGCGAGGCCAAGGTCATGCAGATCTTCGAAGGCACCAACCAGATCCAGCGCCTCGTCATCTCCCGCCACCTCGCCCGCTGACCCGGCCGGAGTGTCGATGGACCCCGGCGATCTGTACGACACGTCACGGAAACCATCCGTTCCAGCGCTTACGGTCGGTTCATGTGGCAGTTCGCGCTGTGGGGGCTCCTCGGTGCCGTGGCGAACCGCACGGCGGCCTTCCTGGAGGCAAACCAGCGGGTCAAGGGGCCGCCATGGCGCTACCCGAAGGGCCCAGGCGGCAGGTACTTCCTGTTCGCCTGCGCGCTGCACTGCCTGCTCGCCACGATGGTGACGTCCGCAGCGGCGGCGAGTGACATGATCCCCGCGCCGTGGGTGGCGTTCATCTTGGGCGCGGGCGCCCCGGCCGTCCTGGCGAAGCTCGGCCGGTACGCGCTCCTGGCGCTCCCGGCCGACCCCGGCGACGGCGACTATGACGACGAGGGTGACAGGCCTGATGGGGCCGGATGACATGGGGGCTGAGATGCCGAGTCCTGACCGCGCCTGGCGCCGTCTGCTGGAAGCGTTCTCCGATGCGCCGACCGCGTCCGGGCCGAGCGCGGAGCCCGTGCACGCGAGCCGAGCTCGGCGGCTGCTGGAGGCCTTCTCCGACGCCTCACCGGCCTTCTCCCCGCATTTCCCGCCGCGCTCCCCCGGTCTGGAGGCCACGATTCCGGGGCATGCCCTCGCGCGGGGTGCCGTGGTGTTCGGCGTGCTGGGCGCGGTGTGCACGGCGTGGGTCGCCGCGGCGACCGGGACGCCCGCCGCGGCGGTGGTCGCCACGCTCACCTTCTCGATCCTCGCGCTGCTCATCGCGCCGCAGGTGGAGTTCGCCCGCGCGCGGACGGCGGCGCTCCGCACCCGCGAACAGGACGCGCGATCTGCGGAACCGTCCGATGAGCACAGGGAGAGCTTCTGGTGCGCCCTCAACTCCGGCGAGCGCCGTCACGTCCGGGACGCCGCCCGTCCGCGCGCCTATGGGCCGGGCGCACCGATCCTGCGGCAGGGGTACCCGGCCGACTACGTCGTCGTCATCCTGTCGGGGTGGACGAAGGTCCGCGTCGACCGGACGGGTGAGGAGCGGATCGTCGCGGTGCGCGGTCCGGGCGACCTCGTCGGCGAGCGGGCGCTGTTCGACGGCGACACCTGGTCCGCCACCGTCGTCGCGCTCGACACCGTCCGGGCCCTCGTCGTCACGGCGGCGGACTTCCGGCTCATCGTCCGGCGGCATCCGGGCGTGATGTCGGCGCTGGAGAAGCAGGCGCACGACCGCACCGTGGAGGAGGCCACCCGCACCTCGGGCACCGAGATCGCCGACACCGAGCGGCGGCTGGCCGCGCTGTTCACCACGCTGTCGCGCGCGCGGCACGGCGCGCTCCCGGTGACGGGACGCGAACTGGCGGGCTGGACGTCGTCGTCGCCGGCGGCGGTGGCCAGCGTGCTCAACGACTGGGGCGGCGCGGGCCTCGTCCACGCGGAGGGCGGCATGATCGACGTCCTCGACCCGGACCGGCTGGAGCGGCTCACCGTCGCCGGCGGGCCGAGCCCTGATCCGGCGCCCGTCTCGGACTTCCTCGACCGCCAGGACTGCACGGTCCTGTTCGCCGAAGTGGTGGGGTTCGGTTCCCGGGATCGCACCGAAGCGGACCGCGCCGCCATCCGGCGGACGCTGTACCGGTCGCTGGAGGAGTCGTTCGACGTCGCCGGCGTGTCCTGGGCCGCGTGCCACCACGAGGACCGCGGCGACGGCGTGCTGCTCGTCGTCCCCCCCGGCATCCCGGCGAGCGCACCGGCGGACCCGCTGGTGGCGGCGCTGGCCGAGCGGATCGCGCGGTACGGCGGCGAAGCGGTCGAGGCGCAGCGTTTCCAGGTGCGGGTGGCGGTCGACACCGGCCCGGTGCTCGCCGCGCCCGACGGAGTCACCGGGGCGGCCCTCGCCCGCGCCGCCCGCCTGCTGGGCGCGGACGTCCTGCGGCGCCGACTGTCGTCCGGCACCGCCGTCCTCGGCCTGATCGTCTCAACGGCCGTGCACGACCTCATCAACGGCCAGGCGTTCGACCGCGTCCAGGCGGACGACGGCCCCGCCTGGCTCCGCCTCTACCCGCTGCGCGTGTCCTAGAGGCGGACGTACTCGTAGTCGAAGGGTTGGCCGTTGATGCCGTTGCGGGGTGGGGCGATCCAGGCGGCGATCTTGCCTCGCTCGTGTACCGGCTTCATCAGGGACCGGACGTGCGTCTTGTCGACCTCGGTCGGGAGCCAGGCGCCCTGGCGCTTCTCCCACTCGTCGGTGGTGAGGATCTCGCCTTGCGGGGTGGCCTCGATGCCGGCGAACGCGCCGACCTTGCGGTTGAAGGCGACGCTCGGCAGGTAGAGGCGTTGCGGGAGGCCCGCCTCGGACAGGATGCGGTTCCACCGGTTGACGCCGCTCTGGCAGTCGGAGATGTACTCGCGGCGCAGGTCGGTGTTCAGGCCGGTCAGGGCGGCGACCTCGGTCTGGGAGATGGCGCCGTCGACCAGGGCGTCCACCATGTAGGCGTCGTCGGTGAGGCGGTGGTCGTCCTTGCGGCGGCCCTCCATCCAGCGTCCCTTGAGGCCGGCCGTGTAGTAGTTGGCGACGTTGCTGGACGTCTCCGAGCCGAACAGGTCGAGCGAGACCGAATAGTGGAAGTTCAGGTACTTCTGGATGACGTTCAGCGAGATCGCGCCGTGCGGGGTGACGTCGTCGGTGTCGTGCTCCTTCATCAGCTGGACGGTCCGCTCCACGACGCGGTCGATGCCCGTGGTGCCGACCATCATGTGGTGGGCCTCTTCCTTGAGCATGAACTCGCAGGTGCGGGAGAGCGGGTCGAAGCCGGACTCCTTCAGCGTGCCGAGCTGGTACTTGCCGTCCCGGTCGGTGAAGTAGGTGAACATGAAGAAGGACAGCCAGTCGGGCGTCTCCTCGTTGAACGCGCCGAGGATGCGGGGCGACTCCTCGCTGCCGGAGTTGCGGTGCAGGAGTTCCTCGGCCTCCTCACGTCCCTCGCGTCCGAAGTGGGCGTGCAGGAGGTAGACCATCGCCCACAGGTGGCGGCCCTCCTCGACGTTCACCTGGAAGAGGTTGCGCAGGTCGTAGAGGCTGGGGGCGGTGGCACCGAGGTTGCGCTGCTGCTCGACGGACGCCGGCTCGGTGTCGCCCTGGATCACGATCAACCGCTGGAGGTCGGCACGGTATTCGCCGGGGACCTTCTGCCAGGCGGGTTCGCCCTTGTGCGCGCCGAAGCCGATGCGCCGGTCGCCGTCGCGTTCGGCTAGGAAGATGCCCCAGCGGTAGTCCTTCATGGGGACGTGCCCGAAATGCGCCCAGCCTTCGCGGCCGACGTTGACGGCCGTGCGCAGGTAGACGTCCTGCGTGGGCAGGGTCGGGCCCATCGACTCCCACCAGTTCAGGAAGTTCGGCTGCCACGACTCCAGGGCGCGCTGGAGGCGCCGGTCCTCGTGCAGGTCGACGTTGTTCGGGATCTTCTCGGTGTAGTCGGCGCCGGTCGCCATCTCACACTCGCTTTCGGTCGAAGTCGGCGCGCCGCCCGGTGCCGTAGCGGCGCAGGGCGCCGTCCGGGCCGGACGCGTTCGGGCGGGTGAAGATCCAGTTCTGCCAGGCGGTGAGGCGTCCGAAGATCTTGGTCTCCAGGGTCTCCGGGCCGGGGAAGCGGTAGTTGGCCTCCAGCCCGGTCAGCGCGTCGGGGCTGAAGCTCGCCCGCTCCTCGATCGCGATGCGGACCTCCTCGTCCCAGTCGATGTCGTCGGGGGCGAAGGTGACCAGGCCGAGGCGCTCGGCGTCGCCCGCGTCGAGGGGCTTGCCGGACGCGTCGCGGACGGCGGACAGGGCCTCGGAATCGCCGAGGAAGCGGGTCTCCAGGCGGGTGAGGCCGTTGCTCATCGGGAGCGGGCCGAGGTTCATCGCGTCCACGGTGATCGTGGCGGGGTCGGCGTCCGGGTCGACGTCCTCGAAGACGCCTTCGAGTTGGTAGGTGCGGTCGGCGGCGAGCGCGACCTCCAGGAGCGAGCCCGCGAAGCAGGAGCCCGGTTCGATCAGGGCGATGAGGCTGCGGCTGGTGACGTCCAGGCGCTTCAGGGTCCGCTTGAGGTAGTGGACGATCTCGTTGGCGAGCCAGTCGCCGGCGTTGTCGAGCAGCAGCCGGTCGTGGGCGAGAACGTGCTCGGCCCTGCCGGTCGTGCGGAACACCCAGGTGCCGAGTTCCAGCTCGTTGGTGCGCAGGTCGAGGATGAGGTCGTCCAGCTCGCGGGTCATGGCGAGCGTCCAGAAGTCCTCGCGGTGGAAGTCCTCCGGGGCCGTGTCGGGGCCGGCGATCGTGATCTCGACGGCGCCCGCGTCACGGTCGAGCTTCGCCGACACGTGCCGGTAGGTGATGGACGTATCGGTCCGCTCCTTGGCGAGCGGGGTCAGGGCGATGCCCTCGGCGTCGGCCGGGCGGGACGAGCGGGCCGCCAGCTCCGTGGCACGTTCCGCGACCGTCGCGTCCCAGGCCGTGCGGGGCACCGCCTCGTCCACCAGCCGCCACGCCACGGCCTTCTTGCCGCCGAGCCCCTCGGCCTTGGTGGAGAAGTAGTCGGCGCGGTCGCGGCGGACGCGCCGCTTGTCCGAGACGCGGGTGAGGCCGCCGGTGCCCGGCAGGACGCCGAGGAGCGGCAGTTCCGGCAGCGACACCGCCGACGACCGGTCGTCCACCAGCATGATGTGCTCGCAGGCGAGTGCCAGCTCGTAGCCGCCGCCGGACGCGGTGCCGTTGACCGCCGCCAGGTAGGTCTGGCCCGAGTTCGCCGTCGCGTCCTCGATGCCGTTGCGGGTCTCGTTGGTGAACTTGCAGAAGTTCACCTTCCAGGAGTGCGGGGACGCGGCCAGCATCCTGATGTTGGCGCCCGCGCAGAAGATCTTCTCCTTGCCGCTGGTGACCACCACCGTGCGGACGCCGGGATGCTCGAACCGGAGCCGCTGGACGGCGTCGTACAGCTCGATGTCCACGCCGAGGTCGTAGGAGTTGAGCTTCAGCTCGTAGCCGGGGACCAGGCCGCCCCGCTCGTCCACCGCCATCGTGAGGGTGGCGACGGGCCCGTCGACGTCCATGCTCCAGTGCCGGTAGCCGGACGGCTCCACGCGGAACTCCACGTGCGGGGTGGTCATGGGATGTCCTTCCGCCGGTGTCGTCCCCACTATGCTCCACAAAAATCGCTCAATACGTCAAGAGTTTGTAGCATTTCAGCCCATGGGCCGTTCCCGCGAGGAGGCGGCCCGGCGCCGGGTCAGCGCGTGTTCAGCAAGGTCGCGGCCAGTTCGCGGACGGCGAAGCGGCGGAGCTTTCCGGTGGGGGTCGTCGGGAGCTTGTCCACGATCAGGACCTCGCGGGGTCGCTTGAACGACGCGAGTCCCGCCCGGCAGAAGTCGATCAGCTCCGCGGGCTCGGCGGTGGTGCCCTCCTTGAGGACGACGGCGGCGATCGGCTTGTCCAGTCCGTCGGCGTCCGGCAGCCCGACGACCGCGACCATCGACACCGCCGGGTGCTCCAGCAGCCGCGCCTCCACCTCGGACGGCGACACCCAGATCCCGCCGGCCTTGAGCATGTCGCCCGTCCGGCCGAGGCAGGTGTAGTAGCCGTCCTCGTCCACCACATAGGTGTCGCCGGTGCGCAGCCACTCCCCCTGGAACACCTTCCGGGTGGTGTCCGTGCGGCACCAGTAGCCGGTCGCGATCGACTCGCCCTTCACCAGCAGTGAGCCCGGCGTGCCCGGCTGGACGTCGGCTCCGTCGCCGTCCACGACCCGCAGCTCGTAGCCGGGGACGGCGGTGCCGGTCGTTCCCGGGCGGACCTC
Organism: Actinomadura sp. BRA 177; assembly: GCF_013372625.1. GTDB lineage: Bacteria > Actinomycetota > Actinomycetes > Streptosporangiales > Streptosporangiaceae > Spirillospora. The sequence continues at coordinate 9,663 of NZ_JABXFD010000274.1, forward strand.
GCCCGGACGGTTCGACAGGAAGATGTGCAGGCACTCCGTCGAGCCGATCCCGTCGATGATCTCCACGCCGTACTTGGCGGTGAAGCGGCGGCACAGCTCGGCGGGCAGCGGCTCCCCCGCCGACACCGCCAGCCGCACGGACGCGAACGCCTCCGCCGGCACGTCGGCGTTCAGGATCGCGGCATAGAAGGTCGGGACGGCGAAGAACAGCGTCGGCCGGTACTCGGCCAGCCGTTCCGCCACGGACGCGGGCGACGGCGGTTCCGGGTCCAGGATCGTGGTGGCGCCGACGGCGAGCGGGAAGAACAGCGAGTTGCCGATCCCGTAGGCGAAGAAGAGCTTGGCGACGGAGTAGCAGCGGTCCTCGGGCGTGATGCCGAGCACCTGGCGGCCGTAGGTCTCCACGACGTGCCGGATGTTGGCGTGCCGGTGCATCGCGCCCTTCGGCTTGCCGGTCGTCCCGGACGTGTAGAGCCACAGCGCGCTGGAGTCGTCCGCGGTCATGTAGGGCTCGGCCAGTTCCCCGCCCCGCTCGCGTCCCTCCTGGACCAAGTCGTCGAACGGGCTCACCTGGACGCCGGGCGGCGCCTGCAGGACCGCGTCCCCCTCCACCGCCACGTGCCGGACGCCCGGCGCGTGCGCGAGCGCGGACTCCGCCGCCACCGCGAACCGGTCGCTGACCAGCAGCACCCTGGCCCGCGCGTCGTTGAGCAGCGCGGCCAGCTCGGCGCCCGTCAGCATCGTCGACACCGGCACCGGGACGGCGCCGAGCCGCATCGCGCCCAGGATCGCGGCGGCCATCGACGGCCCGTCGGCCATGAACAGGACCACCCGCTCCTCGGCTCGCGCGCCCCGGCCCTCCAGCCCCGCGGCGATGTGCCCGGCGAGCTCCGCGAGCCCGGCGTAACTGAGGTCGCCGCCCGGTCCGGTGAGGGCGGTCCGGTCGGCGGTATCGGGCTGGAAGGCCGCCTGGAGCAGGTACTCGGCAGCGTTGAACGTGTCGGGCAAAGCCGGTGCGGTCGCCGTTTCAGCGGTCATCGGGGTCTCCAGTCGCCGGGAACCGTGGCACTCATGCTCTACATGGACGAAACGCTAGTCAATAGATCTGTGGAATGATGGTCGGTCACGGGGGGACTCGCGCGATACTGGACAGCGTTCCATGGACGGCCGCGCCCCAGAAGGGCTCAGAAGGAGAAGCAGATGGCCCGATCCGGCGAGGACGCGGCACACCCCGGGCCCCAGTTCCGCCGCCGGCGCGAGCTGGGCGCGGCGAGCGCCCGGTCGCTGCTGCTGACCGTGCTGGGCGAGTTCGTCCTGCCCGGCGGCGAACCGGTCTGGACGGCGACGTTCCTGCGCGCGCTCGGGCTGCTCGGCGTGGAGGAGAAGGCCGTCCGGCAGGCGCTCGCGCGCAGCGCCGCCGAGGGCTGGCTCGCCGGGGAGCGGCGCGGCCGGCGCACCGCCTGGCGGCTCACCCCGTCCGGCGAGCGGCTCCTCACCGACGGCACCGAGCGCATCTACGGCTTCGGCGGCCCGGTCGGCGAGTGGGACGGGCGGTGGCTGCTGGTCCTCGCGACCGTCCCGGAGACCAGCCGCCGGCTCCGCCACCTGCTGCGCACCCGGCTCGTCTGGAACGGGCTCGGCAACCTCTCCCCCGGCGTGTGGGTGAGCCCGCACCCCGAACGCGAGCCCGAGGTGCGGGACGTGCTGGCCGAGATCGGCGTCGCGGACACCTCGACCCTGTTCGTGGGGCGGCTCGGCGACCTGGCGGAGGCGCGCCGCGTGGCCCGGCAGGCATGGGACCTGGACGAGATCGAACTCTCCTACGAGGACTTCCTCGACGCCGTCCGCGCGCTGCGTCCCGCCGACGATCCGGGCACGTTCGCCGCGCACACGCGGCTCGTCCAGGCGTGGCGCCGGTTCCCGTTCCTCGACCCGGGCCTGCCCGCGGAGCTGCTCCCGGACGACTGGAGCGGCTCGCAGGCGTTCACGCTGTTCCATGAGCGCCACGACACCTGGCGCCCCGTCGCCGACCGCCAGTGGAAGGTGATGAGCGGCGATTAGCCGGGCGGGGTGAGTTTCAAAAGGTTGACCGTGCCTTCGGCGACGACGCGGTCCTTGTCGTCGGTGATGGTCGACTGCCAGGTGACGTGGTCGTCCACGCGGTCGACCGGGCGGGCACGGGCCACGAGGCGTCCGCCGCGCACGGCGCGGATGAACCGCGTGTGGTTGCTGATCCCGCCGACCTGGTTGTCGATGCCGACGGTGAGGGCGGCGCCCATGCTGCACACCGTCTCGGTGATCGCGCAGTACACGCCGCCGTGCACGATGCCGTACGCCTGCATGAGCTTGTCGGTGACCTCGATCTCGGCCACGACCTCCCGGTCGGACGCCTCGGTCACGACCAGGCCGAGCGTCTGGTCCAGGGGGCCCGCGTAACCGGCGCGATCAACCGTCATTCCCCGAAGTTATCCAGCCGCCGAAATCCCCGTCAACGGACGGGCGCGCCCGCGGGATCCGCACGTGTAGAAAGCGCGCTGCCGGGAAGTCGGAGGAGCGTCGGCGCCGCGCATTGGAGGTCCTGGGATGAGCAGCTTGGTCGGACGTAACCTGCTCGCCGGAGCCGAACCGGACGTCACCGCCAACGCCGGCTATACCGACCATCCGCCCAGGATGGGGTTCTTCACCGACACGTCGGTGTGCATCGGCTGCAAGGCGTGCGAGGTGGCGTGCAAGGAGTGGAACGCCATCCCCGAGGACGGCCTGGTGTTCACCGGCATGTCCTACGACAACACGCAGGGCCTCGGCGCCGACACCTGGCGGCACGTCGCGTTCATCGAGCAGAACAAGCCGATGGGGCACGCCGAGCCCGGCGTCGACCACAGCGACTCGCCCGGCGCGGCCTCCGACGGGGGCGGCACGGATCTGCGCTGGCTGATGGCGTCCGACGTCTGCAAGCACTGCACGCACGCCGCGTGCCTGGACGTCTGCCCGACCGGTTCGCTGTTCCGCACCGAGTTCGGCACGGTCGTCGTCCAGGAGGACATCTGCAACGGCTGCGGCTACTGCATCCCCGCCTGCCCGTACGGCGTCATCGACCAGCGCAAGGGCGACGGCCGGGCCTGGAAGTGCACGATGTGCTACGACCGGCTCGGCGTCGGCCAGGAGCCGGCCTGTGCGAAGGCGTGCCCGACCGACTCGATCCAGTACGGGCCGCTGGACGAGCTGCGCGAGCGGGCCGCGATGCGCGTCGAGCAGCTCCACGACATCGGCGTCGAGGACGCCCGCCTCTACGGCCACGATCCGGACGACGGCGTCGGCGGCGACGGCGCGTTCTTCCTGCTGCTGGACGAACCGGAGGTCTACGGGCTGCCACCGGATCCCGTCGTCACCACGCGCGACCTGCCGGCCATGTGGAAGCACGCGGGCGTGGCGGCCGCCGCGCTGCTCGGCGGGGTCACGGCCGTCTTCGCCGTCCACGGCCGCACGGGAGGAGCGCGATGAGCTCGGGTGTCAGCAAGGAGGGCGTGTACGGCGACCGTCCCGACCGGGAGGCGCTGGTCGGCAAGGGCCTGCGGCCGAAAGGCAAGGGCAGGCGGCGCGGCGGGCGCGGCGAGAAGGCGATGGTGCCGGACGCCGAGTTCACCTCCTACTACGGCCTGCCCATCCTGAACCCGCCGGTCTGGAAGGCGGCCGACGTCGGCGCGTACCTCTTCCTCGGCGGCCTGGCCGGGGCCGGCTCGATGCTGGCCGCGGGCGCGCAGCTCACCGGGCGGCCCGCCGCCGCGCGGGCGCTGAAGATCTCCTCGCTGGCCGCGATCGCCGGGTCCACGGCCGCGCTGATCCACGACCTCGGGCGGCCCGCGCGGTTCTACAACATGCTGCGGGTGATGAAGCCGACCTCGCCGATGAGCATGGGGTCCTGGATCCTGGCCGCCTACGGGCCCGCCGCGGGCGGCGCCGCCGTCCTGGACGTGGCGGGACGCTTCCCGCACCTCGGCAGGGCCGCCACCGCCGCGGCCGCCGCACTCGGTCCGGCCGTGACCGTGTACACCGCCGTGCTGATCGCCGACACCGCCGTGCCCGCCTGGCATGAGGGGAAGCGCGAGCTGCCGTTCGTGTTCGCGGGTTCGGCCACGACCGCCGCGGCCGGGATGGCGCTGATGGCCGCGCCCGTCCGCGAGACGGGGCCGATGCGCACGGCCGCCGTGTCCGGCGCCGCGCTGGAGCTGGCGGCGGCCAAGCTGCTGGAGCGCCGAGCCGGGCTGGCCGCCGAGCCGTACAAGAAGGGCAAGGCCGGACGGTTCATGCGCGCGGGCGAGATCCTGGCGGCCGCGGGCACCGCCGGGAGCGTGCTGCTCGCCGGGCGCGGCCGCGGGGCGGCGGCGCTCAGCGGGGCGGCGCTCCTGGCGGGCTCGGCCTGCACGCGTTTCGGCATCTTCTTCGCCGGGATCCAGTCGGCCGAGGATCCCAAGTACACCGTCGTCCCCCAGCGGGAACGCGTCGCCGAGCGGGGCACGAAGGCCACCACCTAGCGGCTGCCAGGATTCTGCAAGTTCATTGAAATCTTGCGCAAGCTCTTGACGGGACTGCAAGAAGAGAGCATTCTCACGGTGCTCGCGGACGGCCGTCCCCCACCCCCTCCAGACGCCTGCCAGGCGCCTCTTGTCAGGAGTTCGCTGCAATGCAACGTGCAAGAACCCCCCGCGCGGGAACCCCGCGCGCACGGCTGCCCCGCCGCCGGTCCCTGCTCGCCGCCGGCGCGCTCGTCCTCGGCGGGCTGGCGCCCGTCGCCGCCCTGCTCCCCGACTCCCCCGCCAGCGCCGCCGTCTCCCTCAACGCCGGCGACGTCACCGCCAACCTCTGGGAATGGAACTGGCCGTCGGTCGCGGCCGCCTGCACCGACCAGCTCGGGCCCGCCGGGTACGGGGCCGTCCAGGTCGCACCGCCCGCCGAGTCGGTCAGCCTCGCCAGCACCAACGACGGCGTGCATCCGTGGTGGGAGGTGTACCAGCCCGTCTCCTACGGCCCGACCAGCCGGCTCGGTACCCGGTCCCAGTTCGCCGCCATGGTCACGGCGTGCCACAACGCGGGCGTCCGCGTCTACGTGGACGCGGTCATCAACCACATGGCGGGCCACAACAACACGGTCAACACCACCTACGGCGGCTCGACGTTCGATCCGACCGGGTTCTCCTACCCGGCCGTCCCGTACGGGTACGGCGACTTCCACCACGCCAACGACGGGTACTGCAACGACGACGACGCGGGCATCGACGACTGGAACAACACGTCCGAGGTGCAGAACTGCGAGCTGGTGTCGCTGTCGGACCTCAAGACCCAGTCGGGCTACGTCCGCGGCAAGATCGCCGGCTACCTCAACGACCTGATCGGGCTCGGCGTGGACGGCTTCCGGGTCGACGCCGCCAAGCACATCGCGCAGAGCGACTTCGCCGCCATCAAGGGCATGCTCAACAACACGACGGCCGAGGGCAAGGCGCCCTACATCGCGCAGGAGGTCTTCCCGGGCGCGAGCAACTCCGAGCTGAAGCCGGCCGCGTTCACCGGCAACGGCGACGTGCTGGGCTTCGCCTACGCGCAGGGCCTGAAGACGCAGTTCCAGAACGGGACGCTGTCGAACCTGTCGGGCATCCCGTCGTGGTCGCTGGACGCGAGCAGCGCGCAGACGTACGCGATGATCACCAACCACGACACCGAGCGGGACGGGTCGACGCTCAGCTACAAGAACGGCACCGACTACGTGCTGGCCAACTACTTCATGCTGGCCTACCCGTACGGGAAGCCGTCGGTGTTCGACGGGTTCACCTGGTCGTCCGCCGGGCAGTCGCCGCCGGCGAACTCCGGCGGCTTCGTCACGAACACGAACTGCTCCAGCGGCTGGCAGTGCGTCACGCAGTCGACCGGGATGAAGGGCATGGTCGGCTGGCGCAACGCGACCGCGTCCGCCACGACGGTGTCGAACTTCACCGCCACGGCGGGTGACGTCATCGGGTTCAGCCGCGGCTCGAAGGGCTGGATCGGGCTCAACGACTCGTCCAACCCGTCCACCGCCTCCTACCGGACCAGGCTCGCGGACGGTGTGTACTGCGACGTCATCACCGGCGGACTCGGCGCGAACGGCTGCGCGGGCACGGCGGTCTCGGTGTCCGGCGGCACCGCGACCGTGACCGTCCCCGCGCACGGCGCGGTCGCGATCCACGTGAACGCCAGGACGGGCGCCACACCGACGGCGACGCCCACCTCGAACCCCACGACCGTCTCCGACGTGTTCAACGTCCACGCCACCACGACCTGGGGGACGAGCGTCTACATCGTCGGCGACATCCCCGCGCTCGGCTCGTGGGACACGTCCAAGGCCATCAAGCTCTCCCCCGGCAGCTACCCGACGTGGAGCAGCACGCTGACGCTGCCCGCCAACACCAGGATCGAGTACAAGTACATCAAGAAGACCGACGCGGGCGCCGTGACCTGGGAGAACGGCGCGAACCGCAGCTACACCACCGGGACGTCCGCGCACACGGCGAACGACACCTGGAGATGACCGCCCCCCGCTGAAACCGGGGCCGGCCTCCTCGTGTGCGGAGGCCGGCCCCGCTCAGTTCTCCGCGGGCTGCTTCGCCGGCCGCCAGAACACCGCCAGCAGGAGCGCCGCCCCGAGGCCGCCGGCCAGCGCGGTGATCGCGAGGCCCGCCCAGCCGGACAGCTCGTCCGAGAGCCCGAGCGCGTTGTCGAGCGACACCGTCCCGCCGCCCAGCGCGCCGAGCCCGCACGCCACCATGATGATCATCAGGACGTACTCGTAGCCCTGGCCGGGCCGGAAGATGAAGAAGCCGTTGCGCAGGTGGGCGGTCACGAACGCGACCGCCATCGTGCCGACCGCCCCGGCGGCGGCCAGCGGGGTGACCAGGCCGAGCAGCAGCAGGACGCCGGCGCCCAGCTCGGTGCCGGTCGCCATCAGCGCGTGCAGCCGGCCGGGCCGCAGCCCCATCGACTCGAACCAGCCCGCCGTCCCCGCGATCCGGCCGCCGCCCCACGCGTGGTTCCAGCCGTGCGCGAGCAGCGTGCCGCCCAGCGAAACCCGCAGCACCAGGGACGCGATATCGACGCCCACCGCCTCAACAGCCATTCACGGACCCTTCCCTAGCTGACGTCCGGCCAACGTACCGCCGCGCCCCGCCGTGCAGCTCGGGCCCGCCGCGTCGCGGCTCCCCCGCCCACCGCATATATCGGCCGTAGTGGGGCACGTCACAGGGGTCAGGCTCCGGATCGCGTCACGTTCAGAGGTGGGCTGAGCGTCTACCTCTGTGGCGGCGTCGGCGCGGAGGTCGAGGAGGCGGCATGGAAAGCGTGGCCAGAAGGTACGACCTGTCGATGCTGTACGCCGCGTACGAGGCGTTCCGCCGCGACGCGGCCCGGCTGGAGGCCGCCGCCGGGCCCGCCGGGACGGCGGTCGCGAACAGCTGGTCCCTCTTCACCTCCTACTGGCGGATCCAGGACAACGCGGAGAAGTGCGCCCTCTGCACGGTCATGTACGCCAAGGACGCCGACGAGCAGGCACCGAGCCACGAGCTCGGACGCGTCGGCGTCGTCCTCGACTCGCTGGCGGTGCGGACGCTGCGGGTGGTGCCGCTGATCGACGGTGTGGACGCGGCCTTGGAGCACGGTGACCGCCGCACGTTCGCCCGGTACGCGCGGGATCTGCACGCCTCCCTGGACGCCCTCCTGGACTTCAAGGAGTCCAACGTCCTGCCGCTGATCCACGAGACCCTGACGCCCTACGAGTGGGGCACCTTCGACGTCGAACTCCGCCGCGCGCTGGGCCTGCGCGGGTTCGGGACGTTCCTGCCCTGGCTGCTGGACGACGCCCAGGACGCCACCCGCCGCGCGGTGCTGCGGCTGCTGCCGCCGCCGATCCGGCTCTTCTACCGGGTGACCTGGCGCCCGCGCTACCAGCGCCGCAGCCACCTGGCCGTGCCCGCCTGCTGAACCGCCACGGGATGTGACAGGGCGCACATCGCCTGATGTCACATTCGTCCGTCCATCGCCGTCTTATGCGCAGAAGCGCGACGGAGGGATGGTGGCAATGGCGGGGACGACGCCCCAGTCTCGGGGCCGGCTGGTCGACGCCTCGGCGCGGGCGCTGGACGAGCGGCTCGGCACCACCGGTTTCGCCCGCAGGGCCATGCGCAAGGCGTTCCCGGACCAGTGGACGTTCCTGCTCGGCGAGATCGCGATGTACTCGTTCGTGATCATCCTGCTGACCGGCGTCTACCTGACGCTGTTCTTCAAGCCGAGCATGCACGAGGTCGTCTACGACGGCTCCTACACCAAGCTGCAGGGCGTGGAGATGAGCGAGGCGTACGCCTCCACGCTCCGGATCAGCTTCGACGTGCGGGGCGGGCTGCTCGTCCGGCAGATCCACCACTGGTCGACGCTGATCTTCATGGCGGCGATCCTCGTCCACATGCTGCGGAACTTCTTCACCGGCGCGTTCCGCAAGCCGCGCGAGCTGAACTGGCTGATCGGCGTCGCCATGCTCGTCCTCGTCATGTTCAACGGGCTGTTCGGGTACTCGCTGCCGGACGACCTGCTGTCGGGCACGGGTCTGCGCATCCTGGAAGGCGTCACCGCGGGGATCCCGCTGGCCGGCTCGTACGCGGTGATGTTCCTGTTCGGCGGGGAGTACCCGGGGACCGACATCATCCCGCGCCTCTACATCATCCACGTGCTGCTGATCCCGGGCCTCCTGGCGGCGCTCATCCCGCTGCACGCGATCGTGCTGACCTGGCGGCAGACGCACACCCAGTTCCCCGGCAAGGGCAGCACGAACACGACGGTCCGCGGCTACCCGTTCTTCCCGGTGTTCATCGCCAAGACCACCGCGTTCTTCCTGTGGGTGCTGGGCGTGACGACGCTGCTGGCCGCGTTCGTCCAGATCAATCCGGTCTGGCTGTACGGCCCGTACGACCCGGGCGCGATCAGCTCCGGCTCGCAGCCCGACTGGTACATGGGCTGGCTGGAGGGCGCGCTGCGCACCATGCCGGCCTGGGAGATCACCGCGTGGGGCCACACCGTCCCGCTCAACGTGCTCGTCCCGGCGCTCGGCGTCCCCGGGGTGCTGTTCACCGGCCTCGCCGCCTACCCGTTCCTGGAACGCTGGGTGACCGGCGACGACCGGATCCACCACCTGCTGGACCGGCCCCGCGACGTCCCGGCGCGGACCGGGATCGGCGTCGCCGGCATCGTCTTCTTCGGGGCGCTGTGGCTGGCGGGCGGCAACGACGTCCTCGCCGAGCGGTTCCACATCCCGCTGTTCTGGACGACCTGGTTCTTCCGCGCCCTGATCGTCCTCGGGCCGGTGCTCGCCTACATCGTCGCCTACCGGATCTGCGTCGGCCTGCAGCGCCGCGACCTCGGCCTGGCGACGCACGGGCTGGAGACCGGCATCATCCGGCAGTCCCCGGACGGCGGGTACAGCGAGGTCGAACGGCACCTGCCGGACGAGGCGATCGCCGCGATCACCGACCCGCGCCCTTCTCCGGCCGTCGATCTGGACGTTCCGCCGCCGATCGACGACGTCGGCAGCCCGCGCGGCCGCACCGCGTCCGGGCGGCTGCGCGCCGCGCTCAACCGCCGGTTCCGGGCCGACCTCGCCGTCGTCCCCGAACGCCGGACGCTGGACTCCGCCGACGACCGCCCGGCCATCGACGAGAAGTCCCCGTCAGGCTGACCCTGGAAGCAGGGCCGCTCGCATGGTGCCGGCCAGCCAGTCGCGGAACTCGGGCTCGGGCCATCCGGCCTCGTGGACGAGCGCGTCGTAATGGGCGGGGTCGTTGAACGTCCACAGGACGTCGACGGCCCGCCCCGCGCCGAGGCCGGGGCGCAGCGGCCCGAGCACCACCAGGTGGTCGACGACCATCCGGGCGCCCGCCCGCCGGTTGGCGCGGAGGGTCCGCCACAGCTCGGCCGTCTCCGGCGCGGCGTCGGCCGCCCGCCGCACGGTCTCGAAGATCCGCGCCGCGCGGCCCCCGATCAGCGTGCAGACGTCCGCGTAGGCGTCGAGCGCCCCGGCGGGCGTCGCGGCGTCCCAGACCGGGCGGAACCACGGGCGGTCGGCGACCGGCACCGGCTCGTCGTCCCCGGCGAGGGCCTGGTCGAGGACCTGCTTGAGCAGCGCGGGCTTGGAGCCGAACGCCGCGGTCACGGTCGGCCGGTGTCGCCCGGCCGACCGTGACCTCGGACCGCGACGCGGCCCGGTACCCGTCCCGGACAAACAGCTCGGCCGTCGTCGCGGCGGCGGCCGAGC
>NZ_JABXFD010000104.1 GCF_013372625.1 Actinomadura sp. BRA 177
GCGCCCGGCGCTCCGCCGCCGTGCGCCGGCTGACCGGCGGCCTCGCCGGCGCCGCCGTCGTCATCGCGGTCATCACCGTGCTGTCGCGGCTGGCCGGGTTCGGGCGCACCTACGCCTTCTCGCAGACGGTCACCACGTCCTGCCTGAGCCAGGCGTACTTCACCTCGACGCAGTTCCCCAGCATCGTCTACGAGATCGTCGCGGGCGGCGCGCTCGCCAGCATGGTCGTGCCGGTGCTGGCCGGGCCCGCCGAGCGCGGCGACCGCGAGCAGGTCCGCCGGATCGGGTCGGCGCTGCTCACCTGGATCGTCGTGCTGATGGTGCCGCTCGCGGCGCTGATGGCGCTCGGCGCCCGCCCGATCATGGAGCTGCTGGTCGGCGGCGACCTCAAGGGCTGCTCGCGCGGCGACATCGTGGACGTCGGCTCCAGCATGCTCGCGATCATGTCGGCGCAGATGGTCATGTACGGGATGGCGGTCGTCCTGTACGGGCTGCTGCAATCGCACCGCCGGTTCGTCGCGCCCGCGCTGGCGCCGCTCATGTCGAGCCTGGTGGTGATCGCCGCCTACGTCGCCTACGCGCCGCTCGGCCGCGGCTACGAGAACGACCTGGCCGGCCTGCCGCTGGACGCCGAGCTGACGCTGTCGGTCGGGACGGCGCTCGGCGGCGTCGCGATGGCGGCGACCGCCGGAATCGCGGCGTGGCGGCTGAAGCTGCGGCTGCGGCCCACGCTGCGCTTCCCGGACGGGGTGGCGCGCCGGGTGCGGCGGCTCGCGGTCGCCGGCCTCGCCACCGTCGCGGCGCAGCAGCTGTCGGCACTGCTGGTCGTCCGGCTCAGCTACGAGGGGACGGGCGGCGCGCTCGCCAACTACCAGTACGCCTGGGCGATCTACCTGCTGCCGTGGGCGATCCTCGCGGTGCCGATCGCGACGAGCGCGTTCCCGCTGCTGTCGGCGCGGATCAGCGCCGGGGAGCAGGACCGGTTCAACGCGGTCACCGCGTCCACGACCCGCGCGGTGATCCTGGTGTCGTGCGCGGGCGCCGCCGTGCTCGCCGCCGTCGCCGTCCCGATCGCGGCCGTGTTCAACCCCGGCCACCCCGGCCAGCAGGAGGTCCTGTCGCGCGCGGTGCTCGCGTTCGCGCCTGGCCTGCTCGGGTACGGGCTCGTCGCGCATCTCCAACGCGTCCTGTTCGCCTGCCACCGGGGCAAGATGGGCGCGGCGGCGATCGTCGCGGGCTGGGTGGTGGTGATGGGCGCCGACGTCGCGCTGGTGCTGTCGGTCGACCGGCAGTGGGTCGTCGCGGCGCTCGGCATCGGCAACGCCACCGGGATGACCGTCGCCGGCGTGCTGCTGCTCGGCACGCTCGTCCGCGCCCGGGGCGCCGCGGCGGTGGGCCGTGCTGGACGGGCCGGTGGTGCGCCGTCCGCTCGGCGGCCGCCAGGTGATGCGGGCCCGGATCGAGCACCTGATCGAGATGTCGGAGCTGGCCCACGTGACGCTGCAGATGGTGCCGTTCGGTGCGGGCGGGCACGCGGCGGCGGGCGGCCCGTTCACGATCCTGCGCTTCGCCGAGCCCGGCCTGTCCGACGTCGTCTACCTGGAGCAGCTCACCAGCGCGCTCTACCTCGAC
>NZ_JABXFD010000502.1 GCF_013372625.1 Actinomadura sp. BRA 177
GGCGGGCGGGGAGCTGACCGCGGGCCGGGGCCCGGCGGGCGGGTTCCGGGAGCGGGCGCGGCTGGCGCTGGACGGCGGCGGCGAGGTGGCGGACATGGCGGACATGGAGGAGAGCGCGTGATCCGGGTGATGCTGGCCGACGACCAGACGCTGGTGCGGGCGGGGTTCCGGTCGATCCTGGAGGGTGAGGACGACATCGAGATCGTCGCCGAGGCCGGGAACGGGGAGCAGGCGGTGGCGCGGGCGGGCGAGCTGCGTCCCGACGTGGTGCTGATGGACATCCGCATGCCGGTCCTGGACGGGCTGGAGGCGACCCGCCGGATCATCGCCGATCCGCGGCTGGCCGAGGTCCGGGTGGTGATCCTGACGACGTTCGACCTGGACGACTACGTGTACGGGGCGATCAAGGCGGGGGCGAGCGGGTTCCTGGTGAAGGACACCGAGCCGCCGGAGCTGATCCACGGGGTGCGGGTGGTGGCGCGCGGGGACGCGCTGCTGGCGCCGGCGGTGACGCGGCGGCTGATCGCCGAGTTCGCGTCCCGGATCACCGCGCCGCCGCCCGCGGCGGAGCTGGACGCGCTGACCGACCGGGAGCGGGAGGTGCTGGAGCTGGTCGCGGCGGGGCTGTCGAACGAGGAGATCGCCGGGCGGCTGGTGCTGTCGCCGGCGACGGCGAAGACGCACGTCAGCCGTATCCTGGCCAAGCTGGGGGCGCGGGACCGGGCGCAGCTGGTGGTGCTGGCCTACGAGACGGGCGTGATCCGTCCCGGCTGGCTCGGCTGACCCGTCCGGCGGGTGCAACCGGGCGGACGGCGGCGGTGTTGAACGGATGTGACGGTTACGGACGAAGCTCTCCCCCGCACCGAGGGCAGGCGGGACGCGGCGGGCGCGGAGGTCGCCGCGGCGCTGGCGGCGGACCTGGACGCCGGGTTCGCGGCCCTGTACGAGGCGTACCGGGGGGGCGGTGTTCTCGACCGCGCTGCGGCTGTGCGGGCGGTGGGCCGAGGCGGAGGACCTGTCGGCGGAGGCGTTCCTGCGGGCCTACCGGGCGCTGGCCGGGTACGGGCCGGACCGGATCGCGGGGCTGCGGCCGCGGGCGTGGCTGCTGATGATCGTGGCGAACGTGTGGCGCAACAGCCTGCGGTCGGCGGCGCGGCGCCCGGCGCCGGGGGGCCCGATCGAGGACGCCCCGGACCCGCCCGATCCGGGCGAGGGGGTGGAGGACGCGGCCGCGCGCCATGAGACCGGCCGGGAGCTGGCGGCGCTGCTGGCCGAGCTGCCCGAGGCCCAGCGCGCCGCCGTGGTGCTGCGGCACGTGGTGGATCTGCCCGTCGCCGAGGTCGCGGCGGTCCTGGACCTGCCGGAGGGGACCGTGAAGTCGCACGTCTCGCGGGGGCTGGCGCGGCTGCGGCGCCTGCGCGCCGCGCCCCGCCCCGGCCCGCCCGAGGATCCTCGCCATCCGAGAGGAGAGACCCGATGACCCGCACCGATCCGGCCGGCGCGCCGCACGGCCCGCCGGCCGGCTCGGGGCGGGGCGTCGGGGCCCTCCTCTCCGATGGCTGTCCCTTATCCCCCTCTGACGCCGCCGCCGGACAGGCAACGGTAGCAACAGCAGAGCGCCGACACG
>NZ_JABXFD010000282.1 GCF_013372625.1 Actinomadura sp. BRA 177
TGATGTGTATGGCAGTAGTCTATGTAGTGAGGTGGCTTTGTGTGGTGGTGAGACGCCGACCACCGTGAACGACACTAGCTGCTTCGGCGGCAGCGGCAGAGGGGGATGAGAGAGCGCGGGGAGCTGGGGGCCGGTGGCGCGCGCGAATGGCCCCGGCGGAAGAGGGGACCGGCGGTCCGAAAAGGTTTTCGGGATGAAGGTAAGAAGGCGATGCCAAGCTGTCAAGGGCCTCTTTCCGCCACCGAACTCCTTACAATGCTCAGAGCACGGAAAGGTTTTCGGTGGCCAGACACCCCTCCGCACCAGTGACGCTCACCGAGGTGGCCCGGCGCGCCGGGGTGTCGGTGGCGACGGCGTCCAAGGCACTCAACGCCCGTCCGGACGTCGCCCCGGAAACGCGCGCCCGCGTCCTCGCCGTCGCGGAGGAGCTGTCCTTCCAGCCCAACGCGCTCGCCCGCGGCCTGCTGTCCGGCAGCACCCGGACCGTCGGGCTCCTCACCGACGAGCTCGCGGGACGGTTCGCGATCCCCGTCCTGCTCGGCGTGGAGAACGCGCTCGGCGACGGGCAGCTGTCGGTGCTGCTGTGCGACGCGCGCGGGGACGCCATCCGCCGCCGGCACTACATCCGCACGCTGCTGGCCAGGCAGGTCGACGGGCTGATCATCCTCGGCGACCGCAACGACGTGCGCACGTCGCTCACCGCCGGCATCCCCGTCCCGGTCGTCTACGCCTACGGGGAGTCCGACGATCCGCGCGACCTGTCCGTCGTCGCGGACGACGTGGGCGGCGCGCGCCTCGCCGCCGAGCACCTGCTCGCGCTCGGCCGCCGGCGGGTCGCGCACATCACCGGCGAGGAGGGCTACCGCGCGGCGCGGGACCGGGCGGCGGGCCTGCTCCGCGTCCTGGACGAGGCGGGGCTCGCGCTCGCCGCCGGCCGCCCGCTCTACGGGGCCTGGTCGCAGCGCTGGGGACGGCAGGCGGCGCGCATGCTCCTCGCCGCGCATCCCGGCGTGGACGCGGTCTTCTGCGGCAGCGACCAGATCGCGTCCGGGGTCATCGACGCGCTGCACGACCTCGGCCGCCGGGTACCGGACGACATCGCCGTCGTCGGCTACGACAACTGGGAGATCTTCGCGACCGAGAGCCGCCCGCCGCTCACCACCGTCGACCTCGACCTCGAACGCCTCGGCGGCACCGCCGCGCGGCAGCTGATCGCGGCGCTGGAGGGCGAGCGGGGGAGCGGCGTCGTCCGGCATCCGGGCCGCCTCGTCGTCCGCGAGTCGACGGGCCCCGTGCCGGGCTGATCAGGCGGGACCGGTGCTCGCGCGCAGCGAGATCGGCGGCGTCAGCAGCTGGTGGCGAAGCGGCGCCGCCGGGGTGCCGATTCGCTCCAGCAGCAGGTCGATGGCGATGCGCCCCAGCTCGCGCGAGGGGACGTCGGCGGCGGTCAGCGCGGGCGTCACCGCCTCGGCCCACCGGCTGCCCACGATGCCGGTGACCGACATGTCGCGCGGGATCTCGCGCCCGGCGCTCCCGAGCCCCCGGTAGAGGCCGCCGAGCGCCGCCTCGTTCAGGGTCACGATGCCGGTCACGTCCGGATCGTCCGACAGGATCCGCTCCACGCACGCCTCGCCGGACGCGGCGTCGTCCCCGCACTGGTAGGAGCGCCCGGCGAGCCCGTGCTCGGCGAGCGCCTCCTCGAACCCGTCCTGGCCGCGCCGCGCCGACTCGTACCCGGCGCGGATCAGCTCCTCGGACCGGTTCACGAGCGCGAGCCGCCGGTGGCCGAGCTGCGCCAGGTGCCGGACGCAGTGCTGGACGAGCCGTCCGTGGTCCAGGTCGACCCAGGCGGTCCCGTCCGGGCGCGCGGTCCGGCCGATCGTCACGAACGGGAACCCGGTCGCGCGCATCCGGTCGACCCGGGCGTCCTGCATGCGGATCTCCATCAGGATCGCGCCGTCCACCCGCCGCTCGCCGATCAGCCGGTGGAACGCGCGGTCCTCGGCCCCGCCCGGCGACATCAGCACGTCGTAGTCGCGGACGGCGGCGGCGTCGACGAGGCCGCCGATGAAGTCCAGCTGCATGTCGGTGTAGTGCGTGCTCGCGGGCGGGAGGACCAGCCCGAGCGTCCGCGTCTCGCCGCGGGCGAGCGCCCGCGCGCTGGCGTTCGGCTGGTACCCCAGCTCGTCGATGACCTGCTGGACGCGCAGCCGGGTGGCCTCCGACACCGGCCGCTTCCCGCTCAGCGCGTAGGACACCGTGCTGCGCGACACCCGCGCCCGCCGGGCGATCTCCCCGATGGTCACGGACCCCCCGACGGTCTCCACCTCATCGAACCGCTTCGCCAAAGCCCCTCCAACCCGTGTGCCGACGATATCGGCTGTAGCGGCGACTCGAACCGGTTCGAGTCACTCCCCGCATCGTAAGCCCGGTCGACGATCGCCTTGACATGCGGAAACGGCGATGTGGTCGCGTCGGTGCCGATCGAGCCGGGGCCGGCAGGCCGCGAAATCCGTGCCCATCGGCTCATTGACCGGGCGAATGAGACGCGCTTATGGTCATCGAACCGATTCCGCGAATCGGTTCGATGATGTCGACGGGCTGACGCGCCAGGGCGCGCCGGAAAGGATCCGCGATGACCACTCCTGTTCACCGCCCCGAAACGTGCGTCCTGGCGGCGGGTCTCGCCGCGCTGACCCTGGCGGCCGGCTGCTCGTCCGGCGGCGGCTCCGCCGACCCCGGCACCTACACGCTGTGGGACCCCTACCCGCAGTTCCAGGCGGGCTCGCCCTGGGCGAAACTGCTGGACAAGTGCGGTGCCGACGCCGGCGTGAAGGTGAAGCGGACCGCCTACGACACCACGGACCTGACCAACAAGGCGCTGCTCGCCGCGCAGCAGGGCAACGCCCCGGACGTCCTCATCGTCGACAACCCGGTGGTGTCCACGCTCGCCCAGGCCGGCGTGCTGACCACGACCGCGGAGACCAAGACCGACACGTCGAAGATCAAGCCCAACCTGCTGGCCGCCGGGCAGTCCGGCGGCAAGACCTACGGCGTCCCGATCGGCGCGAACACCCTCGCACTCTTCTACAACAAGAAGGTCCTGGACGCCGCCGACGTCGACGCGTCCACGATCAAGGACTGGGCGGGCCTCACCGCCGCGCTGCAGAAGGTGAAGGCGGCCGGCAATAAGGGCATCACGTTCTCCGCGATCGGCACCGAGGAAGGCAGCTTCCAGTTCCTTCCCTGGTTCTGGGGCGCCGGCGCGCAGCTCACGCGGCTCGACTCGGCCGAGTCCGTCAGCGCGCTGTCGCTGTGGTCCGACTGGCTGAAGAAGGGCTACGCGCCGAAATCGGTGCTGAACAACACGCAGACCACGAGCTGGCAGGAGTTCGCCACCGGCGACTACGCGTTCGCCGAGAACGGCACCTGGCAGCTGGAGAACGTCAAGAAGGCGGGCTTCCCGTACGGGATCATCCCGATTCCCGGAAAGAGCGGCGGCACCGCGCCCGCGCCGACCGGCGGCGAGTTCGTGACCGTCCCGGTGCAGGACGACACCGGCCGCTACGCCACCTCGAAGAAGATCACCGACTGCGTGACCGTCGGGGACGGCTCCTACACCGCCGTCACCACGCTGTCCTACATCGCGCCGACGAGCGACATCCAGCAGAAGCAGGTCGCGGCGAAGCCGGAACTGAAGGTCTGGGTGGACGCGGTGCACTCGGCGAAGGGCCGCACCAGCGACGACCTCGGCACCAAGTACCCCAAGATCTCGCAGCAGATGTGGACGGCCGTCCAGGCGGCGCTGAGCGGTTCGGCCACGCCGCAGGAGGCGATGGCGAAGGCCCAGACGTCGGTGAAGTGAACGCGATGAGACGCTGGACGGCCTGGGCCTTTCTCCTGCCGCTGGTGGCCTATCTCCTCCTCTTCTACGCCTATCCCCTCTACCGCAACGTCGATCTGAGCCTGCGGGACTACAACGTCCGGTCGTTCGTCCACGGCGGGGCGCCGTTCGCGGGGCTGGGCAACTACGCCGAGGTCGTCCACGACGCGACGTTCTGGCCCGCGCTCTGGCACACCGTGGTGTTCACGCTGGTGTCGCTGCTGTTCCAGTTCGCCATCGGGCTCGGCCTGGCGGTGTTCTTCAACCGGCATTTCCGGCTCTCGGTGGTGTTGCGGGCCCTGTTCCTGGTGCCGTGGCTGCTGCCGCTGATCGTGTCGGCGTCGACCTGGGCGCTGCTGCTCAACTCCGAGGCCGGCGCCGTCAACTGGCTGCTGGGCCTGACCGGGATCGGGCCGGTCGACTGGCTGACCTCGCCGCACTGGTCGCTGGCCTCGGTGACGATCGCCAACATCTGGATCGGCATCCCGTTCAACCTCGTCATCCTCTACAGCGGGCTGCAGGGCATACCGGACGATCTGTACGAGGCGGCGGCGCTGGACGGCGCGTCCGCCTGGCAGCGGTTCTGGCGGATCGCCTTCCCGCTGCTGCGCCCCGTCTCGGCGATCACGCTGATGCTCGGCCTGGTCTACACGCTGAAGGTGTTCGACCTGATCTGGATCATGACCAGGGGCGGGCCCGCGGACTCGTCCACGACGTTCGCCACCTGGTCCTACCACCTCGCGTTCGCCAGCCCGCTGCCGTCCTTCGGGCCCGGCGCCGCCGTCGGCAACCTGCTGGTGCTGACGGCCCTGGCGTTCGGCCTGCTCTACATCCGCTTCGAACGCCGGCACCGGGAGGCCCTGTGAGGACGGCCAGGTCCTGGTGGAAGACGGGGATCGCGCTGCTGCTGACCGCGATCATGCTGTTCCCGGTCTACTGGATGCTCGCCAACTCGCTCACCCGCGATGAGGACATGCGGCGCACCCCGCCGTCCTTCTTCCCGTCCCGTCCCACGCTGGACGGCTACCGCGCCGTCCTGGACCAGCAGCTTCCCTACCTCGGCACGAGCCTCCTCGTCGGCTTCGGCACCGTGCTGCTGACCGTCGCGATCGCCGCGCCCGCCGGCTACGCGCTCGGCGTGCTGCGTCCCTGCGGCTCCGGCGCGCTGAGCTTCGTGCTGCTCGCCGCCCAGATGATCCCGGGGATCATCATGGCGATGGGGTTCTATGCGATCTACCTGAACCTCGGCGTGCTGAACACGCTGCCCGGCCTGGTCCTGGCCGACTCCACGCTCGCCGTCCCGTTCGGCGTACTGATCTTCACGGCGTTCATGTCGGGGATCCCCAGGGAGCTGCTCCAGGCGTCCCGGGTGGACGGCGCGGGACCGTTCCGCACGTTCTGGTCGATCGTCCTGCCGATCAGCCGCAACAGCGTCGTCACCGTCTCACTGTTCGCGTTCCTGTGGGCGTGGTCGGACTTCGTCTTCGCCAGCACGCTGGACGGCGGCGGGCGCTACAAGCCCATCACCCTCGGCATCTACCACTACATCGGCAACAACAACCAGCAGTGGAACGCCATCATGGCCGCCGCGGTCGTGGCGTCGGTCCCGACCACGCTCATCCTGATCGGCGCCCAGCGCTACATCGCCGCCGGAGCCACGGCCGGCGCCGTCAAGGACTGACTCCCAGAAAAGAGCCTGCATGCCCACCGGCCCCTTCTTCTCCGTCCAGGACATCCCGTTCAGCACCTTCGGCTCGTGGCTCGCCCTGTCGCCGGTCACCGCACTGCACACCCGTGCCGACGACCTTCACCTGATCTCCCACCAGGGCGGACTGAACCCGGTGCTGCGCCTCACCCCCCTCTCGGACGGCGCGCGGGCGACCACGACGATCACCGCCACACCCGGCCGGCTCACCTGGACGCACCCGTCCGGCGAGATCGAAGCAGCCTTCGAGTCACCCGACACGCTGCGGCTGCGCGGCTCCGGCTTGGCACTCGCGCTGGACGCCGCGATCACCGAACTGACGCCGTTCACCGGCACCTACTTCCACGACGCCGACACCCACGTCTTCACCTCGTACGAGACCGGCCGCCGCTACCGGGTGACCCCCCTGACAGGCCGGGCCACCACACGCGGCACCCAAACCCTGGGTAAAGCGGAACGCGGCCTGACACTCGACGGCGACCACTGGGAAGCAGCGATCGAGGAGTACGAAGCCGCCCGCCCGCCGTACTCCCCGCCCAACCCGTTCGAAGCCGTCTGCGCCGCATCCCTGTCAGCCTTCACAAGCTTCGCGGACGCCATCGCCCCTTGGCGCGGCCCGGACACCCCTGCCGCCGAACTAGCCGCCTACGTCCTGTGGTCGGCGACCGTCCGGCCCGCCGGCTTTCTGGGACGCCCAAGCGTGCTGATGTCGAAGCACTGGATGAACAAGGTGTGGAGCTGGGACCACTGCTTCAACGCCCTGGCACTGGCCGCCGGCGACCCCGAACTCGCCTGGGACCAATACCAGGTGCTGTTCGACCACCAGGACTCCTCCGGCGCCCTAGCCGATTCGGTGACGCATTTGGAGGTCCTGTTCAACTACGTGAAGCCCCCAATCCACGGCTGGGCGTTCGGCCACCTGCGCCGCCGCCTGGGTCGTCCACTGAAACGCTCCGAACTAGAACTGGCCCACGACCAACTCCAGGCCTGGACGAATTTCTGGCTAACGGCCCGCCGCGCCCCCGGCAGCCCGCTGCCGCACTACGAGCACGGCAACGACAGCGGCTGGGACAACGCGACGGCCTTCGACCCGGAACGCGTCATAGAAACCGCCGACCTCAGCGCCTTCCTAATCCTGCAAATGCGCGAACTGACAAACCTCAGCACCGAACTGTCCCGCCCCAACCCCTGGGCCAGAGCAGCCAACCAACTCCAAAAAGACCTATTCACCCGCCTCTGGCAGGGAGACCGTTTCGCCGCCCGCGGCGTGGCCACCGGAAACACCTGGCACACCAACGGCCTCCTAGACCTGATGCCCATCGTCCTAGGCGCGGACCTACCCCCGTCCACGGCAACAGCCCTGACCGACCGGCTCCGCGAGCATCTGACCGAGTTCGGTTTGGCGACCGAACTCCCCACGTCCCCGCACTACCGCCCCGACGGCTACTGGCGCGGCCCCATCTGGGCCCCCGCAACGATCCTGATCGAGGACGGCCTACGCCGAGCCGGCCACACCGCCCTAGCCGACGAAATCAGCACCCGCTTCCGCGCCCTCTGCGAACGCTCAGGCTTCGCAGAGAACTTCAACGCCCTAACCGGCAAGGGCCTAAGAGACCGCGCCTACACCTGGACAGCCAGCACCTACCTCCTCCTCGCCGCCCCCACGGACCCCGCCGCACCCGATCCACTTCACTGACCGGCGTTGATCAGTGCCGGCTGGGGTGAGTCGTGTGGTGGCCGAGCCTGGCCCGGCGCGGTGGTCTCGGCAGGACAGTGGGTGCGCGGATCGCGCTTCTGGCCGTGGTAAACGTCACCGATCATGAAGACGCAGGTCGGCTGTGCCGTGATGTCCTGGATGTCGGAGATGTTCAGGAGCGCGAGCCCGCGCCGATCGCCGACACGCGAGGCATGAAACTCGATCATGCCGGTCACGCCGGCCGACCAGAAGCCGGGCTCGCGCAGCCGCTGCGCGACGGCCGCCCGATCCGGTGTGGCCGGCTGCTCCTCCGCATGGTTCTGCCGGATGCTGTGTACGGCATCGATGAAGACCCCCGCGACGTCGTAGGTGAGTCCCACCCGTTCGGCCGGCCACCGGACGCCTGGTCTCTCGCTCACGGGCAGTTTGCTGCGCAGATCCGTGTACAAGATGCGGTATCCGGAGCAGAAGGCGGCCAGTTGGCCGGCGCTCTGCACGGACGATGCCTCACCTTCTTCGGAACAGGAGGAGCCGGCCAGGACCAGGAGGCTTCCCAAACTGACGTAGGACACGGGAATTCCCTTGAGCGTGTCCGGCAGGCGGCTTGCGGCATTGGCGACGTACCGCGATATGGCATCGTCGGCCACGATCGTGGGAAGGGCGCTGCGCATTGTGCATCCGGTGGTCAGCGCACGAAGGAAGTCGCTGAATTCGTCCTCGCGGCCTGCGAAGAACACGAGTTCATGCTGGTGGTCGGCGCCGTCAGCGCACACATGGCGCAGATCTCCGGCGGCGTCGTTCCAGCTGACCCGCCCTGCCGTGTGGCCGTGCTGCTGGAATGCCCCGACGGTCGACTCCACGAGGGTCTTGAGGTAGGTGTCGTTTCCGTAGTCCTGGGGGTGGTAGATCGTCACCTTCGTCGCCCGGATGAACTCCGCGTACTGGGCGATGAGCTCCGCCTCGTGCGGGTTGCCCGGGACCATCTGGAAATACAGCGGGGAAGCATGGTCGAGCCCGGTGCCGGTGAGCGTCGTGCCGAAGGCCGGGACGCCGGCTCCACCGAACATGGTGATGGCCTGTTCGGTCTGTGTGACGGTCCGGTCGAGGCCGACCACCCCGAGAATGCCGGCGTCCGCCTTGAGGAGTGGCAAGAGCATCGTGCGCGCGACCTGCGGCGCCGCCTTCATCTTCTCGCCACCGTTCGCGACGATGATTTTCAGGAGCGGCAAGGTCTCGGACGGGACGTTCTGGATCTGCTGGCGCAGGAGCAGCCCTTCGAGTTCCTCCGAAACGGCGTGGTCGGTGTTCTGAGCCGAACCCTTGTGCGTCAATCCGGCGAAGAAGATGAGCGTGATATAAGGCCGTCCTGGATCCTCGGCGTGCTTGCGTGCGGCGATCTCGTTCTCATCGAAGACCTCCCCCTGAACGTGCCGCAGCCGTGCGTTCGAGCCGAAGATCTGAGTCCGGTCGGCGCTGTACCCCACACACTGGACGTCGTCACCGTCCAGGCGGACGGCCCGCACGGCCACCTGTGCTCCGAACCGGCCCGGTGAAACGGAGCATCCGGCCTCCCTCTGCCCGACGTAGAAGGTCACCAGAGGGATCAGCGAAAAGCACACGGCCGCCAGCGTCACAGGCCACAGGAAACGGCGTCTGGTCATCCAAAGAGGAGGCCGGCTGCGGAACGTCCTCGCTCCCCAAGCGATCTGGTCATCGGGGGAGAGGCTCGCCGCGTCCTCGGGCGGGGTCGCCGCCGGGAGCCGGAAGGAGAGATGGCGGACATCCGCGGCGAACGGCTTTTCCGACAGCCTCTTCCACCATTGCTCCAGTTCAAGGGGCGCCTGCCCGGGAGCCGGGCGGCCGGCCCCCGGCGGCCCAAGCGGCACGTCCTCCCCGGCGGCGATGACGAGGAGCGGATCGAACTGTCCGGTCTCGTTGCGCACATCACTGATCAGCCGCAGCAACTCCACCGCGCCGTTCTTGGCCGTGGCGTTGTCCACCAGCAGCACCACGTACCCGGTCCGGCGGCATCCCTTGATGCGGGGAAGAAACTTCAGGCGGGTCCGGCGGTAGGCCACCCGGAGATCCTCCAGAAAAGCATGGACGAGGAGCTTCTTCACGCTCGGCTCGTTCTCAGGCTCGCGGTGCCCGACGGTGAGACGCGTGGCGAAATTGAGGAAGTTCCTCGAATGCCTGGGGACCATGTATGTCTGCCGGCGCATGAACCAGTGGCTTTCCCGGGCCAGCCCTGGCACGCGTTTCGAGACGAGGCCGCGAAGTCCGCGGCTCCGGCTGATCAGGCAGGCGATCTGGAGGGCCGTCCTCGTCGGCATGTTCGGGATGAGGCTCAGCCCTTCCGGCAGCCCGGTTCCCTGCGGGACGTCCGCGTCCTTGCCCGCCCACTGACTCAAGAGGCGCGTGATCTGAGCCTCGTCATCCTGCGTGCGCGCCGCCTCCAGCGTGGCGCCGGTAAGCCAGTCCGCCACGCGGTACCGGTCGAAGCGGCTCAGCCGATGCCCCCTGACCCGCTGCGAAGCCAGACCGTGGCCGGCCGCGTCGAGCAGCGGCAGCAGGGGGAGGCTGCGGCTGAACTCGTCCGCCGAACCGCTCCAGCGCAGCCTGGTCTGCTCCACCACCGTGGCGGCGTCCACGTAATGGACGGGCACGTCGGGCGCATGCTCGCGGATGTGCTTGGCGAGCGAGCGGAGAAAGCCGGCCGTCGTCCGGTCCCGGTGGAGATGGATCACGGGAAGTGGATGGTCGCC
Organism: Actinomadura sp. BRA 177; assembly: GCF_013372625.1. Lineage (GTDB taxonomy): Bacteria > Actinomycetota > Actinomycetes > Streptosporangiales > Streptosporangiaceae > Spirillospora. The sequence goes on from NZ_JABXFD010000282.1 coordinate 10,050, forward strand.
GCGCTGGGACCGGGCGAACATGCCGGGCCGCTCGTACAGCCGGCGGATCGTATCCATCAGTGCGGCTGCGCCGCGGAAAGTCGGAGTCTCGGAGAACATATCTCTTCACTTCGTTGTCAGTAAGGACGAACCATTCCGCTGCGATGAGCGCAGACGATGACGGCCGCACGGTCGCGGAGCTGGAGTTTGTACATGATGCGGTTGACGTAAGTTTTGACGGTCGACTCCTCAATGCTCAGGTCGGAGGCGATCTCCGCGTTGTTGCGCGCTCTCGCGATCGCCAGCATGGTCTCCCTCTCCCGCGGAGTGAGCCGACCGAGTTCCTCCGGCCCGCGGTGCAGCGGGTCTGTGCGTCCGGCGGTGTGCTCGTCGAAGAGGCGGTCGATCGCCTCGGGGGACAACCAGCGGCGTCCTGCGGCGACGGCGGCGACGGCGTCCCGGATGGCCACCGGGTCACGGTCGATGACGTAGCCGTCGGCGCCGGCGCGGATCGCCCGGGCGACGGCCTCCTCGGTGTAGGAGGTCAGGATGATGATCTTGATGGTGCGGGCCCCGGAACCGCCAAATCCGTCGGCGGTGATCAGGCGCGTCGCCTCGATGCCCGAGCATCCGGGCATCCGGATGTCCATGAGCACGATGTCGGGACACAACCGGCGCGCCTGCTCGACGGTGGCGTGGCCGTCCGCGGCCTCGCCCACGACGACGACGCCTGGATCATGGGCGAACTGCATCCGCAACGCGTCGCGGATGCGCTGGTCATCGTCGGCGATGACGATCCGGACGGTCATGGTGCCCGCCGTTCGCCGCCGGGGACGGAGAGTTCCGCCCTGATCTCGAACCCTCCGTCGGGCCGGCGGGCGGCGTGGAAGGACCCGCCGGCCTCCAGGACGCGTTCCCGCATGTTCGCCAGTCCCCTGCGGCTCGTCCCCGAGGGGCTGCGGCACCCCGGTACGGGCGGGCCGTTGGCGATCTCGATGATCACGCGGTCGCGAAGCCTGTGCTCGCGCACCGTCACAGTGCCTGGACCCGCGTGCACCATGGCGTTGGTCAGGCCTTCCGTGATGATCAGGCAGACCAGGTCCAACTGCCCGGAGTCGACCTCCGATGCTTCCCCGTCGGCCAGGTAGTCGACGACCGCGCCCTGCTCCCGCAGCATCTCGATGTGCCGGTCGAGCCGCTCCCGCGCGTCGGCATCGGAGGCGTCGCGGTCCAGGTCGTTCAGCATGCGGCGCAGTTCGGCGATGGACTCGGCCGTGCTCGATTCGATCGCGCTGAGGTGGCGCCGGACCCGGCCGAGATCGGTACTCAGATCCTTGGGCGCCGCATGCGCGGTCAACCGGACGACGGACAGCGTGGTGAGAGCCCTGTCGTGGATCTCCCGGCTCAACCGGGCGCGCTCGCGACGCACCTCGTCCGCCGCCGTCACCTTTGCTCGCGCGGCCGCGATCGCCCGGCTGAGCCGCACCCCGTAGCCGACCGCCCATGCGGCGAGGTAGAGGAACGTCCAGAACGCCGCCACGATGCAGATCACCAGCGCGCGGTGTTCGGTCGGGTTCTGTTCGGTCTCGGTGAAGGCGGCGCACACGGCGAGCACGGCCGCCCCCGCGACCGCCGGAAGCGACCACCGGACACCGGCGCCGAGGGTCCACAGGACGGCCGCCATCGAGACGACGGGATTGAAATACACACCGGTCAGTGGCCCGACGGACAGGCCCGTCAGAAGGATCGAGGCGTAAGCCGCGTGCGGACGACCCGTCCGCCACACGAGCCCGGCAGCCGTGATCAGCGCGCCGTCGGAAAAGAACACCACGTCGACCAGCACCGGAACCGACTGGAAGATCATCCGAATCCGCCGAGGCGTGCGTGCCCACCTGGCCTGGATGGAAATGTCCGTCACCCGTCTCGTCCCTAATTGCAGGCGTGCAGGATTCGGCAGGTCCAGCACGCGAGCCCGCAGCCTCGGTTCGCCGTGATGTGGCGGTAGAGCACCTCGGCCCGCCGATCCGATTGCACACCCGGTGGCAATGCCGCCGGGAGCGCGCCGTCCAGCTGCCCCGTGAACGCCGCCCGGACGGAGCCGGTCTCGGCGACGGCCCTTTCGAGCTCCGTCCGGGAGACTTTCGCGTGCCAGGACGCGTGCGCCGACCGCCGGGACAGCCGGACGATCCCCGTAAGGTTCGTCTCCCCGTCCGGCCGGACGGATTCGATCAGCGTCACGCTCACCGGCTCAATGCGCTCGACACCAGCCGCCTCGCCGACCGCGGCCGTGATGACGTCGAACGGCGTCCGATCCCGGGACACCGCCGGCGGGAACTCGGGAACCAGCACCACGCGCGGCCGCACCAGAATGCCGGGAATGGGAACAGCCGTAGTGTTCTGTTCCGATATCGGAAGAATGGCGGTGAAGACAGGCATTTTGTGGCCTCCATGCTCCTCGTCATGCACTCTCTGTGCAGGAGCATCGAACTAGCGCGACGAGACCTGTGTAATCAAACTACGGGTGGAGGAGAGCCGCTTTGCCCTGAAAATGAGCCGAATTCACTACACGCTGAAGAAACCAGCTGACCCCACCGAACCAGCCACCCCCACCAAAGCCGCGAGAGCACACGGACACCCCACATGCAGCGCCCCAGAAAGCAGTCGCAGGTGGAGAACGCCCACCCACAGACGTCCCGACAAGCCGCAGGACGCCGCGAGCCTACCTCCACAGACGTCCCCGCAAAGTGCGCCCACAGCGTGCACAAGCCGAGATGCGACCCCCCTTGGGGGTCGTCCCCCAAGGGAAGGCAGCCGCGATACAAGCCCAAAGGCCGTTGCACAGAAGCACCCAAATGGGGACGACCCCGGCCGGGGGTATGGGGGGCGTCCCCCCAATGGAAGGCCAAGGACCCGGGAAGCAAGCCCACGAAGCGGGTTTGCGAACAGGGGTCGCCGAGTGCGCCGTCAGGGACTTGAACCCCGAACCCGCGGATTAAGAGGTCGGAACGATCACCCAACATGATCCACTAGCGTCCACGAACCCCACCGAACCGTGGGCTCTCGGACACCGCTGGACAGTGCCGGACTGCCACACGAACCGCAACCGGCCTGGAGCATGCCATGCTGTCAGCCGATGCCTCTGATCCGGGGACTTGGCCTTGGAGCGGACCTGTCATCGGTGGTGCGCGGGCCGGCTGATGCGTGCCACTCGTAACGTGTGTCAGGTAAGTAGACACTATCCGACAAGGTAGCGGTGGCCGGATGCGGGCGCGACCATTGAAGGATTCTTTTGGGTTGGCGATGATGAGAGAGCGGACCCGGAGGTTGTCCTATGGTGCCACCGATCGAAACGGGCGTGCTCTTTTGCGATGACAATCTGCATCGCACGGCAACCTTTCCGGACGAATCGGTGGACCTGATTTACCTAGACCCACCCTTCTTCAGCAACCGTGTCTACGAAGTTATTTGGGGGGATGAAGCCGAGGTTCGATCATTTGAGGATCGTTGGGAAGGTGGGATGCATGTCTACGTCGGCTGGCTTCGTAGCAGGATCATGGAGTTTTGGCGGATCCTCAAACCCACAGGGACGCTTTATTTGCACTGCGATCCGCATGCCAGTCATTACTTGAAAGTAATGCTTGACGAGATTGCTGGAGCGTATTGCTTCAGAAATGAAATCGTCTGGAAGCGGACTGCGGCCAAGGCGCTGATGACTAACCGGTTTCCGACTAACCATGACTTAATTTTCATGTATGCGAAGAGTGGTGAGGCAACGTGGAACAAAGATGCGGCGTTCACTCCTTACGATCCGAACGACCTGGATGAAAAGACTCTAGGGAAATACTCTCTCATTGACGAGCATGGTCGCCGTTATCAGCTGACCAGCCTTATCAATCCGAACGCTGACCGCCCCAACCTCACCTATGAATTTCTAGGTGTCACTCGGGTGTGGCGATGGACGCGAGAGAGGATGGAGCAGGCGCACCGCGATGGCATTGTTGTCCAGACTGCTCCCGGCCGGGTACCTAGGCTGAAGCGCTATCTTGACGAGCAGCGCGGGAAGCCGATCGGAGATGTTTGGACCGATATTTCGCCTCTCAATAGTCGAGCCGCGGAAAGGCTCGGCTACCCAACGCAAAAGCCTGAGTCGCTACTTGAGCGGATTATCTCGATTAGCTCTAATGTCGGAGACGTCGTGCTGGACCCATTTTGTGGGTGTGGCACAACGGTTACGGTCGCACAAAAGCTTGGCCGCCGCTGGATTGGTATCGACATAAGTCCGACCGCCGTTAATATAATGGATCGACGTCTTAAGCGGATCGCCGGAGTGGAGTCGCCGAAACTTGTCGGCCTTCCGTCGACGGTGGAGAGTCTTCGAATGCTCAAACCGTTCGAGTTCCAGAACTGGGTTATCCGGCAATTCTATGGAGTAAACTCTCCTCGTAAAACTGGAGACATGGGAATCGACGGTTACACCTTTCTAACGCGTGATCCAATACAGGTGAAGCAGTCCGAACGTGTTGGACGTGACGTCGTCGACAAGTTCGAGACCGCAGTGAAACGGGACAAGTCTACGGCAGGCTGGATCGTCGCATTCAGCTTTACTAGGGGGGCTCGGGAAGAAGTGGCCCGAGCGCGATGGCATGAAGGGCTCGACATAAGACTCCTCACCGTCGCGGAGCTACTGAAGCCCAAGGCTGAACGCCGTGGTCCGTTGTGGGCCGAACCCGGCTCGGTCGCAGAGCTGCCACTCACTGGCCCCATTAAGAGCAATGAAATTTCGGCAGAAGAGCTTATTGAAAGCTCGAGAACGGCTGGCTGAGGCATCGTACCCACGAATTCCGGGACGTTCGCCTGCGACGCTGGAGCGGTCAGCGTCTCGAGGGCCCTCAGGTAGATGCCGACGTCTCAGGCGGAGTACGCCACTCCTACGGCGATCTCTCGTCAAAGCTTGGACCGCTGCGGGCGGTGCGAGAGACTTGCAGCATGGCCAAATTGTGCCTTCGGCTTTGGCTCCGAAGACGGTGTCTGCTTCGTCTACGAGCAGGGTGGGCGGGTCGTCGGTGATGGAGCGGTAGACCGCGGCCGGTGAGGAGTTGACGGTGATGAAAGGGGTGTGGCAGGTCGCTTCGGTGGCGTCCACCAGGCGGGACTTTCCGCAGCGCTTTTCGGGCCGCGGATGACCAGCCGCGGGGCGTGCAGCCATGCGGGTTGGGCGTAGGTGGCGGCGATCCACAGCGTGACGGCGTCAGTGACGCGACCGCCTACGCCCAAGCCGCACTCCAAGGTGAAGCCCAGCGGGTCCGCGTCGCCGTCATCGGCGGCCGCAACCACGCCCTCAACAAAGCCGCCTACAACCTCGGCCGCCTCGCTGGCGCGGGCGCCCTCACCTACGACCACGCCTACAACGCCCTGTGGCACGCCGCCAGCGGCCACTTCGGCCCGCTCCACCACGACATGAGCCCGACGAAGCCCACGCCACCATCACCTCCGGCCTGCCTCTTCTCAGGGCGCACAAGGCGACTCAGGACGCCGAGCGGCGCGACGCCGGCGACGCGTGGCAGGAATGGGGACTCGTCTGGTGCGGTCCGGACGGCGCACCGATCCGAGCGCGTGACGACTGGGAAGCCTGGAAGGCTCTCCTACGAGCTGGCGGGATCGAAGCGGACGCCTACCGACTGCACGACGCGCGGCACACCGCAGGGACGTTGCTCGGAGAGCAGGGCGTGAGTATCCACGTGATTCAGCGCATCCTGGGCCACGCTCAGCTCAGCACGACGCGCCGCTACGTCCAGCCGACCGACCCCCTGACGACCGACGCCGTGACCCGCATCGGGGGAGCGCTCTGGGGCTCTCCAGAGACCTAACCGCAACGGCGATTGCAACCAACATCAAACAGGGCGTACGCCGGTGATCGGTGTACGCCCTGGTGGTTGCGGGTGCGCCGTCAGGGACTTGAACCCCGAACCCGCGGATTAAGAGTCCGCTGCTCTGCCAATTGAGCTAACGGCGCATGTCTGGGGGCCTTGGCCGTGGCCGGGGGCCCTTGCGACAGAAAGAACAGTACCAGGGGCCGCGGGGGTGTGCGAATCGGTTAGTCCTGGGCGGGGAGGACGCTGACCATGCCGCGCCAGAGGGCGATGGCGGTGGCGCGGGAGCTGACGCCGAGCTTGGCGTAGATGCGGTTGACGTGGTTCTTGACGGTCTTCTCGGACAGGAAGAGCTGGCGGGCGATCTCGCCGTTGGAGCGTCCGGTGGCGATGAGGTCCATGACCTCGGATTCGCGGGCGGACAGGCCGAGGGTGGTGCGGGACGCGGCGCGGACGCCGCGGATGAGGTCGGGGACGGTGAAGGAGCCGGGGACGAGGTGGCCGCAGGCGCCGGCGCGGAGGGCGGTCTCGACGGCGGCCGGGTCGGCGGAGAGGAGGAAGACGCGGGATGCGCCGCTGAGCGGGCGCGCGTGCGCGGCGGAGGCGGCGTCCAGCAGGACGATGTCGGGCCGGAGGCGCTCGGCGAGGGTGAGTGCGGTGTGGGGGTCGGGGGTGTCGGCGACGACCCGGAGTTCGTCGCTGGCGTCCAGGAGGGTGATCACGTCCGCGCGGACCCGGGGATCGGCGTCCACCACGAGGACGCGCAAGGGGGCCGTCTCGTCGACACTCATCGCTGCCCTTGGCGTGTCGTTGACATTTATAGGGACGGAGCATAACGGGACGGTCAGCAAGAGTCGATGGACCGCGCCGGACACGACGAAGGCCCCGGCCGATCGACCGGGGCCCCGCAGCTGGGGTGAGTGAGGGGACTTGAACCCCCGACATCTTGGACCACAACCAAGTGCTCTGCCAGCTGAGCTACACCCACCGTGGCCGGGAGCGCGTCCCGGCTCCAAGTAGTGTAGCGGCTTCCGGGGGGTGGGTCAGCCGGAGGAGACCTTGGCGGCGATGGAGCGGGCCGTGTCGGTGTCGGGGCCGGGCTGCTGGACGAAGACGGCGGCGCGGTAGTAGCGCAGTTCCTGGATGCTCTCGGTGATGTCGGCGAGGGCGCGGTGGCCGCCCTTCTTCTCCGGGCTGGCGAAGTACACGCGCGGGTACCAGCGGCGGGCCAGCTCCTTGATGGAGGAGACGTCCACCATGCGGTAGTGGAGGTGGCCGTCGAGGGCGGGCATGTCGCGGGCCAGGAAGGACCGGTCGGTGGCGATGGAGTTGCCGCACAGGGGCGCCTTCTTGGCGTCCTTCACGTGGCCCCGGACGTAGGCGAGGACGGTCTCCTCGGCCTCGGCGAGGGTGACGCCGGTGGGGAGCGCCTCCAGGAGCCCGGACGTGGTGTGCATGTCCCGGACGACTTTGGTCATCTGCGTCACCGATTCGGGCGGCGGCTTGATGATGACGTCGACGCCGTCGTCGAGGATGTTGAGCTCGCTGTCGGTGACGAGTGCGGCTATCTCGATGAGCGCGTCGTTGCGCAGGTCGAGTCCTGTCATCTCGCAGTCGATCCAGACCAGCCGCTCGTTCATGGATTCACCCTACGGCCATGGACGACTGCGCGGGGCATCGAGTCTTCTTCCTCCTGGACGTTGCGCCGCCGGGAGGCCCGGATCAGGGGGCGGCGAGTTGGGCGATATGTCCAGGAACGGGGATGTCGAGGCGCAGTAGCGGGTCGGGGAGAGGCTCGCCGAACGTCTGCGCGACGGGGAGGACGCCGGCCCAGATGTCCAGGGCGTAGTCCTCCTCCTCGTCGGACGGCGGGGCCTGGCGGATCTTGACCGAGGCCTCCTCCAGGGAGAGCGCGATCACCGAGGTCGCGGCGAGTTCCTTGCGCGACGGTTCGCGCGTCGAGTCCCATTGGCCCGGGACGAGGTTCTCGATGATGGCGCGCAGGCCGGCCGTCTTCTCGTCCTGGTCGGTGACGAGTTCGGGCGTCCCGTAGATGACGGCGCTGCGGTAGTTGACCGAGTGGTGGAAGGCGGACCGGGCGAGGACGAGGCCGTCCAGGTGGGTGACGGTGACGCAGATTTCCTGGGCCGGGGCCGCCATGAGGCTGCTCGCACCGGTGGAGCCGTGGAGGTAGAGGGTGTCGTCCAGGCGGCCGTAGCAGGTGGGCAGGACGCGCGGTGAGCCGTTCACGACGACGCCGAGGTGGCAGATCATGCCGGCGTCCAGGACCTCGTGCAGGACGGAGCGGTCCGTGGCGCCGCGTTCCGCGAGCCTGGTGAGGCGCGTGCGGGTGGTCGAAGAGAGTGGGTTCATGTCCGTTTACGCTAGGACGCGAGTGGCCTGGTCGGTATGGCCAATCGATGCGTAAAGCCGGAGACCACTTTGTCGATCGATCTGCCCCTCGTCGTTGACCGGGACGCCAAGGAGCCGATGAGCGCCCAGCTCGTCGGCCAGTTGCGTGCGGCGATGGCGGAAGGACGGCTCGCCGCAGGGGAGCGGCTTCCGTCCAGTAGGGCGCTGGGCAAGCTGCTGGACGTCAGCCGGACGGTCGTGACAGAGGCCTACGAGCAGTTGTATGCGGAAGGCTGGCTGGAAGGACGCCACGGCTCCGGAACGTACGTGACCGAAGGCGTCGCCGCCGCACCTGTACCGAGACCACAGAAACCGACCACGAGGCCAGGGCGGCGGGCTGCGGCCCCACACGAGATCGACCTGCGGCCGGGTGTCGCCTGGATCGGGGCTCTCGATACACCGGCATGGCGCCGCGCATGGCGACTGGCTGCGGGCATGCCTCCGCAGCAGCGCCAAGACCCGCACGGACTACCGGGCTTGCGTGAAGCGCTCGCCGACTACCTCAGGCGTAGCCGCGGCGTGAGTTGCCCCCTGGACGGTCTCCTCGTGACGCGCGGAGCGACGAACGGGCTCGATCTGCTTGCCGCGACCGTGCTTCGTCCTGGCGACCGCGTAGGGGTGGAGGACCCTGGCTATGGGAAGGCACGCATCGTCCTAGAGGGACGTGGCGCGGAGTTGGTTCCGTGTCCTGTCGATGAGCACGGCCTCATCGTCGACGGCCTGCCGGACGATTTGCGCATCATCTACACGACTCCGTCGCACCAGTACCCGATGGGCGGCGTCCTGCCCGTCCCGCGCCGGCAGGCGCTGCTGGCATGGGCGAGACGCATCGGGGCGCTCATCGCCGAGGACGACTACGACGGCGAGTTCCGGTTCGACGTGGCGCCCCTGCCCGCCTTGTACGGACTCGACCCGGACGTAGTGGTCTATCTCGGCACGACGGCGAAGATCCTCACCACCGACATGGGCGTCGGCTGGCTGGCGGGACGTCCCGACCTGGTCGGGGAGGTGGCGGCGCGCCGCGCGCAGCTGAACGACCGCACGGCCATCGTCCCGCAGGACGCGCTGCGCCTCCTCCTGGAAAGGGGCGATCTCGACCGGTACGTCCGCCGGATGCGCGCCGAGTACGCGCGGCGCCGGGAGGTGGTCGTGCGGGCGCTGGACGGCCTTCCACTGCGTGGCGACACCGCCGGTCTGCATCTGGTGGTGGACGTCCCGGAATCCGAGGCGCGGCGCATCTCGGCGGAAGCGGGCGAACGGGACGTCCTGGTGGAGACCCTGGAACGCCACTACATGGGTGCGCCGCGCGCGTCCGGCCTGGTGATCGGCTACGGCTCGGCCGCGACGACGAGCGAACTACGCAAAGGCTGCGAAATCGTCCGGAGCCTGAGCGCCTAGTGGGACATGGCGGACTGACCGACGGGCACGGGCTCCGACGCGGGACGCAGCGGCGGCGGGGACGGCGGGTCGTTCTGCGGCGGCCGGACGGTGTCGGGCGTGCGCGGGCGCGGCGGCAGCAGCTGGGCCCCGCCGCTGTGTCTTATACACCACTCCGAGCCCCCCCGAGGGCCCCGCACCACGGAGGCCGGCGTCCGTCTTAACAAAAAAAA
>NZ_JABXFD010000655.1 GCF_013372625.1 Actinomadura sp. BRA 177
GGGGCGGGATGGTTTCCAGGAGGTGGATCAGTTCGAGCGCCGTTCTCACGTAGAGCGGGTGGTCCGCGCCTTCGCGTTGGCGCCATTCGGATCCCGGGGATGCGAGTTGCTCCTGGCCGTCCACGGAGGGGTGGGTGCGTTCGTCCGCGATCGCGGCTGTTGCGAGGCGTGCGTGGCGGGGGGTGTGGCGGCGGGTCGTGTAGCGGGCCACGTCGGCCGGTTGCCAGCCTCGGGACCGGGCCGTGGTGATGCCTTGCCGCAGGCGGGTGGCCAGGTAGTGGTCGGTGGCGGGACGGTCCGCCAAGGCGGCCACCAGGCGGCCGAACGTCGTGCTGTCACCGAGGCGGAGTGACCGCACCGCCTCGGTGGTCAGGGTGACGATGTCCTCCGGTGAGCCGGGACCGCGTCGCCACGACTTCCGCATCACCACTCCCGCCGGCCGGTTTCACGCACATCGCATCCTGCCATTCGAAAGCCGGTGCGCGGGTCGGGCCGCCCGGTCGGCGCCGGGATCGTGTGGCCGCACATGCGAAGGCCCCGGTCAACTGGACCGGGGCCGTCGAGCGAGGGGGTTACTAGCCTTCGCCGCGCATTTCCTCCACCACGACGCTCTGGTAGGCGCGCGTAGTGTCGGGGACGTAGCTGAGCCGCGCGAGGGCCTTGCCGTCGTGGTCGCGGATCTCGAAGTGGTAGCCCTCACGGGTCGAGCCGACGTGCGCCACGGCCTGGTCGTGCCGGAGCCGGCACATCGTGTCGACCTTCTCCAGCGCCACCTTCAGGCTCCCCGCGTCGCTGATGAGCCGCGCAGGCTCACTCGTCTCCCAGATCTCGAACATTGGTCGTCCTGTCGGCGGTCGGTCGGAAGGAACGGGCGGGGCATTCCAGACGTCGGCCACAGCTTGCGCCCATTTGGTGGATCTTTCAACCAGTCCAGGTATCGGATTGATCACTATTCGAAGTTGTCCACGCTCACAGCGTCATGTCCGCATGTGGCGGCGTATCGGTGCTTTCCCGGGAAGTGCTCGGATCGATAGGGTCGCCCGCACGGAACCGAATGAGATTCGGAAGGGGTCGGGGTGGAGTACCGGGTCGTGTCCATCGTCCGTGACCACGCCCGCGAGCGGGGGACGGCGCCCGCCGTTACCGGCGACGGGCGGACCGTGAGTTACGCCGAGCTCGACGAGCGCTCCAGCCGGGCGGCGCGGGCGCTGGAGGCGGCGGGGCTCGGGCCCGGCTCGCGGGTCGCCTACGTCGGCAAGAACGCGCCCGAGTTCTTCGACCTGCTGTTCGGCGCCGCGAAGATCGGTGCTGTGACCGCCCCGGTGAACTGGCGGCTGACCCCCGCCGAGATCGCCGCGGTCGTCGCCGACGCGGGCGCGCCGGTGACCGTGCTGGACGCCGAGTTCGCGGAGCTGGCCGGCGAGATCCCCGGACGTGTCGTCCGCACCGGCGGCGAGCATGAGGGGTGGCTGGCGGAGCATCCCGCCGACGACCCCGGCTTCGTGGGCGGAGCGGACGACATCGTCGTGCAGCTCTACACCTCCGGCACGACCGGGGTACCGAAGGGCGTCCAGCTCAGCAACGCCAACTTCGAGGTGGGGGAGCGGATGGCACGCCGCTGGCGGCTGGACGGCTCGTCGGTGAGCCTCGTCCCGATGCCGCTGTTCCACATCGGCGGCTCCGGCTGGACGCTGGCCGGGATGTACGCGGGCTGCCGGCAGGTGCTCGTCCGCGACATCGACCCAGCCGCGCTGGTCGACACCTTCGAGCGCGAGCGGATCACGAACGCGTTCATCGTCCCGGCCGTCCTGCAGTTCATGTGCCAGGTCCCGGGCGCGGCGGGCCGCGACTACTCGGCCCTGCGCGCGATCACCTACGGCGCGTCCCCGATCACCTCGGAGGTGCTGCGCCGCGCCCTGGACACGTTCAAGGCGCCGCTCTTCCAGCTGTACGGGATGACGGAGACGACCGGCGCCATCGTCCAGCTGGAGCCGGAGGACCACGACCCCGGGGGTCCGCGCGGGCATCTGATGCGCTCGGCCGGACGCCCCTACGACTGGGTCGAGGTGAAGATCGTCGAACCGGGCGGGACCGCCGAGCGCGCCGCCGGGGAGGTCGGCGAGGTGCTGACGCGCTCCCCGCAGAACACGCCCGGCTACTGGAACCGCCCGGAGGAGACCGGCCGGCTCATCGCCGGGGACGGCTGGCTCCGCACCGGCGACGCCGGCTATGTGGACGACGAGGGCTACCTGTTCCTCACCGACCGGATCAAGGACATGATCGTCACCGGCGCGGAGAACGTGTACCCGATCGAGGTCGAGGAGGTCCTCGCCGCCCATCCCGCCGTCGCGGACGTGGCGGTCATCGGCGTCCCGGACGAGCGCTGGGGCGAGACCGTCAAGGCCGTCGTCGTGCTCGCGCCGGGCACCGAGCTCACCGAGGACGAGGTCATGGCGTACGCGCGCGAGCGGCTCGCGGGCTTCAAGCGCCCCCGCTCGGTCGACTTCGTGGACGCGCTGCCCCGCAACCCCAGCGGCAAAATCCTCAAGAAGGACCTCCGCGCCCCCTACTGGGAAGGGCTGGGCCGCACGATCGCCTAGGCCTCGACGCTGACGACGGTCTCCTTGGCATCCGGTTCAAGGAACTGTAGGAGCGCCTCCCCTTCAATGGTCAGCTCGTTGACGGCCGCTTGGGGGAGGGGCTCGAACGGACGCATCCGTAGCGTGGCGACCCTGCGCTTGTACTCGGTCTCCCAGATGCCGTGCGCGAAGCCGCCCCAGAGGAAAACGGCACGGACACGCAGGTTCTTGGTGGTGAGCATGGGCCGGTGGGCGTCGGAGATGATCCGACGGCGATCGGCGTGCGCCAGGACCAGGCTGTCGAACTCGGGCAGGAAGCGTGCAGGTGCCGGGACGTCCTCACCGGGACGCGGGGCGTCCGGCAGGTCGAACAGTTCCCGGCCCTTGTCGTCGGCGAAGACGAGAAGGCCGGGACGCAGCCGTTCCAGCGCCTCGCCGGTGGAGGCGAGCCCGGACCACGTCTGCGCGTCCGCAGCGGAGGCCGGCCCATAGGCCGCCAGGTACCGGAGCACCAGTTCGTCGACGGCCTCCTCGGGCGTCGGCTCGTCGTGAAGCCAGGTGCCGGCCGGTGTGAACTGCGACGTGCGAGGGAAACCCCACCTGTCCTCCGTGGGAACCATGACCAGCGGCACGCACAGCCGGACGGTGTAGCCGAGGGCACGGTCGTTGACGTCCGGGAACTGTTCCTGAAGCAGTGCGCGCATCTCGTTGAACGTCCGGGGCTGCTCAGCGAGCAGTGAACGCGCCGCCGGGACGACCTTTCCCAGGTCCAGCCCCTTGGCGCGATCGCCCAGGACGCGCAGGGCGCCGTCCAGCATCGGCTGCATGGTCGTGCGGAACGCCGTGTAGTCGGCTCCCGCCATCAGATGCAGGGTGGCTCGCATCATCGTGGCGCGGACGATCGACCGGTCGCGCAACGCGGCGTGCAGGTCGGACGACTGGAAACCGTCCAGCCGAGTCCACAGCCCCAGAAACGGCGGCTTGGGCTCCTGCGCCTGCATGCCGAACAGCCGCCGCACGGCCTCGTCGACAGGGACGGCCTCCCGGGCGAGCAGCAGCTGGCGTGCCAGCGTGGCGCGGTTGAGGGCCTGGAGGCTCAGAGTCTCTGCCATCCGTCCAGGATGCCGGTGGCCACCGACAAAGTGTCCGAAGAACACGGCGCTCCGGCGCACGGCCTAGCCTGGAGGCCCGGCCGGCAGGCCCGCGTCCGCGTGGCGGACATCACGGCCGCCCGGACGTGGACGAGTGGTGCTGTCCGAAATGCGCTGCCACGTACTCGGGTCTGGGACTACGACCGGCCCGCCGGAGAGGAGACGGCCTCGGTCCCGTTCGCCGCCATGCTCCGCGCCACAGAACCGGACGATCCGGTGCGCGGTGTGATCGAGGTCTCCCGCCCGGACGACGGGCTGCCGCTCTCGAGGGCCGGGGAGCCGACCTGATGCCACCGCGGGGACGGGTCCGCGGCTCCGCGACTTCTGGACGCGGTGCGCGGCCTGCGTCTGCCGCCCGAGCCGGGAATCGCCTGCGTGGCCGGGAAGGCACGCACCGTGCATGCCGTTCGGGCGCACCTGGTCCGCGACCGAGCCCGTCCGCGCGGGTCCGTGCTGGTCAGGCCGTTCTGGACGCCCGCCCGGCGCGGGATCGAGTGGTCCCTGGAACGATCGACGGGCGCGGGGGTTACGGGGTGATATTTCTTGAAATGCACGTGCATCAGCTCTTGCACCTGCACGCCATCCCTAGCAGGATGATCCCCGGACCCCCCCCGCACGTGAACTCCCCGGAGATCGCGATGAACGCACACTTGAGCGACAGTGACCGACAGGCGCTGCGGCTGGCCCAGGATCTCCGCGAGGAGATGCGGGCGGCCCTCCCGCAGCTGCCGGCCCCTTCGGTCTCCCCGTTCGTCGACCAGTCCGGGATGCCGAGCGTCCTGCTGAAGATGGACGCCGAGACCGCCCAGGCGCTCATGGCCGTGCTGGCCGAGCGCCGTGCGGGGCCGGGCGGTGTTCCCGGGCCCGAGCCGCGCCGGGCGGACGGCTCGCACGTCCCGCCCGTGGCCCAGGCCGTTCCGGCGGCGCAGGGCCCCATCGTGGCGGCGGCCGGCCCGTACGGCGAGCCCGCCTATCCGGGCACCGAGTACGGGGGAGCCGCCTACCCGGGCACTGAGTACCCGGGAGCCGAGTACCCGGGGACCGCGTATGCGGGGCCCGCCTATGCGGAGGCTCCGTACGTCCCGCAGCAGCCGGGCGCCCCGGTCTTCACCGGCGGCACCGGCCCGGCGCCGCTCGTGCCGACGGTCTACCCGACGCACTGACGCCGCGCCGCGCGCGGGCCAAGGCGCGGCCGCCGCGCGCCGCGCGAGGCTTTACCTCCCCCAGGGCTGCAGCTGGAATGTTCGTTTGGGTACAGGCGTTCTTTGCACTGTCGTGGTGATGCTGCGACCATCCGGTCCAGTACCAGCGCGGCCCTCTGCCCGCCTCGGGTCAGCACCCGAGAAAAAGATCTACCTGGGCAAAGGTAAAGAAAAGACGAGTTTGGCAAAAGCACGGTTTGTCCGTATATAGTCAAGCTCAGGTCGGGCCAAAGAACCCTTGACCTGGCCAATCGCATAGCCGTCGCCTCCCGCCCGCCAGGCGGGATCCACTCTGCCGAATCGCGGTCGCACCATGCACCGGCCGCGCACCGGGTGGGCCCATGAGCCCCCGGCCGGCAGCTCTTCCGCTTCATTGAAGTCCGCGTCTCACGCACGTCCGGGAACGGTCGTGCGCGACTGAGCGCGGGCGCGGTCCGCCATGCCCGTGGACCGTTCCAAGCGGGTCCTTCCCCGCGGCGGCATCTCCCGAGTCCCGAGTCTCGGAGCCGCTCCCCCCTGCCCGGAAACGGCGCATCGCCACCAGTACCGAACGGCGGTGCCCCCCGGCGCGGAGCGGCAGCCCTGTACCCCGAACGAAGGAAATCCATGCAGCAGCGAGCGATCAACGTCGTCCTGACCGGCGTCACCGGCACCGCCCTCGCGGGCATGCTCGTGGCCGGTGTCGCAGCCGCCAGTGACGACTCCGCTCCGGACAAGCAGTTCCTGTCGCAGCAGGCCGTGGCCTCGCAGGAGCACAAGACCGCCCCCAAGCACACGCTGAACGAGGGCGGCAAGAGCACGGCCAAGAACGACGCCAAGGCCGGCGACAAGGCCGGCAAGAACGACTCCAAGCGCGCGGAGAAGGACTCCAACGTCCTCCTCAGCGGCAAGACCACCGCGTCCTACTTCTGGGACGACGGGTCGGGCGTGAACGGCGACACCGGCGCCCCCGCCGGCGGCAAGCCGATGCAGAAGGGGCTGTTCGCCAGCCCGAGCTGGCCCCTGCACACCAAGGTCAAGGTGACCTACGACGGCCGCAGCGTCACCGGCTTCATCGGCGACCGCGGGCCCGGCAAGCCCTCGCACCGGGGCATCATGCTCGACCTCGACACCTACACCTTCCGCTACCTGCTGGACGGTGAGAAGCCGAAGAGCAAGTACACCTCCGGTACGGGCGAGGGCCACCTGAAGAACGTCAAGTGGGAGGTCCTCTCCTGGGGCAAGGGCGCCGGGAAGAAGGGCGAGCCCCGGCCGTTCGGCTCCTGATCCGAATCGGCTCACGGCCACAATTGACGTGCGGCCGGCAGGCCGCCGGTGAAATGGCTCACAAAGGAAATGTGAGCCCGCTCACGGCCGCCCGCGAGGCCTCGCACGGACCCGGCACAGGGCTGCCGGTGCATGGAAAACGGGGATTCCCCGGGATCGCGAGATCACCGGGGGATCCCCATTTTCAGCTCTCCGGGCTCCCGCGCCAGCTCCCGGGACAGCGCCAGCGCCGCGGTGCGGACGGCGGGCGCGAGCCGGTCCAGGTCCAGCCGGCACACGTTCCCGGTGATGGATATCGCGGCGATGGCGCGGCGCCGCCGGTCCAGGATCGGCGCGGCCACGGCCGACACCCCCGCCTCCGACTCCTCGCGGTTCACCGCGTAGCCGCGGTCGGCGGTCCGGTCCAGCTCCCGCCGCAGCAGCCCCGGCATGATGATCGTGTGCGGGGTGTAGCGGACGAGCCCGCGGGTGAGGACCGAGTCCAGCCGCTCCGGCGGCCCGAGCGCGAGGAACAGCTTCCCGGTCGCCGTGCAGTACGCGGGCAGGCGCCCGCCCACCCGGGACACGATCGGCATCGAGCGCCGCCCGCTCACCTTCTCCAGGAACAGCGTGTCCGTCCCGTCCAGGACGGCCAGGTGGATGTTCTCGTGCGTCGCCTCGTACAGATCCTCCAGGTAGGGGAGCGCGGCCTCGCGCAGCCCGCGCGGCCGGGGCGCCCGCTGGCCGAGGACGAACAGCCGCATGCTCAGCCGGTAGCCGTTCGCGGTCCGCTCGACGCCGCCCCACCGCACCAGCTCGCCCAGCAGGCGGTGCGCGGTCGGCTTCGGCAGGCCGGTGCGGGCGGCCAGCTCGGTGAGGGTCAGCTCGGTGTCGGCGGAGCCGAAGGCGTCCAGCAGGCTGAGGCCGCGCGCCAGCACCGACCTCGGCGGATCCCCGCCCGCGGCACGACCGTCCATCCCCCGATGGTGTCCGCGATCGTGCCGGTCGGCAAGGGCCGGAAACCGGCCGGGCGGTCCCGTCATCCGCCGGTACCTGCGCCGTGCCCGGCGACCGGCGCCTCGATGAGCAGCGGCGCGGCCAGGTCCTTGACCCCGGCGACCGCGTCCCGCAGCTCGCCCGCCGAACCCGCGCGCAGCGCCTCGACGCCGAACGTCCGCGCGGCGCTCTGCCAGTCGATCGCCGGCGGGGCGAGATCCATGCCGATGTAGCGGCCGTGCTCGGCGGCGGCTCCGCCGCCCTCATCGAGGGTGTCCTTGAGCGTCCGGTACTCGCCGTTGTTCATGACCACGAACGCGACGGGGACCTCGTATCGGGCCGCGCTCCACAGGCCCTGCAGGCCGAACATCGCGCATCCGTCGCCGAGCACCGCGACGACCGGGCGGTCCGGGTCCGCCATCCGGGTGCCGACCGCCGCGCCGATGCCCCAGCCGAGGCCGCCGCCGACCGTGTGCACGTACGAGCCGGGCAGGTTCTGCCGCAGCACCGCCCGCAGCTTCAGGCCGACGGTGATCGCCTCTTCGACCACGACCGTCCCGTCCGGCAGGCCGGACGCGACGGCGTGGGCGGCGGCGCGCGGATCCATGGGGGACGGCCCGTAGGCCGACCGCGCCTCCACCTCCACCTCGTCCCGCGCCTGGCCGTGCCGGGCGCCGAGCCGCTCGATGCGCTCCCGCGCGTCCGGTACCCGCCCGTCCAGTTGATCGGCGAGTGCCCGAAGCGTCCCGGCCAGCCCGCCGGTCAGGCCGTGCTGGACGGCGAAGTTCCGTCCGATCTCGGCGGGATCCTCGTCCACCTGCACGATCGCCAGCCCGTCGGGGACGGCCGGGCCGGGCGTGTAGTGGTGCGGCATGAACGCGTGGCATCCGACGATGAGCGCCACATCGTGCTCGGCGAGCGTCTCCCGGATGACCGCGTTGCGCGGCGGCAGCATCCCCGCGTACAGGGGATGCCCGGTGGGGAAGTCGATCCCGTCGTTCATCGGCTGGTGGTGGACGGCCGCGCCGAGCCGCTCCGCCACCGCGACGAGTTCGGCGACCGCGCCGGCCCGTCCCACCCCGTCGCCCGCGATCACCACGGGACGTTCCGCGCCCGCCAGCAGCGCCGCGGCGGCGACGGTATCGGCCGGTCCCGGGCCCGTCAGCGGGGAGCGAGCGGGCACGGCGACGTCGGCGTCCTCCTCCAGCAGGTCCATGGGCACCGACACCAGGACGGGCCCGGCCGGGGGACGCGCCGCGAGCGCGAACGCCCGCCGCAGCACGATCGGGAGGTCGTAGGCGTGCTGCACCTCGACCGCCTGCTTCGTCGCCGCCGACGCGAGCCCGACCAGGTCGCCCGACAGCATCGGATCCTGGCGGAGATGCCGCCGGTCCTGCTGACCGGCCACGATCACCATTGGGGTCCGGGAGCGGAGCGCGTTCAGCATCCCGATCAGCCCGTTGGCGACGCCCGCCGCCACGTGCAGGCTGGCGAGGGACGTGCGCCGCGACGCCCGCGCGTACCCGTCCGCCATCGCCACCACGGACCCCTCCTGCAGGCCCAGCACGTACCGCAGATCGGGAGCCTCCGCCAGCGCGTCCATCAGGGGGAGCTCGGTCGTGCCGGGGTTGCCGAAGATCCGCGTCACGCCCTCGTCCCGCGCGATCTCCAGCAGCGCCTCGATGGGCCTCATGTCCTGCCTTTCAGTTGGTTGCAAGGGTCAGTGCCCGGTGGTCAGTGCAGGGCGGAGCCGCCGTCGATGTTGATCGTCTGCCCGGTGAGGAAGCCGCTGCCCTCGTCGCACACGTACAGCAGCGTGGACACCACGTCGCGGGGCTCCTCCACGGAGCGCACGACCTGCAGGTCCCGTACCCGCTCGAACCCGCCGTCCGCGCCGGTCGTGCGCGCGGCGGTCTCGGTGCGGGTGAGGCCGGGCGCGATCGCGTTGACCGTGATCCCGTACGGGCCGGCCGCGCTCGCCAGCGCCCGCGTGAACCCGACGAGCCCGGCCTTGGACGTGGTGTACGCGACGAGGTCGGGCGGACCGAGGAACACCACGGCGGAGGTGATGTTCACGATCCGGCCCCATCCCGCGGCCTTCAGGTGGGGGAGCGCGGCGCGGGACACCAGGAACGGGCCGTCGAGGTTCACCCGCATGATCCGGCGCCAGTCCTCCAGCGTGGTCTTCTCGAACTCCAGCGGCGGATAGATCCCCGCGTTGTTCACGACGATGTGCAGCGCCCCGAACCGGGCGGCCGCCTCCGCGACCGCGGCCTCGACCTCGTCGGGGTCCGTCACGTCCGCGCGCAGGGGATGGAAGCCGTCGCCGACCAGGTCCGCGGTGCCCGACATGTCGGCGAGGTCGAGGCCCGCGACCCGGTGCCCGCGCGCGGCGAGGGCGACCGCGAACTCCCGCCCCAGCCCGCCCGCCGCACCGGTCACGAGGGCGACCCGCTGCGTTCCGTCGTTGGACGGCGTCTCGCTCATGGACGGAAGCGTGCGCCACCCCCGGCACCCCGGCAAGACCCCGTTTTCATTGGTTGAAACGGGTTCCTTGTGGCGCGGTGCCGCGGGTCACATGCTCGCCGCATGTCCGTACGAAAGCCCGCGGCCAGGCCGGCCTCGGAGAACGACGACCGGGACGGCCCGCCGGCGCGCCGCCGGGCGCGGCGGCCCTTCCCCGACGAGGCCGGCGTCGTCGGGGTGCTCGTCCTGCTGGTGTTCGGCGTCGGGCTGCTCAAGCCGGACTTCCTGCAGACCGGGAACCTGCTCACGACCGCGCACAACTCCGTCTACGTCGGGCTGATGGCGTGCGGGATGGTGTTCGCGCTCGCCATGCGGGAGGTCGACCTGTCGGTCGGCGGCATGTACGCGATGGGGATCGTCGTCGGGGCGCTGCTGATCCGGGACGGCTGGAACCCGTGGCTCGCGGCGCTCGCCGTCCTGGCGCTGTCGGCGCTGCTGGGCGCGCTCAACGGCGCCGTCACGACCTACCTGCGGCTGCCGTCCTTCATCGTCACGCTCGCCACGCTGATGCTGCTGCGCGGCATCGGCCTGGCGCTGGCCCAGGGCAAGCAGGTCACGAACCTGCCGCAGGACCACGCGTTCTTCCGCGTCCTCGGCGGCGGGGAGTCGCTCGGCGTCCCCAACGCGGTGTGGGTGTTCGCCTTCGCCGTGATCGTGCTGACCGTCGTGTTCACCCGGACGCGGTTCGGCGCGCGGGTGCGGGCCATCGGCTCCAACCCCGAGGCCGCCGCGTTCGGCGGGCTGCCCGTCACCCGCACCCGCATCGCCGCGCTGGCGCTGTCGGGCCTCATGGCGGGGGTCGCGGCCGTCCTCGCGCTGGCGTTCTTCATCGCCGGGGACCCCACCATCGGCCAGGGCTACGAGCTCACCGCCATCGCCGCGGCCATCATCGGCGGCACCCCGCTGAGCGGCGGGACCGGCTCCGTCGTCGGCGCCGCGGCGGGCACCCTCATCCTCGGCGTCGTCACCGCGGCGCTGGTGTTCTTCGAGGTCCCCATCAACTGGACGACCTTCGCGACCGGCGGCGTGATCCTCGCCGCCGTCGGCGCCGCGCCGCTGCTGCGCCGCGTCCGTGACCTGCGCTCTTCAGGGAGGAACCCATGATCCCGCGTCCCCGCGGGCCCGTCGCGGCGGCCGTCGCCCTCGTGCTCGGCGTCACCCTCGGCACCGCGTCGTGCGGTGACGGCGGCGACTCCGGCGGCGAGGGCGGCCGGCTCAAGATGGGCATCGCCGTCGCCAACTACAGCCTGAACTTCGCCCGCGAGATGTACGAGGGCGCGACCGAGGCGGCCGACCAGGCCGGGAACATCGACTTCAAGGTCGTCGGCCCGCCCAACACCGACGGGCCCGCCGAGCAGCAGCTGTTCCAGAACCTCACCGTCACGCACCCGGACGGGATCGTGCTGGAGAACCTCGACCCGCCGATCTTCACCCGTCCCGCCGCGCAGGCCGTCGAGAAGGGCATCCCGATCGTCGCGCTCGACACGGCGCCGACCGACGGCAGCAAGGTCACCTTCTACGTCGGCAACGACAACTACGAGCTGGGCGGGATGCTCGCCGAGGCGACCGTGAAGAAGCTCGGCAAGGACGCGAAGGGCACCGTGGTCGTCGGCGTCCCCAACCCCGGGACGCCCGTCCTCGACAGCCGGGCCAAGGGGATCAAGGACACGTTCGCGAAGCTGGCGCCCGGCATCCGCGTCCTCGGCCCGTTCCAGACCTACAGCGACCCGGCGCAGAACTACGGCGCCTGGCAGTCGCAGGTGAACGCCCACCCCGAGGCCCTGGCGTTCCTCGGCGTCGGGGACGCCGACAGCTACAACCTCGGCCGCCTCAAGGAGCAGAAGAAGGGCACGTACCTCACCGCCGGGTTCGACGTCGACCCGAAGACCCTCGAATACATCAAGAAGGGCACCAACTTCGCCGGGATCGACCCCGAGCACTACCTCAAGGGCTACATCGCGACCGCGATCCTGATCAAGTCGGTGCGGGAGAGCGACGGCAAGCTGCCGGACGGCTGGTTCAAGACGCCCGGCCTTGTAATGAACTCGTCCAACATCGACGAGATCCTCAAGCGGCAGCAATCGGTCCAGAACGCCTACCAGTGGTACAAGCCGCAGCTCGACAAGCTGCTGGCGAACCCGGACACGAGCATCCGCCCCCTGAAGGAAGCCCGCTGACATGCTCGTCGCGTCGGACCTCGTCAAGCACTACGGCGGCGTCACCGCGCTCGACGGGGGCGGCATCACCTTGGAGGCGGGGGAGGTGCACGCCCTCGTCGGCGAGAACGGCGCCGGCAAGTCCACCCTCGTGAAGATCCTCTCCGGGGTGGTGCGGCCCGAGGGCGGCACCGTCGAGCTGGACGGCGCGCCCGTCCGGTTCACCGACGCGCGGCAGGCGGCCGGGCAGGGCGTCGCGATCGTCTCGCAGGAGCTGATGACCTACGACGACCTGACCGTGCTGGAGAACCTCTTCCCGTACGGGGCGCCGCGCCGCCGCGGTCTGGTCAGCACCCGCGAGATGCGGCGGCTCGCCCGGCCCGTCCTGGACGAGCTGGGCCTCGACCCGCCACCGCACGCGAAGGTCGGCGGGCTGCCGCTGGCCGACCGGCAGCTGCTGGAGATATGCCGGGCGCTGCTGCAGGACCCCCGCGTCCTGATCCTGGACGAGCCGACCTCGGCGCTGCCCCGCGACGCCGCCGCGCGGCTCGCCGCCGTCACCCGGCGGCTGGCCGGGCGGGGCCTCGCCGTCCTGTACATCTCGCACTTCCTGGAGGAGGTCATGCGCGTCGCGACCAGGGTCACCGTCCTCCGGGACGGCAAGGTCGTGCTGCCGGGCGCACCGGCCGCCGACGTCGGCCTGGACTCCCTGGTCACCGCGATGCTCGGGCAGCCCGCCCGGCACGCGGCCCCCGCGGCCGCCGCCCCGCGTCGCCCCGGCGGGGCGGCGGTCGCCCTCACCTCCGTCACCGTGCCGGGGCGGCTCCGCGATGTGTCGCTCACCGCGGCGGGCGGCGAGATCGTCGGGCTGGCGGGGCTGCAGGGATCGGGGCATCTCGCCGTGCTCGACGCCGTCTGCGGCCGTGCTCGCCCGTCGTCGGGGACCGTCCGGCTGCCGGACGGCCGGTCGCCGCGCTCGTCCCGGCACGCAGTCACCGAAGGCGTCGCCTACATCTCCGGCGACCGCAAGGGGCGCGGGCTGATGCTCGACAAGACGCTCTGGGAGAACATCACGTCGGTGAGCTGGCTCGGGCAGGGGCGCGGCGGCCTCATGCCGCGCCGCTCCCGGCTCGTCGGGCGGTCGCGCGGCCACCTGGAGCGGCTGCGGGTGCGCGGCGAGGTTCACGCTCGGGCGAGCAACCTGTCTGGAGGCAACCAGCAGAAGGTCGTGTTCGCCAAGTGGCTGGACGCGGACCCGGCCGTCCTCACCCTGGACGATCCGACCCGCGGCGTCGACGTCGGCGCCCGCACCGAGCTGCACGACATCGTCCGGGGCCTGGCCGCCGAAGGGAAGGTGGTGCTGATCGCCTCCAGCGACCTCGCCGAGCTGGTCGAGTTGTGCGACCGCGTCGTCGTCCTGCAGCACGGCCGCATCGTCGACACGCTGGACGGGGACCGCCTCACCGAACCGGAGCTGAGCCTCGCCATGAACGCCGGCTTCGCCGATCCCGTCTAGGAGGCCAGCAAGGGGATGACGGGGGCGAACTCCTCCATGCACGCGTCCGGGACCTGGTAGTAGGTGAAGCCGTAGCGGTCGCGGCGGGCGAGCATCTGCTCGGCGATGTGCTCGGGCGGGCCGACGAACTGGGACGGCATGTCCAGGACGAGTTCGGCCGACGCCGTCCCCCATCCTCGCTTCACCGCGACTTGGGCGGCCGTCCGCCGGGGGTCGGGGCCGAATGTGGGCGTCACCATCATGCTCAGCTCGACGTCCCGCGCCCCGGCGGCCTCCCGCACCCAGCCGACCTTGCGGGCGATGGTGTCCGGCAGCCGCTCGGTGACCTCGTCGGAGATCGTCCCTTCGGGGAGGGCGCGGGGGAGGATGCCGACGGTGTCGGCGAGCCGTCCGGCGATGCCGAGCATGCGCCTGCTTCCGGCGCCGACGACGAGCGGCGGGCGCCGTGCGGGGTGCGGGAACACCGTCAGGCCGTCGATCCGGTAGTGCTCTCCGGCGAACGCGGTCTTCTCGCCGTCCAGGAGACTTCGCAGGATGCGCAGCGACTCCTCCAGCCGTCCGACTCGAATTCCGGCCGCGTTGAAGGGCATCCCGGCGGCCTCGTACTCCTCGCGCAGCCAGCCCGCGCCGATGCCCAGCTCGAACCGTCCGTCCGAAAGGTGGTCGAGGGTCGCGGCCTCCTTGGCGAGCATCACCGGATGCCGGTAGTCGTTGGCCAGGACCATCGTGCCCGACCGCAGCGTGCTCGTGACGGACGCGGCGGACGCCAGCGCCACCATCGGGGCGAGCTGGTCGCCGAACGGCTCGGCGACGAAGTGGTCCCGCAACGTCAGGACGTCGTATCCGAGGTCTTCGGCGCGGCGCGCGGTATCGGCCAGATCAGCGCCCGACCGGATCGACTCGCCCACGACACCGAAGCGAAAATTCTTTGGCATGCTCCGAGCGTGCCCGCGCACCGGGCGGGTTCGCTGGCAGGAATCCGACGTGAGTGTCGTCGACCGGCGGAACGAGGCGAGCGGCTCGGTCGCCGTCCGTGCGGCGTAAGGGCGTCACCGACTGCCCCGTTCGCACCGGTCACTCTCCAGGCTGCGTCCCGCCGCCCGGATTTTCAACCTTTGCGGGCTTCACCTGCTGAGACAGCAGCTGCCCCGGCCAGTCGCCGACCGTGAACTCCGCGACAGGGGCGAACCCGTGGCGCCGGTAGTACTGGACGAGCTGCCCGTCGCCGCCCGCGTAGCAGTCGACGCGCAGCAGGCCGGCGCCTTTCGCTCGTGCCTCGTCCTTCGCCTTGGCGATGAGCGCGCCGCCCACCCCGTGCCCGGCGAACGCGCGGTCGGTCACCAGCAGCGTGATGTAGAGCTCGGGCTCGTCGATCGGGTCGACGTAGCGCGGTGGGTGCGGTGCGACCGCCATGACTCCGGCGGGACGGCCGTCCACTTCGGCCACCCAGATCTCGTCATCGCGGGCGATGCCGGTGATGCGTTCCACCCGGCGCGGATCCTCCGACCACGGCTCGCTGCCCCACTGCCCCGTCCGGCCGTTCGCCGCGAGCCATGCCACGGCGCCGTCCAGCATCGCAAGCATCAGCGGCGCGTCGCCGGGGCCGCCCCTGCGGATCTCCGTCATGACCCGATGAACCGGTGGGCGCGCTGGAACAGGCCCAGGGTGATCGCGTGCAGCAGGTCGCCGGTCTCCTTCGGGGCCTTCCCGGCGAACGCGCGGGCGTGCGTGCCCTCCAGGACGATCCCGAGCTTGAAGCAGGCGAGCACCGCGTACCAGGTGATGGACGACAGGTCGCGCCCGGCGACGGCGTCCGCGCGCTCGGCGTAGGCGGCGACCAGCTCGTCCGCTGTCGGGAGGCCGCCGGCCGCGCCCAGGGGACCGGCCAGCGAGGCGCTCTGGTCGTCGCGGTCCGGCCAGGTGGCCAGCAGCCAGCCGAGGTCCAGCAGCGGGTCGCCGATCGTGCACATCTCCCAGTCGACGATCGCGGCGACCTCGGGGCCGTCGAAGGAGTACATCAGGTTGGCCAGGTGGTAGTCGCCGTGCAGGACGCCCGGCCGCCACACCTTGGGGCGGTTGTCCTCCAGCCAGCGGGCGACGCCGTCCAGGCCCGGGATGTCGGGGCCCGGATAGCCGTCCAGCGTGCCGTAGGAGTCGAGCTCGGACATCCAGCGGCCCACCTGCCGCTCCAGGAACCCCTCCGGCTTGCCGAAGTCGCCCAGTCCGGCGGCCTCGTGGTCGACCGCGCCCAGCGCCGACAGGGCGCGTGCCGCGTTCAGGCCCATCTCCCGCCGGACGGACGCGTCGTCCGCGTGCAACCCGGGGAGCGCCACCGTGGCGTTGAAGCCCTCCACCGGCGTCATCAAATAGAAGACGGCGCCGCCCATCACCGACTCGTCCGGGCAGGCCGCGATGAGGCGCGGCGCCGGGACGTCGGTGCCGTCGAGCGCCGCCAGGACGCGCGCCTCGCGGCGCAGGACGTCGTTCGTCCGCGCGCGCAGATGGGCCGGCCCGCGCCGCAGGACGTAGTCGCGGCCGCCCCGGCGGAACCGGATCAGCGTGTTCTGCGTGCCGCCCGCGAGGGGCACGACGTCCTCGAACGGGCCGTCCGGCAGGCCCTCGCCGTCCATCCACCCGGCGAGGACGCCGAAGTCCACGAGGGCGCGGTCGATCTGCTCAGGCTGCACGGCGGGTCCCTTTCCGACGCAAGGTCAACCGGAGAGTAACAGTCATGCACTTGCATTACTTACTGAGGTGGGCCGATTATCGGGGAAACGACGCAGGAGGCTCGCCATGGCTTGGGACTTCGAGACCGACCCCGACTACCAGGAACTCCTCGACTGGGCGGACGCCTTCGTCCGGGACGAGGTCGAGCCGCTCGACCTCGTTCTCGGCGACCCGTACGACAAGACCGACCCCCGCTACAAGCGGCTCGTCCGCCCCCTCCAGGACCGGGTGCGGGAGAAGGGCCTGTGGGCGTGCCACCTCGGCCCCGACCTCGGCGGCCAGGGATACGGCCAGGTGAAGCTGGCCCTGCTGAACGAGATCCTCGGCCGCTCCCGGTGGGCGCCGTCGGTGTTCGGCTGCCAGGCGCCCGACTCCGGCAACGCGGAGATCATCGCCCACTTCGGCACGCCCGAGCAGAAGGAGCGCTACCTGCGGCCCCTGCTGGACGGCGAGATCTCCTCGTCCTACTCGATGACCGAGCCGCACGGGGGAGCCGACCCCACGCTGTTCACCACGCGGGCCGTCCGGGACGGGGACGGCTGGGTCATCAACGGCGAGAAGTGGTTCTCCTCGAACGCCCGCCACGCGACCTTCCTGATCGTGATGGCGGTGACGAATCCCGACGTGTCGGCATACCAGGGCATGTCGATGTTCCTCGTGCCGGCGGACGCGCCCGGCCTGACCACCGTCCGGAACGTCGGCGTCGGCGGCGAACGCGAGGGCTCGCACGGCTACCTGCGCTACGAGAACGTCCGCGTCCCGGCCGAGAACCTCCTCGGCGACGAGGGCGGCGCGTTCGTCATCGCGCAGACCCGGCTCGGCGGCGGCCGCATCCACCACGCCATGCGGACGATCGCGCAGGTCCGCAAGGCGTTCGACATGATGCTGGAGCGGGCCGTCTCCCGGCAGACCCGGTTCGGCCCGCTCGCGAAGATGCAGATGACCCGCGAGAAGATCGCCGACAGCTGGATCGAGATCGAGCAGTTCCGGCTGCTCGTCCTGCGCACCGCCTGGCTGATCGACAAGCACAAGGACTACAAGAAGGTCCGCAAGGACATCGCCGCAGTCAAGGCCGCGATGCCGAAGGTCTACCACGACGTCGCGCAGCGCGCGCTGCACCTGCACGGCGCCCTCGGCGTGTCCAACGAGATGCCGTTCGCGGGCATGCTGCTCGCGGCCGAGGCGCTCGGCATCGCCGACGGCCCCACCGAGGTCCACAAGATCACCCTGGCCCGGCAGCTGCTGCGCGACGTCGAACCCGTCGAGGGCCTGTGGCCGTCCGGCCACCTGCCGACCCGCCGGGAGGCGGCCCGCGAGCGCTTCGCCGACGCGCTGGAGCTCGCGATCGCCGATGAGTGACACCCGCGGACGCCTGCTGGACGCCGCCGAGGCCCTCTACGCCGCCCGCGGCGTGGACGCCGTCAGCCTCCGGGAGATCCTCCAGGAGGCCGGCGCCCGCAACGCCACGGCCGTCCAGTACCACTTCGGGGACCGCGCCGGGATCCTCCGCGCGATCTTCACCCGGCACGCCCCCGACGTGGAGGCCCGCCGGCACGCCCTGCTCGACGCCTACGAGGACGGCGAGCAGGGCGTCCGGCCCCTGGCGGAGGCCCTCGTCCGCCCGCTCGCCGCGCGCCTCGCCGACGCGTCGGGCCGCGCCTACCTGCAGATCTGGGCGGACGTCGTGAACCGCCCGGACCCCCTCGTCCCCGTCGCCGTGCTGGACGACCCGCGCGACAGCCTCTGCCGCTGGCGCACCCTCGTCGAACCCCTCCTCGAAGCGGACGCGGCGCGCCTGCACCGCCGCTTCACCGCCATCCTGTACGCGTCGATCGAGCTGGCCCGCCGTGCACGCTCCGGCCCCCGCACCGACGACCGCCTGTTCACCAGCTACCTGATCGACGTCGTCGCCGCCATCCTCGGCGCCCCCGTCTCGCCCGAGACCCGCCGCCTCGCCGCCGAGCGCGACGCGGCGCTGAGGTGACATTCGTCCAAGACCAGCGGGGTCCGCGTCCCGCAGACTGGGCATGTCAGACCAGGGAGGACGACATGACGAGCGAGATCCGCCGGACCTTCTACCCGCTGATCAGGTCCGCCGACCCGGCGCGGACGATGGCGTGGCTGGACAAGGCCTTCGGCTTCACCGAGATCGCGGCCCACAAGGACGACACCGGGAAGATCGTCCACGCCGAGATGACCTTCGACACCGGCATGATCATGCTGGGCGCCGCCGAGACCCCCGCGGCGGCGATCTACGTGGCCGTCGACGACCCCGACGCCCACCACGACCGCGCGAAGGCCGCCGGCGCCGACGTCTTCCGGCCGCTCACCGACCAGGACTACGGCTCCCGCGACTACGCGGCCCGCGACCCGGACGGCAACGAGTGGTACTTCGGCACCTACCGCCCCTGACCGACCCGCCGCCCCGCGACGAACACCGCCGCCGGCCGCGCCAGAACCCCGGGTCGTCGCGCGGATCCTCCCGGTAGGCCACGAGATTCGCGGGACCGCCCGCCCGCAGCCCGGACACGCCGAGGAAGTCGCAGGCCGCGGTACTCGCCGCGGCCAGCGCCTTCTCCGGCGCCAGCCCCAGCTCGACCAGCAGCGCGACCTCCTCGGGCACGCTGCCCACCACGTCCGTACCGGCCAGGATCCGGACCCCGAGCCGATCCGCGAGCCGCAGCAGATGGCCGATCCGCTCCCGCCGCACCAATCGCCGCTCACGCCGCCCGGCATCCTCCCCGCTCCTAGGCGCGACCACCGCACACAGCGTCGGCGTCCACGCCCCGCCCGCCTCGGCCAGCGCCGCCACGTCCGCCTCGCTCATCCCGGCGCCGTGCTCGATCGAGTCGACCCCCGCGCCGACCAGCTCCCCCGCGAACGCCGTGGTCGTATGCGCGGCCACCCTCGCTCCGGCCCCGTGAACAGCGCTCACCAGCCTCCGAACGTCATCCACCGAGTACGTAGGAACCGCATCAGCCGGACGCGGCGCACCGGTCTCCAGCAGCGGAAAGTCGCCGATCAGCTTCACCCACCGCGCCCCGGCGCCGACCTCCGCGAGCGCCGCCTCGATCAGCCCGTCCGCCGGCACGGGCGAATGCAGCTCGGGAAAGTACTGCCCCTCCGGCGCGAGGAACCGCCCGCAGGCCATCAACCCGACGCCGCCGGGCTCCTCCAGCAGCCGCAGGGTCATGCTGCCGGGACTGCCGAGATCCCGGACGACCGTGATCCCCGCCTCCCGCGCCGCGCGCAGGTTCGCCCGCGCCTCTCCGAAGCTGAGCGGACGCGGCCACCCGTCCGCGCCGCTGCCGACGGTCAGATGGCAGTGCGCGTCGACCAGGCCCGGTAGGAAGAACCGCCCCGGAACCGGCTCGCCCCCATCCGGAGGCGTGTCCGTCCAGCGCCCCCGCTCGTCGATCCCGCCGATTCCCGCCTGCCCTTCGGGCAGGAACACGCCCTCGATCCGCCACCCCGTCATGGTCCCGAATCTAGGACTGTGACGGGCCGGCCCGAAAGGTTTGGAATGATCGGGGTCATGGATGCGGCGATGCTTCTGCGCGACGTTGAGTCCGACGATCTCGGCGCCTACATCCGAATGCGGTGCGACCCGGTCATGATGGCCGAGCTCGGGGGACCGCTGCCGGAGGACGGCATGGCGGCCAAGGTCCGCCGCGACGTCGCCGACGCGGCCGCCGACAGATCCTGGATCAAGATGATCACCCCCGCCGGCGACCCCGCCGCCGTCGCCGGGACGGTGTCACTGTGGTCCCACACCAAGGACGGCGAGACCTTCTCCGAGATCGGCTGGATGGTCCTGCCCGAATGGCAGGGCAGGGGCGTCGCCAAACGCGCCGTCCGAACAGTCCTCGAAGCCGCCCGCGAGGACGGCCGCTGGGGCACCGTCCACGCGTTCCCCGCAACGACGAACGCCCCGTCCAACGGAATCTGTCGCTCCCTCGGCTTCACGTTCGTCGAGGAGAAGGAAGTCGTCTTCGCCGGCAAGTCACTACGAGCGAACCACTGGCTCATCGAGCCCTAGCGCGCGGTTATTGGGAGGTCCGTGGGTGAGGGACGGTGTTACGGTTCGGGTGCCGGCCGCGGGACTTCGGCGCGACTTCCGGAACCCACCTCTAAAGTGATGATTCGCTGCTCGTGCTCCCCTTCCCCGGCCGGCACTCCCATCCTCGACCCTGGGAAATGATGAGCGACACGTTCGCGGATCTCGTCGCGTGCGAGGACGTGCTGATGTTCGTCAACGCGGCGGTCACGTCGACCGGGCAGCGGGAGTTCCACCACGACGCTGGGGAACAGCGTCTCAGCCTTGATTTCCTGCACGAGTACATGTTGGAGAACTATCGCGAGGTGTATGGCGCCGCCCTCGCGCTGGACGTCAACGACCACAATGCGGCGATCATCATCCGGAATCTGCTGGTGCGCGCTGGTGATGTCGGAGTCGAGGAGCGTAGGCGCGAAGGACTGCTGATCGCGCGGCGGTTGGAGTTGATGCCGCAGCAGCGCGTGTACCGGGTCTTTCGCGAACTGCGGCGGCTCGGGGTGAACAACCGGCGGACGCGCGCCATTATCCGTGACTGGATGGCAGGGCGCCGCGATCCCGCGTTCGACTTCGTGAAGTACCGGGGTGCGGTGAAGGACGTGGCGCGGCATGCGCATCTGCGGCTCGGCGAGGAGCAGCACGCGTTCCTCTTCGCGCCGCACGAGATGAAGTCGTTCCGGACGCCGATCTTCGAGAAGTGGCGCCGGGCCCACTACGAGCAGGCCGCGATCTATGAGCTTCCGTACACGGTCGCCGAGGGCTTCGCGGCCAAGCACGGGATTCCGCGCGAGGTGTTCCTGGAGCGGATCGAGCACAGGATGACGCGGCTGGAGCGGCTGCGCATGCAGGGGAGCGGCGTCCGCGCGGAGCTGGGGGAGATGCCGCTGACCCGGCTGGCGTCGTACGTGCTGTCGCTGCCGCTGGACGAGCGGGCCGAGCGGCGGGCCGAGCTGTCGGGGGCGCTGCGCACGGCGGCGCGGCGGGTGGCCGGGGCGGCGCGCGGATCGTGGGGCAGGGTCGCCGCCGTGCTGGACGACAGCTACTCCTCGCTCGGGTCGGGGGTGAAGCGGCGCCGGCCGCTGGCGGTCGCGCTCGCCTCGCACTACCTGCTGGAGGCGCTCGCGAAGGAGTACACGCCGCTGTGGACGTCGGGGCGCACCGACGAGCTGCTGCTCTACCCGTCCGGCCCGACGCCGCTGGGCCTGCGGATCATCGACGCGCTGGACACCGCGCCCGAGCGGCTCCTGATCGTCTCGGACGGCTGGGACAACGCGCCGCCCGGCCTCGCCGCGGACGTCCTGCGGATCTGGCGGACCCGCCTCGATCCCGGCCGGCGGGTGCTGATCGTCCATCTGAACCCGGTGTACGACGCCGACGACTTCGACGTGCGGCGGCTCGCTCCGGGCGTGCCGACGGCGGGGATCCGCGATGCGGAGAATCTGGCCACGCTTGTTGAGCTGGCTCGGTTCGCCGAGGGGCGGGTCGGGCTCGGCCGGCTGCGGGACCATCTCGACGGCCGTGTCGCCCGTTTCCTGGGGGAGTCCGTATGACGTTCAAGCTGGACGGTCTGCGGACGGGCCCGGCGCAGGTGTGGGGTTCGGTGCGGCTCGTCCCGCTCATTCGCGACGAGCCCGTCCCGCATCTGCGGTTGCACCGGAAGGTGTACCAGGAGCCGGTGTCGATCGTGGACGTGGGCGACGCCTACTACGTCTCGTTCGTTCCGCACGCTTTCGTGGCGGCCTGGAGCGACGGTGACCAGATGCCGGCGGCCTCCTACGGGACGCGGCTGTTGGAGCGAGACGCCGAGGAGGCGCTGCCGCGTATGGCGGTGCGGACTGTGCGGCGCATGGCGCGGAAGGCGGGTAAGGACCGGCTCCGCTTCCTGCCCCTGCACCTGGCCGTCGAGGGGTATCTGGCGCTGCACTTCGGTGGGCCCGAGATCGTCTGGGAGGAGTGGGCGCGCAAGGCCGTCGCGCAGGGCCTGTCGCCGCGCTGCGAGGAGGCGTATCTCGGGCTTCAGGTGCGCGGACTGGAGGACGCGCTCAGGATCTTCGAGATCCATCCCGGGCAGTGCGGCGTCATGGTCTACGTCGCGGACGCGCTGGCGAGCGCGTTCGCCGTCCCGCATCCCGACGACTATCGGGCACTGCACGCGACGCTGGTCGAGGACCTCTTCGGCGAGCTGATCTACACGTACGGGCTGCTGGGCGCGCCCGCCGGGGACCTGTCCGCGCGCATCGACGACACGGAGGTCCGCTCGCTGGAAGACCTGCGGACGGCGGCGGAGATCCAGCAGGAGGAGTGGGCGTCCTTCCACGATGGGGTCATGGCCGGGCAGTTGTTCGATGAGGACGGCTCCCGGCAGGTCGTCCAGCACCTGCACGGATTCGAGCTCACGCGGTTCCTGCCGTCGTTCGCGCTGGACGGCGAGAACCACATCGGCGAGGCGATCACGGACGCGGAAGGCCGTGTCGCCTACCTGAAGTCGTTCCGGCTCTCCGACGCCCA
Source organism: Actinomadura sp. BRA 177 (assembly GCF_013372625.1). Classification (GTDB taxonomy): domain Bacteria; phylum Actinomycetota; class Actinomycetes; order Streptosporangiales; family Streptosporangiaceae; genus Spirillospora. Next base: position 22,661 of record NZ_JABXFD010000655.1, read on the forward strand.
GGTCAGGCGCGGCTACCTGCTCAGGAGGCTCGCCGAGCACGACTGGCGGCTGAGCGCCACGGCCGCCGCGCTCGGCGCCGATGAGGCGGCGCTGGTGCTGCGCCTGGAACGGGCGGGGTTCGGGTACCTGCTGCGGCAGGACGTCCTCGACCGCTACCGGGCGCAGCGGCGCGCTACCTGAGCCCCGCGAAGAGGTCTTCCTCCTTTTCGGGGGCATCGATGCGGCAGTAGTGGCGGACGAACGTCTCGAACGAGAACGCCGCGCGCTGCATCTCCTCCGGCATCCGCAGCAGGAAGATGTTCTCGCCCTGGCTGGCGTGCGCCTCCAGGGCCTTGCGCTTGGCGTCCACGTGCGCGGAGACGTCCACCACGCTGGTGATCAGCTCGTCGGGGGTGCCGAAGTCGTCCGGCGGGTCGAAGTCGAGTTCCACGCCCGCCTGCCGGGCGGTCTCGAACATCTGCTTGATGCCGGAGCGGGGGATGGCGGTGTAGTACAGCTTGTCGGGCACGCCGGTCTTCTCGGCGGCGGCCATCGCGATGCGGTGGGCCTGGATGTGGTCGGGGTGCCCGTAGCCGCCGTTCTCGTCGTAGGTGACGACGACCTGCGGGCGGTAGCGCTGCATCAGCTCCGCCAGCCGCCCGGCCGACTCGTCCAGCGGGACGTTCGCGAACGCGCGCGGGTCGTCGTTGGTCGACCAGCCGTCCATGCCGGAGTCGCGGTAGCCGAGTAGCTCCAGGTGGGCGATGTCGAGCAGGCCGGCCGACTCGCGGACCTCGGCGAGGCGGCGCCGCGCGACCTCTTCGGCGTCGTGCCCAGGCTCGCCGGGCTTCAGGCCGCCGGAGTCGTCGCCCTGCTCGCCGTTGGTGCAGGTGACCAGGACCGTCCGGATGCCCTCGGCGGCGCTGCGGGCGAGCAGCCCGCCGGTGCCGAGCACCTCGTCGTCCGGGTGGGCGTGGACGGCCATCAGCGTGAGTTCGTGCGTCATCCGGGGCTCCTCCAGGGTTCCGGTCGTCCACCCTACGTCGCGGACGCCGGAGTCGATCACGTCTGGGACGTGGACTCCGCCGGGGAGAGGTCGGCGTGCGTCAGCAGGTGCGCCGGCGGCTCGAACGGGAACAGCGAGTGCGCTTCCGAGCCGTCCACCACGAGCAGTTCGCCGGGCGCGAGGAGCCGCCAGCCGGGGTCGTCGTCCATGCGCTCGCTGGCCAGCACGTGCGCGCAGCACGGTTCCCGGTGCGAGGCCACCTTCACGTGGCCGGGCTCGCGGTCGGAGTCCAGGTCACGGGCGTCGCCGGGGTCGCCGAGCGAGGGCCAGTTCACCCAGAGTTCGTGGGTCTCCGGGTAGCGCAGCGCCCAGATCCGTCCGGATTCGGCCAGCAGGACGTTGAGGGCGAAGACCGGCAGCTCGGCCGCGATGCGCCGGACGGCGGCGATCAGGCCGGACGTGGTGTCGCCGTGCCGCCGGATCTCCGCCGTGACGTAGGCGAAGACGAGCTCGGAGTCGGTCTGCCCCTGCATCAGCGCCCGGTCCACGTCGGTGAGCCACGAATCGAGGACGTCGAGGCCGCGCACCACGCCGTTGTGGGCGAACAGCCGGTCGTCCATGACGAACGGGTGCGAATTGTGCACGTTGATCTCGCCCGTCGACGCGTACCGGACGTGGGAGATGTACGTGTGCGACACGACGCCGCGCGCCTCGGCGTTGAAGTCGGCGTCCTTGAACGCGGCGATGGGCGCGCGGTCGCGGACGGGCTCCTCGCCCAGGGAGAACCAGCCGAGGCCCGTCCCGTCCGGCATGCGGCGGCTCTGCAGGCTCAGGCTGAGCGGGGCGTCCAGCAGCCAGAACGTGGCGCGGACGCGCGGCCCGCCGGTTGTCATACCGAACAGTCGGCACATGACCGGAGGATGCCCGGCCGGACGGGCGATAAGACCCGGACGCCAAGAAATGACCTTCGACGGCGGGCCCTTTGATGACGTACCGTCCGGTGTATGGGGTCGCCGGTGGTTCTGCTCGACGTGGACGGAGTTCTCAATCCCTTCGAGAGACCCCATCGCGGTTTCAAACGGCATCAGTGCTCGCCGAACGGCAGGACGTTCCAGCTGTGGCTCAATCCGGCCCACGGCCCGGCCCTGCTCGAACTCGTCGAGTCCACCGGCGCCGAACTGGCCTGGGCTAGCTACTGGTGCGACCACGCCAACGAATGGATCGCGCCCAGGGTCGGGCTTCCGGAACTGCCGTTCGTCCCCATCCCGCAGTTCCCGGGCGTGGAGGAGGGCCGCACCCTCGGCGCATGGAAGGCGCGGCACGTGGCCGCGTGGGCGGAGGGCCGCCCGTTCGTCTGGTTCGAGGACGAGCCCGACGCCACCGAGTGCATCGGCGGTGAACCGGACGTCGCCGACCACCTCCTCGTGGAGATCGACCCGCTGACCGGCCTGACCGACGAGCACCTCGACATCGCCGCGGCCTGGCTCCGCGCCTTCTCCCGCTGACCCGGGCGCCGCGCAGGTTCCATTCGTCCAAGACGGGGCACGGCCGGTCTCCGTAGCGTCCGAAGCGACGGAGAGGGGAGCCGACGATGTCGAGATCACCGCTGATGGACCTGGCCTTCGGATACATGTCGGCGCAGATGATCCACGTGGCCGCCGAGACCGGGCTGGCCGACGCCCTGGCGGACGGGCCGAGAACGAGCGAGGACCTGGCGAAGGCTACGGGCACGCACGCGCCGTCCCTGCACCGGCTGCTGCTCGGCCTCGTCACCCTGGGCGCCGTGGAGCAGAAGGAACGGGACCTGTTCGCGCTCACCGCCGAGGGGCAGCGCCTCCGCTCGGACGCACCCGACTCGATCCGCGCGCTGATCCTGCTGTTCTGCGGCCCGGAGGTGTGGCGGACGTGGGGCGACATGGCCGAGACGGTGCGCACGGGGGAGTACGCGTGGAAACGCGTGACCGGCAGGACGTCGTTCGAGTACTTCGAGTCCGACCCGGCGCTGTCGGCGACGTTCAACGAGGCCATGGCCGAGCACACCCGCGCGGTAGCGCCCGGGATCATCGAGGCCCACGACTTCTCCCGCTACGGGACGGTCGCGGATCTCGGCGGCGGCGACGGCACGCTGCTCGCCGCGATCCTGCGCGCGCATAGGGGCCCGCGCGGTCTGCTGTTCGACCTGCCCGCCGGGCTCGCCGCCGCACCCGGCACGCTCGACGATCTCGCCAGCCGGGTCGAGATCGTCGCGGGGGACTTCTTCGAGTCCGTCCCCGAGGACGCGGACGCCTACGTCCTCAAGAGCGTCCTGCACGACTGGAGCGACGAGAAGGCCGCCGCCATCCTGCGGAACGTCCGCGAGGCGATGCGTCAGGATGCCCGCCTGGTGATCTTGGAGCAGGTACTGCCGGAGATGGTCACCCCCGAAACGGCGGGCATCGTCCGCAACGACCTGAACATGCTCGTCTCGACGGGCGGGCGCGAGCGCACCGAGGCCGGGTTCCGGGACCTCCTGGACGCGGCCGGATTCACCGGCGTCTCGTTCACCGGCCCTCTGCCGCCCTCGGCCTACCACGTCATCGAGGCGGTGCCCGCGAGCTAGCGCGGGGGGCCGTTTACGGCGGAAGGTCGCGAACGTGCAGGATGGACCGTTACAAGCGACCTCTGCCGAAGGAGTGCCCCATGAGTTCCCTCGCCGGCCGTACCGCCCTGATCACCGGAGGCAGCCGCGGGATCGGCCGCGCCGTCGCGCTCGCACTGGCCGCCGACGGGGCGCGGGTGGGCATCGTCTACCGGCGGGACGACGAGGCCGCCCGCAAGACCGTCGCCGACATCGAGGCCGCCGGTGTGCAGGCGAGCGCGTTCCGCGCCTCGGTCGACAGCGTGGACGACTGCCGCGCCCTGGCGGCACAGGTGGAGGAGCGGTTCGGCGGCCTGGACATCCTGGTGCACAGCGCCGGGATCGCCAGCCGCGGCAACACCGTCGCCGACACCGACCCGGCCGAGCTGGAGCGGGTCATGCGCGTGCACGCGCTCGGGCCGCACCACGTCAGCCAGGCGCTGCTGCCGCTGCTGCGGGCCGCCGAGCGCAGCGACATCGTGTTCGTGTCCAGCGTGATCACCGACATCATGCCGCCGTTCGGCGGCCCGTACGCGATGGGCAAGGCCGCCAGCGAGGCGCTCGCGCAGGTCCTCGCCAAGGAGGAGCGCGGCAACGGCATGCACGTCAACGTGGTCGCGCCCGGCCTCGTCGACACCGACATGGGGCGCCGGCTCGTGCGCGCCACCGCCGGCGTCGAGGACATCCGGCAGCAGGACGCCGCGTCCCCTTACGGCCACGTGTGCTCGCCCGAGGAGGTCGCCGACGTGGTCCGGTTCCTCGTCTCGGACGGCGCGTCCTACGTCACCGGGCAGCGCGTCGTCGTCGACGGCGGGACGTTCTGACGGCCGGTGGTACTCGGCTCAGTGGCGCGTCCAGTCGGGCTGGACGAAGTCGGCGACCCTGACGTCGCGGCCGAGCAGCACCACCTCCCGGAACTGCCACAGCATCGCGCCGGTCGGGGCGTGGACGCTCCAGTTCGGGCCGAGCCGCATCTGCAGGAGGCTGCCGCCGTCCGGCTGCGGCACCCAGCGCGGGGTGTCGTCGTCGGCGAGCCGCCGCAGGCTGGTGTGGTGGACGGAGTGGACCTCGTCCGGGTTCGGCGCCAGCGGCCCGGGATCGTCCAGCACGACCACGACCGGCGTGATCGCGAAGCCCGAGGTGGCGGGGAAGTCGTCGAGCCGGCCGAGGAGATCGGCGGACCCGGCGGCCAGGCCGATCTCCTCGTGCAGTTCCCGCAGCGCCGCCTCCTCGGGCGTCTCGCCGGCCTCCAGCCGCCCGCCCGGCAGCCCCCACTGGCCCGCGTTCCGCCCCCGGTAGGCGCGCTTGATCAGGATCACCGACGGGGCGCCGTCGTGCTCCACCGCGCACAGCACGACCCCGGCCCGGCGCAGGCCAGGCGCGTCCGGGACGGTCGTGTGCGCGAACGAGGAGAGCCGGCCCGCCGCCAGCGTCCGGAAATCGTCCAGGTCATCGAGGGGGGCGGTCATGCCTCGATAGTGCCAGGACCCGCCTCGCGGGCGTACCGCGCGGGGGGCGTCCCGACCGCCGCGGTGAAGTCGCGGGTGAAGTGGGCCTGGTCGGCGTAGCCGAGCTCGGCGGCCAGCCGCGCCCAGTCGACCCCGGTGCCGGACGCGGCGCGTTCGGCGGCCTCCTGCATCCGGAACCGCCGGATCACCCATTTCGGGCCGATCCCGACGTACTCGTGGAACAGGCGCTGCAGGCTGCGCGGGCCGAGCCCGACGTCGGCGGCCAGCTCGTCCACCCGCACGAGGCCCGGCCGCGCCGCGATCCGCGCGACGACCGCGGCGGCCCGCTCGGCGGACGGATCGGGTGCGGGCGCCAGCCCGGCGAGGAACGACTCCAGCCGCACGAGCGCCTCGCCCGCGTCCGCCGACGCGAAGACCTCCTCGGCGAGCGCGAGACCGGCCGCGCCGAACACCTCGTCCACACCCGCGAACCGGCCGGTCAGCGCGGAGACGGGGCCGTCCATGAACGGCCTGAACCCGCCGGGCCGGAAAGCGACCCCCACCACGCGGCCCTCGTCGTGGATCTCCTCGACGAAGTCGTCCCGCACGACGCCCACGATCCGCGCCCGCGTCGCCCCGCCCGTCAGGTAGCTCGTGAACGTCATATGGACGGACGGCCGCGTGAGCACCTGCTGCCGGTGCGGCGGCCGGCCCCGCAGATCCCACCGCAGCACCCAGAAGTCGTCCACGAACGGGGCCAGCGCCGGACCCGGCGCGGTCTTGTCCACCCGGAAGCGCTCCAGGCCCGCCCGCGCACGCAGGATGCCCCGCGTCCCATCGGGTAGGGATCGTTCCATCGGTTCAGGCTAGCGGTGTCGCGTTTGTTCAAGACCGGCCGCCGCGGCCCGTCCTACCGTGGCCGTATGTTCGAACAGATGAGCGAGGGAAAGATCATGGATATCCGGAGCCAGATGCTTCCCGCCGCGGAGGCCGCGGCGCGGATCGTCCTGGAGATCCCCGCGGTGAAGCTGGACGCGCCCACCCCGTGCCCCGGGTGGGACGTGCGGGGACTGGTCAACCACCTGATCCTGTGGAACGAGCGGGGCGAGGCCGCCGCGCTCCGGACGCCCGTCACCGGCCCGGGGGAGGACCACGACTTCACCGCCGAGCCGCGCTGGGCCGAGCGGTTCGAGGAGCAGGCCCGCAAGACCGCCGAGGCGTGGCAGGACCCGGACGCCTGGGAGGGCAACACCAGCCTCACCGGCAACAAGGAGGGCATGCCCGCCGAGTTCATCGCCGGCATCGTCTTCGGCGAATGCGTCGTGCACGGCTGGGACCTCGCCGCCGCCACCGGACGCGAACCCGGCTTCCCGCCCGAGGTCGTCCAGGCCGCCTGGGAGCAGATCGTCCCGACGGCCGAGATGAGCCGGCAGTACGGCGCGTTCGGCCCCGAGGTCCCCGTGCCGGAGGACGCGCCGCTGCTCGACCGCGTCCTCGGCCTGGCCGGCCGCGACCCGCACTGGAAGCCCTGAACCGGGCGGGCCCCGAATCCCGGCGGGGCGCGCGGGTCCCGGCGCGAGCGGGGGCCCGCGCGCTCTACCCTTGAGGCATGTCTTCGAGTTCTTCGATCCGCGTACGCTTCGCCCCGTCACCCACCGGCATGTTCCATGTCGGCGGCGCCCGCTCGGCGCTGTTCAACTGGGTGATGGCCGCCCAGTCGGGCGGGACGCTCGTGCTGCGGGTCGAGGACACCGACGCCTCCCGCAACAGCCCCGAATGGACCGAGGGCATCATCCGCGCCCTCGCCTGGCTCGGCATGGACGGCGAGCAGTACGAGGGCCCCTACTTCCAGTCCGCGAACGCCGACAAGCACGCCGAGGCCGCGCACCGCCTCCGGGACGCGGGCCGCGCCTACTACTGCGACTGCGGCCGCGAGGCCGTCGTCGCCCGCACCGGCGACCAGCACAAGGGCTACGACGGCTTCTGCCGCGACCGCGGCCTGGAGCCCGGCCCCGGCCGCGCGCTCCGCTTCCGCACCCCCGACGAGGGCCAGACCACCGTCGTCGACCTGCTGCGCGGCAAGCCCGTCTTCGAGAACGCCGTCCTGGAGGACTTCGTCATCGCCCGCGCCGACGGGTCGGTCACCTTCCTGCTGGCCAACGCGGTCGACGACATGAGCCAGGGCATCACCCACGTGGTGCGCGGCGAGGAGCACCTGTCCAACGCGCCCAAGCAGCAGCTGCTGTGGGAGGCGCTCGGCGGCGAGCCGCCCGTCTGGGCGCACGTCCCCGTCATCGTGAACGAGAAGCGGCAGAAGCTGTCCAAGCGCCGCGACAAGGTCGCGCTGGAGGACTACCGGGCCGAGGGCTACCTCGCCGAGGCCATGCGCAACTACCTGATGCTGCTCGGCTGGGCCCCGTCCGGCGACCGCGAGATCGTCCCCTGGGACGTCATCGTCGAGGAGTTCCGCATCGAGGACGTCAACTCCTCGCCCGCGTTCTTCGACGTCAAGAAGCTCCGCGCCATCAACGGCGAGTACATCCGGGCGCTGCCCACCGAGAAGTTCATCGCCGAATGCCTGCCCTTCCTGGAGCGGGCCCCCTTCGACGTGGACGTCGCCGTGTTCGCCGAGCTGGCCCCGCTCGCCCAGACCCGCCTCGCGCTGCTGTCGGAGATCGTCCAGATGATCGACTTCGCGTTCCTGGACGAGCCGCCGTCCGACGAGCAGTCCTGGAACAAGGCGATGAAGGAGCCCGCCGCCGCGATCCTCGCCGCCGCCGAGACCGCCTACCGGGACGCCCCCTGGAACGCCGCCGAGCTCAAGGACCGGCTGGAGCGCATCGGCACCGAGCACGGCCTCAAACTCGGCAAGACGCAGGCGCCCGTCCGCGTCGCCGTCACCGGCCGCACCGTCGGCCTGCCGCTCTTCGAATCCCTGGAGATCCTCGGCCGCGACCGCACCCTGGCCCGCATCGCCGCAGCCCGAGCTGTATTGAATCGCGGTTAGCTCGTGTCGGGCGCCTGGGGGCGCCCGACACGAGCTAACCGCGTGCGATCGCTGCATCGCTCCGACTCGCCTAGCGGCTCACTGCGCGATCAGTTTCTCGCAAGCTCGAAACTGCCTTCGGTCGCGATCGCGACGGCTGGGGTAGTCGCGTGGCCGGGACGGCGGGCTGGGGCCGTTGTTACGGGGATTGCTCGCCGTTCAGGGTTTGGCGGAGGTCGGTGAGGCGGCGGGTCAGTTCCTCGTACTCGTCGCGCTGCGCGGGCGGGAGGTGCTTGCCGACCGCCTCCGCCTGCTCCTCCACCGACGTCAGCCCGGCGCGGGCCTCCTCGAACGCGTCGGCGCCGGGCCGCTCGTTCAGCAGCGTCTGCTGCTCGCGGAGCAGGGCGGCCTGCTCGCGCAGCAGGACCGTCTGGTCGCGGAGCTGCTTGTTCTTGTTGTGCAGCTCCACGAACACCGACACCTTCGCGCGCAGCACCCACGGGTCGAACGGCTTGGAGATGAAGTCGACCGCGCCCGCCGCGTAGCCGCGGAACGCGTAGTCGGGGTCGCTGTTCACCGCCGTGAGGAAGATGATCGGCAGGTCGCGGGTCTTCTTGCGGCGCTTGATGTCGCGGGCCGTCTCGAAACCGTCCATCCCGGGCATGACGACGTCCAGCAGGATGACCGCGTACTCGTCGGTCAGCAGCGCCTTCAGCGCGTCCTCACCGGACCGCGCCCGGACGAGGTCCTGATCGAGCGAGCTGAGGATGGCCTCCAGCGCGATCAGGTTCTCCTCGCGGTCGTCCACGAGCAGGATCTTCGCCTTGTCGTCCACGCGCGCCTCTCCGATTCCGGTCCCCGCCATCGCCGGCCGAAAGCCTCCACGGCGACCCTACTTGCCGGTCGTCTCCTCTCCTCAGCGGACGATGGAGGGTTGCAGCCAGTTCCGCATGACGTCAAGGAGATGGTCCACGTCCACGGGCTTCGGCACATAGTCCGACGCGCCGGACGCGAGGCTTTTCTCCCGGTCGCCCTTCATCACCTTGGCCGTGATGACGATGATCGGCAAGTCGGCGAACTGCGGCATCTCCCTGATGGCGGCCGTGGTCGCGTACCCGTCCAGGCCCGGCATCATGACGTCCATCAGCACGACGGCCACGTCCGGGTTGCGGTGCAGGACGTCGATTCCGGCCTGCCCGTCCTCGGCGTAGAGGACCTCCATACCGTAGCCCTCAAGGACACTGGTGAGCGCGAACACGTTCCGGACGTCGTCGTCGACGATCAGCACCTTGCGGCCCGACAGGACGGTGTCGAGCAGGTCCGCGGGAGGCTCCTCCAGCAGCCCCTTCAACGCCGGCTCGGGCTCGGGGGCCGACGGCCGCTGCTCGGCCGGCCGCCCGTTCTCCGCGGCCGGGGCGAGCGCCGGCCGCGGCGGGTACGCCGAGAGGTCCCGGGGGGGGCGGGGCCGGTTCGGCTCGGAGGCGTGCGCGAACCGGACGAACGTCGCCGCGTTCCGCGCCCGCCGGCGGACGTGACCTGCCCCGCATTCACCGGCTTTACCGCAATATTGCCGGGACGCGGGAAGGACTCACGGCATGCCACGCCCGTTCTTCCGCCCCCGGTCCGACCGGGGCGACCGCGCCGGACGCTCGCCGCTCAACGTGGCGATGGAGGTGCAGTCCGCGGTCTACCGCATCGCCTGGCTGACGCTCACCGCCGTGCTGTCGTTCGTGCTGGCGGACACGGTGCTGCCGCCGGGCACGCCGGCGCCGCTGCTGTCCCCGCTGACCGCGCTGCTGGTGGTGCAGTTCTCCGTCGTCGGGACGATCCGGGCGAGCATCCTGCGGGTCATGGCGGTCACCTCGGGGGTGCTGGTCGCGGTGATGGCCGCGTCCACCATCGGGTTCTCCTGGTGGACGCTCGGCATCACCATCTGCGCGGCGCTCGTCATCGGGCACGTCCTGCGGCTCGGCGAGCACGTGCTGGAGGTGCCGATCTCGGCGATGCTGATCTTCGCGCTGGGCACGGCGAGCGGGGCGGGCGCGGCCGAGCGGGTGCTGGAGACGCTGATCGGCGCGGCCACCGGGCTGGCGGCGACGCTGCTGGTCCCGTCGGTGCGGGTGCGGCCGGCGGAGGAGGCCGTGGAGGACATCGCCGAGAAGCTGCGGGCGCTGATCGAGGAGATCGCGGAGGGGCTGCGCGGCGACCGCACCGGCGGCGAGGCGGCCCGCTGGCAGGACGCGGCCGAGCAGCTCGCCCGCGAGCTCGGCCGCACCGACCGCGACCTCGGCGCCGCCGAGGAGAGCGTCAAGCTCAACCCGCGGGCGCGGCGGCTCGTCGACGCCGGCGTCGCGCTGCGCAACGCCATGGAGACCATGGAGCACTTCATGCTGTCGCTGCGCGGCCTGACCCGCTCGCTCGCCGACGACGAGGGGTTCGGCGAGCGGGGCCGGCTGCTGACCGACCCGGCGCTGCGCAACGGGCTCGGCGACGCCCTCGCCGGGATCGCCGCGAGCATCGCCGCCTACGGCCGGCTCGCCCGCTCCGACCTGACCCGCGACGCCCGCCCCTTCCTCGCCGAGAACGACCTGGAGGTGCGGGTGGACGTGGCCCGCGAGCGCCGCGCCCGGCTCCGCCGCGAGCTGCACGGGCGGGCCGCCGCCGGGGACCTGTGGCCGCTGTACGGCGAGGTGTCCATGGACATCGACCGCCTGATCGAGAACCTGCGCGTCGAGCACCGGGCCCGCGCCCGCGAGCACTGGCGGCGGCACCGCGGCGCGACCCGGCACCTGCCCGAGCGGCCGGTCCAGGCCGTCCAGCAGGCCGGGCACCAGCTCCGCCGCGCCGCCGGCTCCGCCACCCGCGCCGCCGAACGCCACCCCCGCAAACCCGGAGATCGGTCATGACAGAGGGCAGAGGCCCGTCCCTGGGGGGTGTGGGACGGGCCTCTGCGTGGGTGGGGGTCAGCGGAAGGTCGGCTCCAGGACGTCGATGCCGCGGGTGTTGTCGGCGACGTAGACGTACTTGCCGTGCCAGTAGGGCTGCCAGGACGCGGCGTCCGCCGGCCGGTAGTAGGCGACCTGCCTGGGGTTCGTGGGATCACGGACGTCCAGGAAGCGGGTGCCCTGGGAGTAGAACGACTGGACGATCACACCGTCGCGGACGTCGAAGTAGTGGGCGGAGCAGTCGGTGCTGTTGGGATCGCTGCCCTCCTTGCCCGCGACGCCCCACGTTCCGACGGTGTGCAGGCGGAACGGGTCCTCCGGCGTGGACCGCCAGCCCTCGCCCCGGTGGGAGCCCTTCAGGGACGCGATGACGAGCAGGCCGTCGTTGGCGCAGCCGTCGTTGAAGGTCTCCTCGGTGACGTAGAGGAGCTGCCCGTTGCCCCACCTGCGGGGGTCGGCGGCCTGGTTCCGCGTCCGTCCGACCGCACGGTAGCTGTTGTGCATGAAGGTGGAGTTGGTGGTGGCCTCGTCCAGGCCGCCGCCCGCGTACGGGACGGGGTCGACCGCGGTGGCCCGGCGCCACTTCTTCTCCACCGGGTCGTAGTGGCGGCCGGTCGTGTAGTAGCCGCGGACGCCGCCGCGCCCGGACGCCCACGCGACCCCGTTGGAGTCGACCTGGATGTCGTGGGTGTAGTCGGTCTTGCCGTCGTTGCGGCCGGTGTCGATCGGGTCCTTGTGGACCTTGGGCTTGGCCGGGTTTCGGACGTCGGTGACCCAGACCGGTCGTCCGCCCCAGTCCTCGGGCATCCAGTCGGCCTTGGCGGGGCCGCCCGTCCACAGGTACCTGCAGTCGTTCACGCACGTCGTGGTGTGCCCGGCGGGGACCTTCACGTAGGTGATCTGGCGGAGGCTCTCCGGCTTGGACGCGTCCACGACGTAGATGCCCGACTCGCCCGTGCGGGTGTTGCCGCCGAACGCGCGCGGGTCCCGGGACAGGTAGATGATCTTGCGCTTGGGGTCGAAGTCGGTGTCCTCGGTCTCCCACATGCCGGGCATGTTCAGCTGCCCGACCAGCTTGGGGACCTTGGGGTCGGCGGTGATGTCGTAGGCCTTCAGCCCGAACTCGCCGGTCGCGTACATGATCGTCCGCTGGTGCCGGCCGTGGCCGTAGTCCATGAACATCAGCGAGATGGCGCCCTTGGCGTCGGACACGCCGCCGACGCGCCGCACGCCCTTGACCGCCTCGGACTTCTCGGCCGCCGCCGCGTCCGCCCGGTGGTAGTGCCCGGCGTGGCCGCCGGTGCCCTCCGTCCCGGCGGCCGCCTCGGCCTGCGCGTTCTCGGGTTCGGGCGGGCACGCCCAGGCGGAGCCGGCCAGCAGCGCCACCGACGCCGCGACCGCCACGCCGCCCTGGACCAGGCGCCCGGCGGGGATGGATGTGCGAGGGAGCATCGCGCCTCCACGGAAGAAGATCTTCGCAAGCGCCAGTGTGACCGCGGCCACGAGCTTGATCAACAGTCCGGTTGGTCACGAAATGGACTCAGCACCGTCAGGGCTGGTGAGACCTGTCGTGGTGATCTACGCTCACCGGCGTCGGCCGCCCCCTTGCTCCCGGGAGAGGCATGAAGAGCTCCACCCGCACCGCCGCCCTGGTCACCGGGGCGGTGGTGGTGCTGCTGGCACCGGTCGCGGCCCTGCGCGCGTGGAGCGAGCCGGCCGATCCGCGGATCTCGGTGGGCGCCCCGGCGCCGGCGACGCTGCTGCCGGGCGATGTCCGCGACCCGGCCGGACGCATGATCGCGAACGCGGTGTGGACGGGGCTCGTCTCCTACGACGCGAAGACCGGCGCGCCGACGAACGCCGCCGCCGCGTCGGTCACCAGCCCGGACCGGCGGGTGTGGACGATCCGGCTGCGTCCCGGCGCGACGTTCCAGGACGGCTCGCCTGTCACGCCCCGCTCGTTCACCGGCGCCTGGACGGCGGTGCTGCGCGAGGGCTGGGCGGGGACGCGGCTGTTCACCGAGGTCGCGCACGTGAAGGGCGCGCGGCGGGGTGCCGAGGAGGTGTCCGGGCTCAAGGTCGAGGACGACCTGACCTTCGAGGTGACACTCGACCGTCCGCTGAGCGGTTTTCCGGCCCTGCTGGGCGACCCGGCCTTCTTCCCGCTGCCCGAAAGCGTCCTGAAGTCGCGGGACTGGGCATCCTATGGACGGAAGCCGGTCGGGAACGGACTGTTCCGGGTGACGTCGCGGAGTGCGCGGGAGATCGTCCTGCAGCGCCGGTCGGGCGAGGGCCGTTCCGTGGCCGTCAAGGCGATACCGGACGCGAAGGAGCAGTACAACGCCGCTTCGGCCGGTGACCTGGACGTCGCCACGCAGGTGCCGCCGAACCGGCACGACGCGCGCCCCCGTCCCGTCACCGACCTGCGCAAGGCCCTGGACTCCCATGACGTGGACGGCCCATTCGTCGTCCACACCACGGCCGCCTACCCCGCACCCGTTGCCGCACTGCCCCCGCTACTGGACGCCGGGACCGAGTTCGACGACGACTACACCACCGGCCTCATCGCCGACGCCGAACGCGCAGCCACCCCCGACGACGGCGTGATCCCCGCGCGCCTCGCCGAGAGCGCGATGCTGCGCGACATGCCCGCGATGCCGCTGTGGTCCGCCCACGATCACCTGGTCTGGTCGGAACGCGTGCGCGGCGTCACCGCCGGCGCCTTCACCGGCCTCCGCCTCGACCACCTGACGATCAAGAAATAAAGGGCTGGGAGGGCACCGAGAAGCGCCAAGGCCGCAGCGGTGACGAGCATCGCACCCAGCCCGTCCAAGCCATACGGGACGCCGAGGACCGCGACGCCCACGGCGATCCCGAGCTGCTTGGCCGTGTTCGTGACCCCGGCGGCGACACCCGCACGCTCGGGCGGGGCCGCCTCCAGTGCGACCTGGCTGGACACGAGATTGCCGATCGCACCGAGGCCGCCGACTGCGAAGCCCGGCACCATCGCAGGCCACGACCCCGTCCGGTAGGTGGCGGCCAGCAGCAGCGTGGAGATCACGGTCAGCAGCGGCCCGGCGGCCACGAGCGCGGCGGACGGCAAGCGATACGCGACCCGTCCGAGAACCAGCGGCGCCGCCAGCGCCGGAGCGCTGTAGGTGAGAAACCACAGCCCGGCCACGGCGGGCGCCGTGCCCATCGGCCCCTGCACATAAAGCGAAAAATAGGCCAGCGACCCGGCGCCCGCCGCATGGGAAAGCAGCGCGGCCGTGGCGTTCGCCGCGTACAGGCGGTCCCGCAGTAGCGACAGGTCGATCATTGGCTCGGGGACGCGGCGCCGGATGAGCACGACAAGGGCTGCCGCGCCCGCGACGGCCGGGAACAGCACGCCGGGCGCCGCCCAGCCCAGCCGGGGAATCTCGATCAGCGCCCACAGCAGCCCGCCCAGCCCCGCCGTCAGCAGGACGGCCGCAGCCGGGTCGAGCGGGCGGGGACGCGGGTCCCGCGACTCGGGCACCTTCACCACGGCGACCGCGAACGCGACCACGCCGACCGGCACGTTAAGGAAGAAGATCGCCCGCCAACCGAACAGCTCGGTCAGTCCGCCGCCGACCAGCGGGCCCGTCGCGATCGCGGCGCCCGACGCGGCGGCGTACACGCCGAGCGCCCGGTTGCGGGCCCGTCCCGCCGGGTGCGCCGCCGCCAGCAGCGGCGACGACGTCCCGTACAGGACGGCCGCGCCGCATCCCTGCACGGCGCGGAACGCGTCCAGAACGGCAGCCGATGGCGCGAGCGCGCAGGCGAGCGACGCACCCGTGAACGCGGCGAGCCCGCCGAGCAGCATGCGGCGGCGCCCCAGCCGGTCGGCCAGCGCCCCTGCCGTCAGCAGCAGCCCGGCGAGCGCCAGCGCGTAGGCGTCGACCGACCACTGCACCTCGGCGAGGCCGGCGTCCAGGCGGTCGCGCATGTCGGGCAGCGCGATGTTCACCCCGACGAGGTCGAGGACGAGCAGGTACCCGGCGGCCGAGGCGACCGCGAAGGACCATGGATGCCGCTCTTTAGGCGCGAGCAACGCGAACGGGCCCATCGCACCTACGCGACTAGCTCAGCCGTCGCCGCAACCACGCGGCGACCTCAATGCGTGCGATCGCGTGCGAAGCCAGGTTCGAGCTTGCGAGAACCTGATCGCGCAGTGAGCCGCTAGGCGAGCCGGAGCGATGCTAGCGATCGCCGCAGCGCCCGCCGAAGGAGGGCCCCCAGGGCCCGACGCCAAGGGCGCTGCAATAGGCACAGTCGGCCTGGTCGAGCGCCTCATCCGGGAACTGCCGGAGGACGACCCCGAACTGCCCTGGCAAGATCGCCTCCGCATGATCGGCACCGGCATACGGAGCGTCGCGCGGCGGCATCCGCAGGTGTTCTTGCTGCTGTTCATGCGGCCGACCGTCACGGAGGAGGCGCGGCGGGCGCGGAACACCATGCAGGCGATATTGCGCAGTGCGGGGGTGCCGGAGGAGATCGTGACGCCGCTGCAGCGGCTGCTGGACACGATCGGGATGGGGCTCGCCGCGTCCGAGGCCGGCGGGCGCTTCACCGGGGACGCCGAGGACGTCGACCGGGTCTACGATCTTGCGGAGGAGCTCCTTCTCAGCGCCATCGAGCGGTATGCGGGCGGATAAGTGATCTCCGTCTCCGCGCGGATACCAACTTTCGGAGTCACCGCCGAGATCCTTATGCTTCGAGCATGCAGCAGGAGGACGAATCAGGCCGGGTGACCCTGGCTCAAGTGGCGGATCAGGCCGGAGTCTCCATTTCGACGGTTTCGAAAGTCCTCAACGGGCGGGAGGACGTCGCCCGGAAGACGCGGCTCCGGGTGGAGCGCTTGCTGGAGCACCACGGGTACCGGCGCGGGTCCCGGTCGGGCCCGGACGCGCCGCTCATCGAGATCGTCCTGCACGAGATCGAGAGCCTCTGGACGATGGAGCTGATCCGCGGCGTGGAGAGCGTCGCCAAGGCCAACGGCGCGAGCGTGGTGCTGACCGAGAGCGGCACCCGGCACTCCCCCGGCCCCGAGTGGATCAGCGGGGTGCTGCGCCGCCGCCCGCTCGGCGTCGTGCTGACCTTCTCCAGCCTGCCGCCGGAGTACAAGAAGCGGCTGCGGTCCCGGTCGATCCCGTTCGTCATCATCGACCCGGCCGGCGACCCGGAGCCGGACGTCCCGTCGGTCGGCTCCGCCAACTGGTCCGGCGGGCTCGCGGCGACCCGGCATCTCATCGACCAGGGGCACCAGCGCATCGCGATCATCACCGGGCCGGCGGACATGCTGTGCTCCGTCGCTCGCCTGGACGGGTTCCGCTCCGCGATGAGCATGGCCGGGCTGGACGTCGAGCCGTCCTATGTGTCCTACGGCGACTTCCACGTGGACGGCGGGTTCGAGCGGGCGATGGAGCTGCTGGGGCGGCCCGACCGGCCGACCGCGATCTTCGCCGGGAGCGATCTGCAGGCGCTCGGCGTGCTGGAGGCGGCGCGGGTCCACGGGCTGCGCGTGCCGGACGATCTGTCGGTCGTCGGGTATGACGACGTGGCGGTGGCGCCGTGGGCCAGCCCGGCGCTGACGACCGTCCACCAGCCGCTGCGGCAGATGGCGGAGTCCGCGACGCAGATCATCCTCGGCATCCGGAACGGGGAGCCGGTCGCGACGCGGCTGGAGCTGTCCACCAGCCTGGTAGTCCGCAAGAGCACCGCCCCGCCGCAGCCTAAGGCTGCCTGAGACCCGTGCGGATGCGTCCAGCTTTGACATCCTCCCGTGCTCGGGAGCGCGGGATTCCAACCCGATCAGGTTGAGGTTCACGGGCGCTCGACCGCGGGAGCGGTGTCACCCCTCCGGCACGCCCCCGTGAGGGAGCGGGTCTTGCGACCTGTCCTGCCGCGACACGTGTTGCTGCGATATTGATTGCTGCGTTGACGTCGGCGTTGCAGTTGAACCCGCAGGTCACGCAGACGAACTCGGCTTGGCTCTTGCGCGAGTTCTTCTCGATCCACCCGCAGGCACTGCACCGCAATGACGTGTAGGGGGCTGGAACATCCACCACTCGCCCCGGTGCCTTGTTCTCGGTGCGTCGCCGCAGCAGGCCCCAGCCTTGAGCAAGGATCACCCTGTTCAGCCCGGCCTTCTGGCGCACGTTCCGGCCAGGCTGGTCGATGGTCCCTCTCGCGGAAGTCGTCATGGTCGTGATGTGCAGCTTTTCGAAGCAGATCACATCAAAGGTCTGGGCGAGCATCGTCGATGTCTTCTCGCACCAGTCCTTACGCCGGTTCACCTCCCGCACCTTCAGCTGAGCAGCCCTTGCATACTCGGCCGCCTTCCGCTGGCTGCCCCTTTTCGCCATGACCGCTCGACGCTGATGTCTGCGAAGCTGCGCACGCTCTTTGGCCGAAAGTTGCGGACAGTTCAGGGATCTGCCATCTGACAGAGCAGCGGTGATCTTCATCCCTCGGTCGACGCCAATGATCTTTCCTCTGTGCGGCGGCTCGATCGGCTCGGGGATGACGGCGAATGCCACATGCCACTGTCCGTGGCGGAGGGTCACTCGAAACGTCTTCGCTACGGGCAACTCTCGGCGAGTGAGCCTAAAACGCACCCAGCCGCAGCCGGGCACCTGGACTTGCGCCCACCGCCGGTTTAGCTTGCGCACTCCAACTTCGCGAGACATTACCTGCTTGCCCTTGGCATTCAACAGCGGCTTGCCATCAGACCCGAACGCCGGAACACGTCCGGTGCCAATCACCCGAAAGCCCTCATGCACGAACTTCTTACGCCAGGTCGGTTCACCAAACCCGGAGGTGAATCGAGCTTGCTTGGCCCTCGCAAAATCCTTCAGCGCTTGCTGCTGAACAGTGACGCTCCCTTCACGTAGCCATTCGTTCTCACGTCGGGCCTGGGTGAGCTGGCGGCACTGCTCGGCGAACCCGGGGGCCGATCTGCGTCCCTTGTGCCAATAGGAATGCTGCTCAACAGCGAGGTTCCATACGTACCTGGCATGCGCACAGTGCAGGAGCATCCGCTCTTCCTGCTCCACACTGGGGTATAGCCGGAACCTAGCCATGACCAAAGCCTAGCAACACTCTGCAGCCTTAAGCATGCAGAACGTGTTCGGGCTCTCGATTTTCTTGGAGTTTGTAGACCGGTCGGTCTAGTGTGTCCGCCATGGCACCGCGCGGAGAGACGAGAGAGCGGATCCTGCGGACGGCCGGGGAGCTGTTCCAGCGGCAGGGCTACCACGGGACCGGGCTGAACCAGGTCCTCGGCGAGAGCGGGGCGCCGAAGGGCTCGCTGTACTTCCACTTCCCGGACGGGAAGGAGCAACTCGCGGCGGAGTCGGTGGCGCTGTCCGGCCGGACGGTCGGCGAGGCGCTGGCCGAGGCCGTCCTCGCCGCGCCGGACGGACGGTCCGGGCTCGCGGCACTGGGCGACTACTTCGCGCAGAGCTTGCGGGAGTCGGATTTCAGCAAGGGCTGCCCCGTCGCGACCGTGGCCCTGGAGACGGCCGCCGAGAGCGAGCCGATCCGGGCCGCCTGCGACGGCGCGTACGGGGACTGGCTCGCGGGTCTCCGGGCCGCCCTGCGCGGATGGGGCGTGCCCGAGGAGCGCGTGGGACCGCTGGCCGCGCTGGTGCTGTCGTCCCTGCAGGGCGCGATCATGCTCGCCCGCGTCCAGCAGGACGTGTCCGTCATCCACCAGGTCACCCGGCAGCTCGCCGACCATCTGTGAGGAGTTCGCATGCGCGTCCACCATCTCGACTGCGCCCCCATGCGGGAGATCGAACCCGCCGACGGGCCGGGGAGGCCGCTTCGGGCGGTTGGTCATGTGCTGCTGATCGAGACCGATTCTTCGGGGCTCGTCCTCGTGGACGCGGGGATCGGGCTCGGCGACATCGAGCGCCCGTCCGAGCGGCTGCTCGACGACTGGCTGGAGATGGCCGGGCCGACCCTCGACCCCGCCGCGACGGCCGTCCGGCAGGTCGAAGCGCTCGGGTACTCGACCGGCGACGTCCGGCACGTCGTCCCGACGCATCTGCACCGCGACCACGCGGGCGGGCTGAGCGACTTCCCGGACGCGGCGGTGCACGTGTTCGAGGCGGAGCGCATGGACGGCGGCAAGACCCCGGCGCAGCTCGCCCACGGCCCGAAGTGGGTCGTCTACGAGGACGGCGAGGGCGAGACCTGGCACGGGTTCGGTGGTGTCCGGGCTCTGGACGGCGTGGACGAGGAGATCCTGCTCGTCCCGCTCGGCGGGCACACACCGGGGCATGCAGGCGTGGCCGTCCGGGACGGTGACCGCTGGCTGCTGCACGCCGGGGACGCGTACATGTACCACGGGGAGGTCGACCGCCCCGAGCCGGTCACGCATCCGCTGATGGAGCTCGTCCAGGCGGGCGG
The DNA here is from genome assembly GCF_013372625.1 of Actinomadura sp. BRA 177. Classification (GTDB taxonomy): domain Bacteria; phylum Actinomycetota; class Actinomycetes; order Streptosporangiales; family Streptosporangiaceae; genus Spirillospora. The sequence continues at coordinate 42,079 of NZ_JABXFD010000655.1, forward strand.
CGAGGTGGACCGGGAGCTGCGGCTCACCAACGTGGCGCGGCTACGAGGGCTGGCGCGCGGCGGCGAGGTCGAGGTGTTCTGCGCCCACGACCCGTGGGAGCTGGCCCGCTACCGCTGAGACAGGCGGTGGGCCAGGGCCGTGTGGCGGCGGCCCGCGCCGGCGGTGCGGACGGCGGCGGCGAGGGCGCGGCGCGAGCCGACGAGGACGACCAGCTTCTTCGCGCGGGTGATGCCCGTGTAGAGGAGGTTGCGGCGCAGCATCATCCACGCGCCGGTGGTCAGCGGGACGACGACGGCCGGGTACTCGCTGCCCTGCGACCGGTGGATCGTGATCGCGTAGGCGTGGGCGAGTTCGTCCAGCTCGTCGAAGGCGTAGTCGATGTTCTCGTCCTCGTCGGTCACGACGGTCAGCGACTGCTCTTCCAGGTTGACCTTCGTGACGACGCCGACCGTGCCGTTGAAGACGCCCGCCTCGCCCTTGTCGTAGTTGTTGCGGAGTTGGGTGACCTTGTCGCCGACGCGGAAGACGCGTCCGCCGTAGCGGCGTTCGGGACGGGCATCGTCGTGAGGGGTCAGCGCCTCTTGCAGGAGGTTGTTCAGGGAGCCGGCCCCGGCCGTGCCGCGGTGCATGGGTGCCAGGACCTGGACATCGCGGCGCGGGTCGAGGCCGAACTTGCGCGGGATGCGGTTGGCGACGACGTCCACGGTCAGCTCGGCGGCCTCGTCCTGCTCCTCGCACGGGAACAGGAAGAAGTCGTTGTAGCCGCGCGTGTGCGGGTGGTCGCCGGCGTTGACGCGGTGCGCGTTGACGACGATGCCGGACTCCTGCGCCTGCCGGAAGATCTTGGTGAGCCGGACGCGCGGGATCACCTCGGCGCCGAGCAGATCGGCGAGGACCTCGCCCGCGCCGACGGACGGCAGCTGGTCGACGTCCCCGACGAGCAGCAGGTGCGCGCCGCGCGGGATGGCCTTCACCAGCTTGTTCGCGAGGATCAGATCGACCATGGAGGACTCGTCGACGACGACCAGGTCGGCGTCGAGGGGGTTGTCCTGGTCGTATTTGGGGTCGCCGCCGGGCTGGAGCTGGAGCAGGCGGTGGACGGTCGCGGCCTCGTGCCCGGTCAGTTCGGCGAGGCGCTTGGCGGCGCGCCCGGTCGGCGCCACCAGGACGATCTTGGCCTTCTTCGCGGCGGCCAGCTCCACCACCGACCGGACGGTGAAGCTCTTGCCGCAGCCCGGCCCGCCGGTCAGCACCGCGACCTTCGAGGTCAGCGCGAGCTTGACGGCCTCCTCTTGCTCGTCGGCGAGCGCCTGGCCGGTGCGCTTCTTCAGCCACGGGAGGGCCTTGTCCCAGTCGACGTCGGCGAACGCCTTGAGCCGGTCGGTGGGGGCGTCGAGGAGTTCGAGGAGGCCGCGGGCGAGGGAGCGTTCAGCCCGGTGGAAGGGGACCAGGTAGACGGCGGGGATCGTCGCGGCGTCGTCCCCCTCCCCCGGGATCGGCTCCCGGACGACGCCCTCGTCGCGGGCCAGCTCGTCCAGCGCCGGGACGATCAGTTCCTTCGGCACGCCGAGGATCTTCTCCGCCGCCGTGACGAGGTTCGGCTCGGGCAGGAAGCAGTGCCCGTCGTCGGCGCCCTCCGACAGCGTGTACTGGAGGCCCGCCTTGATCCGCTCGGGGCTGTCGTGCGGGATGCCGACGGCCTGCGCGATCGTGTCGGCCGTCTTGAAGCCGATGCCCCACACATCCGATGCGAGCTGGTAGGGCTGCTTGCGGACGGTGTCGATCGACTTGTCGCCGTACTGCTTGTAGATGCGGACGGCGAGGGAGGTGGAGACGCCGACGCCCTGCAGGAATACCATCACCTCCTTGATGGCCTTCTGCTCCTCCCACGCGTCCGCGATCCGCTTGGTGCGCTTCGGGCCGAGGCCCTGCACCTCGACGAGCCGCTTCGGCTCCTCCTCGATGATGCGGAGGATGTCGGTGCCGAAGTGCCCGACCATCCGGTCGGCCATCACCGGCCCGATCCCCTTGATCATCCCGGAGCCGAGGTAGCGGCGGATGCCCTGGATCGTCGCCGGCAGCACCGTCGTGTACGAGTCGACCTCGAACTGCTTGCCGTACTTCGGGTGCGAGCGCCACCGGCCGGTCAGCCGCAGGCTCTCCCCCACCTGCGCGCCGAGCAGCGCGCCGACGACCGTGAGCAGGTCGGGCCCGCTCTTGGCGGTCGCCACGCGCGCGACCGTGTAGCCGGTGTCCTCGTTGGCGTAGGTGATCCGTTCCAAGACCGCGTCAAGCTCCACCGGACGCGGCGCGGCGCTGGGGTTCGGGGAGGTCGGCACGATCACCATGATGGACGATCCGGGTGACGCGATGGCCGGATCCGGCAGGCGAGCTAGATCTTCGGTCGATCGAGACGTACGTTCCGGGCGCACTCGTCCCGAGCGTACTGGGAGGTAACGCTGGTGTTCCGCTCCCAAACCCAGGCACTGGCGGCGCTGAGCGCCCCCGCCCTCGCACTCACCATGGCCGCCGCCCCCGCCGCGGCCTCGTCCCCCGCCGAGAACGACCACCCGATCGCGGGCTTCACCGACGCGCACGCGACATGGCAGCGGCAGCACGAGAGGCTGTTCAGCGCCGTCCCGTCCGCGAAGACGGCCCGCGCCCTGGACGCCGAACTGTCGGCCGAGCCGGGGCTGACCACGACGACCGGCGACTGGCATCGCGTCCAGCGCATCGTCCGGCATTTCCGGTCGTACGGACTGAAGCCCCAGATCCGGACGTACTACGCGTACCTGTCCATGCCGCAGCGCGTGAAGGTCGAGATGACCGCGCCCCGGCACCGCACGCTGCCGGTCAAGGAGAAGAAGCGGCCCTGGCAGAAGCACTACGACGACGTCATTCCGGGGCACAACGGTTTCTCGCCGTCCGGGAACGTCCGAGGCGAGGTCGTCTACGCCAACTACGGGCGGCCGGAGGACTTCGCACTGCTCGCCAAGAACGGCGTCTCGGTCAAGGACAAGATCGTCCTCGTCCGGTACGGGGCGGTGTTCCGGGGGATCAAGCCGCGCGAGGCCGCCAAGCGCGGCGCGAAGGGCGTGCTGATCTACTCCGACCCCGCCGACGACGGGTACGGGCGCGGCCCGGTGTATCCGGACGGGCCGTGGCGCGCGCCGGACGGCATCCAGCGCGGCAGCATCGCGCAGATCCAGCTCGCGGCCGGCGACCCGCAGACGCCCGGCTGGCCGGCGGTGAAGGGCGCGCACCGCATCCCGCCATCGCAGGCCCCCATGCTCAAGGGCCTCATCCCGACGATGCCGATCTCCTACGGCGCGGCCGAGCCGCTGCTGCGCGCGCTGAAGGGCGCAGAGGCTCCGAAGGACTGGCAGGGCGGCCTGCCGTTCACCTACCGGATCGGGCCCGGGGGCACGAAAGTGCACCTCGATCTGAAGAACAAGTTCCAGGTGCGTCCGCTGTGGGACGTCACCGTGCGCATCCCCGGCAGCGAGCATCCCGAGCAGGAGGTCATCCTCGGCGCGCACCATGACGCGTGGGCGTACGGGAGCAGCGACAACCTGTCCGGCACGGAGAACGTGCTGCAAATAGGACGCGCGCTAGGGAAACTCGTCAAGAAGGGGTGGCGGCCCAAGCGCACCATCGTCCTGGCCACCTGGGACGGCGAAGAGTACGGGCTGTTCGGCTCGACCGAGTACGCCGAGCAGCGTGCGCACCAGCTCCGCAACGCGGTCGCGTACGTGAACATGGACGGTGCCGGAGGCTCGAACTTCGGCGCCACGGCGACACCGGCGCTGGACCAGTCCGTCATCGACGCGTCCAAGGAAGTGCACTGGCCCGGCACGGACGGGACGCTGTACGAGGCGTGGAAGGCGCAGAACGACGGCAAGACGCCGATCTCCCGCATCGGCGGCGGCTCCGATTTCCAGGCGTTCTTCCAGCGGTACGGGGTGCCCGCGATGGATCTGGGGTCGTCCTCGCCGGGGAACTCCGGGAACTACCACTGCGCGTGCGACGACTTCTACTGGATGTCGCACTTCGGCGATCCGAGCTGGGAGTACCACGCGGCGATGTCGCGGCTGGTCGGCATCGCGACGCTGCGGCTGGCGAACGCCGACGTCGTCGCGCTGGGCTACCGCCCATACGCGGCGGAGACGGCCCAGTACCTGGACGACTTCACCGCCGAGCAGCGCAAACGGCTGGGGTCCGTCGTGGTGGACGTCTCGCGCGATATCGAGCAGGCGAAGGCGTGGCAGCGCGCCGCTGAGGCGCTGCAAGCGCGCGCGGACGAGGCGCTTCGCAGGGGCGACACGGCCGCATTCCGCCGCCTGAACGACAAAATCATGCAGACCGAACGGGACCTGCTGACGCAAGCCGGGCTTCCGGGCCGCCCCTGGTATCGACACCAGATTTACGCGCCCGGCATCGACACGGGTTACGCCACGCAGCGGTTGCCTGCACTCAACGACGCCCTGTTCATCGACCACGACGTCCGAACCGCCAAGGCATACGAGGCTCGGCTCTACGAGAGCCTCCGCGCCGCGACCCGCACGCTCACCCCCTGAGGCGACCGGGGGTCGCACCCGCCGACACCTCCAGCACGCCCGTCTCGGTGACCAGCGCGGTCACGAGGCGGGCGGGCGTGACGTCGAACGCGGGGTTGAACGCGGCCACGCGATCTGGGGCGGTCCTGGTGCCGCCCCAGGTCAGCACCTCGTCGGCGGGACGTTCCTCGATCGGGATCTCGTCCCCGCCCGCGATCGCCAGGTCGACGGTGCTCCACGGCGCGGCGACGACGAAGGGGATTCCGGCGGCGTGGCAGGCCAGCGCCACGCCGACCGAGCCGATCTTGTTGGCGGTGTCGCCGTTGGCGGCGATGCGGTCGGCGCCGATGACGGCGACGTCGGCGAGGCCGCGCAGGATCGTGCTCGGCGCGGCCCCGTCCGCCTGGACGACGCACGGGATCCCGGCCTGGTCGAGTTCCCAGGCGGTGAGCCGCGCGCCCTGGAGCAGCGGGCGGGTCTCGTCGGCGTAGACGGTCTCGACGCGGCCCCGCTCGTGGAGTTCGCGGACGACGCCGAGCGCCGTCCCCCATCCGGCGGTGGCGAGCGCACCGGCGTTGCAGTGCGTGAGGATGCGCAGGGGCCGGTCGCCCGTGCGGTTCAGGATCCAGTCGGCACCGAAGGCACCGATCGCCCGGTTGCCGCGCACGTCCTCGTCCAGCAGGGCCTGCGCCTCGGCCGCCACCGCGTCGGCGCCCTTGCCCACGTACGGCAGGACGCGGTCGACGCCGGCCGCGAGGTTCACCGCCGTCGGCCGCGCCTCCCGGACCCGCGCGATCGCCGCGTCGCGCGCCGCGTCGTCCCATCCCTCGCGGGCGGCCTGCAGGACGGCGATGGCGACGCCGAACGCGCCCGCGACGCCCAGCGCCGGGGCACCCCGCACGACGAGCCGCCGGATGGCGTCCACGAGCGTGCCGACGTCGCGCGCCACGACGTACTCGACGCGGCCCGGCAGGACGGTCTGGTCCAGCAGCCGCAGCCCGTCGCCCGTCCACTCCAGGGTTCGCACCTCACTCGTCACATCCCCCAAAATACCGCGAACCCCCACGCCACCGGGCTTTCCACCCGCCGCGACTCCGCTCCGTGACCTGCGATAACTTGACAGAGGTCGAACTTGTGTTCGAAATTGTGCAGGGGACACGAAAGGAGGGACGCCGGTGCCGGAGGCCGCGCTGCGGGACCTGTCGGCGGTGCTGGAGACGGCACCGCGCGACACGGTACCCGTGCTGCCCGCACTGCGTCCCGTCCTGCCCGGCGGTGGCCTGCGGCCCGGTTCGGTCGTCGGCCTCGGCGGGCTCGGCGCCGCGTCCCTCGGCCTCGCGCTCGTCGCGGGCGTCTCCCGGCACGGCGGCGCGGACGGCACCGGCGGCTGGTGCGGCGTCGTCGGCGTCCCGGACTTCGGCGTGGCCGCCGCCGCCGGGATGGGCGCCGCCCCCGAACGGCTGCTCCTCGTCGACGATCCGGGTGACCGCTGGCCGGACGTGGTCGCCGCCCTCGCGGAGGCCGTCGACCTGATCCTGCTGTGCCCGCCGGAACGTCCGGGCGCCGCCGCCGTCCGGCGGCTGTCGGCGCTGGCCCGCAAGCACGGCTGCATTCTGACGCTGACCGGCCCGTTCGCCCGCGCCTGGCCCGGCACCCGGCTGCGCCTCCGCCTGGACGAGGCGGCCTGGCACGGCCTCAGCGACGGCCACGGCCGCCTGACCGGCCGCCGCGTCCAGATCACCGCCGAGGGCCGCGACGCCCCCGGCGCCGGCCGCACCGCCCACCTCTGGCTGCCCGCCCCCGACGGCACGGTCAAACCGGACGAAACCGCGCGACCGCCGCTCGAACTCGTCCCCGACACCGTTTCAGCCGGCGCGCCCGTTCACACGCCCCGGCCACTGACACCGCATTCGCCCAGGACAACGACCCGCCACCACGCATCGCAACCGGTGGGCACCGGCGCGGCGGTCCCAATCAGTCCGGCGTCCGCATGACGCGCGTGCTGGTGGTGTGGTGCCCGGACTGGCCGGTCACCGCCGTCGGGGTCGACGCGGCGACGGCCGGGGCCGTGGTGGTGCAGGGGCGGGTCGCGGCGTGCTCGGCGGCAGCGCGGGCGCAGGGCGTGCGGCGCGGGCAGCGGCTCCGGGACGCGCAGCGCCGCTGCCCCGACCTGGTCGTCCGGGAACGGGAGCCGGACGCGGAAGGACGGCTGTTCGAGGAGGTCGTAGAGGCGGTCGCGGAGCTGACACCGCGCGTCGAGGTCGTCCGGCCGGGGCTGTGCGCGATCCCGGCACGGGGGCCCGCCCGCTTCTACGGCGGCGAGGAGGCGCTCCGCGTCCTGGTGCAGGACACGGTCGTGGAGGCCGGGCACGACTGCGGCTCGGGCATCGCGGACGGCCTGTTCGCCGCCGAACTGGCGGCCCGTGCCGGAGACGGCGGCGTAGTAGTCCCGGACGGCGGCGCGGCGGCGTTCCTAGCGCCGTACCCCCTCTCAGTCCTGGACCGGCCGGAACTGGCCGACCTGCTGCGGCGCCTAGGAATCAGGACGCTCGGCGACTTCGCGGCGCTGCCGTCCGGGCACGTCGCCGGGCGGTTCGGCCCGGACGGCGCGCTCGCGCACCGGCTGGCGCGCGGCGAGGAGCCGCGCCCGCTCGCCCCCGTCCGGGGCGCGGCGGACCTGTCGGTGCGCGGCGACTTCGACCCGCCCGCCGAGCAGGCCGAGCGGGTGGTGTTCGCGGCGAAACGGCTCGCGGGCGAGCTGCACGAGGGGCTCGCGGCGGGCGGGCTGGCCTGCGTCCGGCTGGAGGTCGCGGTCGGGTTCGCGGACGGCCACGTGCTGCGCCGGCTCTGGCGGCACGTGGGCCTGTCGGCCCTGGCGGTCGCCGAACGGGTGCGCTGGCAGCTGTCGGCCTGGCAGGGCGCCAAGGCCGAGGACATCTGGGGCGGCGTCACGTGGGTCGAGCTGGCCCCCGACCAGATCGTCCCGGACGAGGGACGCCAGGAGTCGCTCTGGGGCCGCACCGCCGTCACCGACCGGATCACCCGAGCCGCCGACCGCATCCAGGCCCTGCTAGGCCATCGCGGAATCACCCGCCCACTCCTCGTGGGCGGTCGCGCTCCGGACGAACGGGTCGTCCGCGTGCCCATCGGAGACCTGCCCCCGTCCAACCTCCCCGAGGGCCCATGGCCGGGACACATAACAGGCCCCGCGCCCGCAATCGTCCCCCGGTCACCGTCCGCCACCGAACTGCTCGACGCGTCCGGCGAGCCGGTGGTGGTGTCGGCGCGCTGCGAAGTATCAGCCCCGCCCTCCACCCTCATACTCCACGGCCACCCCACCGCCGTAACCGCCTGGACGGGCCCATGGCCCGCCGACGAACGCTGGTGGGACCCGAACAATGCGCGGCGCAGAGCACGCTTCCAAATCACCACAGAGGACAGCGCCGCCTACCTCCTCGCCGTCGAACGCGGCCAATGGCACATCGAGGCCGTCTATGACTAGGCGCGGCGTATGACAAGGCCACGACTTATAAGGCATATGAGTAGGCCACGGCGCATGGCTGGGGCACGGCGTATCACTGGGCCACGGCGCAGGGCTGGGGGCGCGGCGTATGACTAACTGGTACAACCCGGCGATCTCGTGGCGGGAGTTTGAGGAGCGGTTGTCGTGGCGGCCGGCTGAGCGGGCGCCGGAAGAGCCTCCGCCAGTCCCCGAACTGCCGCGACGTGCCGAGGGTGAGGTGCCGTGGGCGGAACTGCATGTTCACTCGTCGTTCAGCTTTCTGGACGGGGCCAGTGACCCCGCTTCGCTCGTCGCGGAGGCGGCGCGGCTTGGGGTGGAGGCTATGGCGGTCACCGACCATGACGGGATGTACGGGGCGGTGCAGTTCGCGCAGGCCGCGCACGATGTTGGGATCGGGACGGTGTTCGGCGCGGAGTTGAGCCTCGGCCTGCCCGGACCGCAGACCGGCGAGCCCGATCCGGCGGGGCGGCATCTGCTCGTCCTGGCGCGGGGCGCGCAGGGGTATGCGCGGCTGTGTTCGGCGATCACGTCGGCGCAGCTCGCGGGTGGGCGCAAGGGCCGTCCCGTCTATGATCTGGACGCCCTCGCCGGCGCGCACGACGGCCACTGGGCGGTGCTGACCGGGTGCCGGAAGGGTCCCGTCCCGGCGGCGCTGGAGGCGGGTGGCCCTGAAGCGGCGGAGAAGGAGTTGCGCGGCCTGATCTCCATGTTCGGCCGCGAGAACGTGTTCGTTGAACTGGTTGACCATGATCAGCCGGACGATGATCTTCGCAACGACGCCCTCTTCGGGTTGGCCAAGCGTGTCGGGGTCGACGTTGTGGCGTCCAACAATGTGCATTTTGCGGCGCCCGGGGCCGATGCGCGGCTGGCGCAGGCGCTGGCGGCTGTTCGGGCCCGGCGCAGCTTGGACGACATGGTCGGCTGGCTGCCGGCGAGCGGGACGGCGCACATCCGGTCCGGTGTGGAGATGGAGAAGCGGCTGGCGCGGTTCCCCGGCGTCCGGGAGCGGACCGTCGCGCTCGCGCGGGACTGCCTGTTCGGGTTCGATGTGGTCGCGCCCCGGCTGCCCGACTGGCCCGTCCCGGACGGGCACACCGAGGCGAGTTGGTTGCGGCGGCTGGTGAAGGAGGGCGCGCTCAAGCGGTACGGGCCGCCCGAAAGCGAGCGGGTGGCGGGTGCGTACGCGCAGATCGCCAAGGAGCTGGACGTCATCGAGCAGCTGGGATTCCCCGGCTACTTCCTGATCGTCCACGACATCGTGGAGTTCTGCCGAAGCCAGGGCATCCTGTGCCAGGGGCGCGGGTCGGCGGCGAACTCGGCGGTCTGCTACGCGCTCGGCATCACGGGCGTGGACGCCGTCCGGCACGGGCTGCTGTTCGAGCGGTTCCTGTCCCCCGGGCGGGACGGCCCGCCCGACATCGACCTCGACATCGAGCACAGGCGCCGCGAGGAGGCCATCCAGTACGTCTACGAGAAGTACGGGCGGGAGTGCACGGCGCAGGTCGCGAACGTCATCAGCTACCGGCCGCGCATGGCCGTCCGGGACGCGGCACGCGCGCTCGGGTTCTCCCCCGGCCAGCAGGACGCCTGGTCGAAGGGCATCGACCCGCGCGACCCGGTCGGGTCGGAGGCCGACATCCCGGCGCCGGTGCTCGACCTGGCCGACCGGATGCTCAAGCTGCCCCGGCACCTCGGCATCCACTCCGGCGGCATGGTGATCGCGGACCGCCCGGTCGGGGAGATCTGCCCGATCGAGTGGGCGACGATGCCGGGCCGCAGCGTCCTGCAGTGGGACAAGGACGACTGCGCGGCGGCCGGCCTGGTGAAGTTCGACCTGCTCGGCCTCGGCATGCTCGCCGCGCTGCACGACTGCTTCGACCTGGTGGACGAGCATCACGGTCGCCGCTATGACCTGCAGTCCGTCCCGCCGGAGGACTCGCTGGTCTACGAGATGCTGTGCGACGCCGACACGGTCGGGGTGTTCCAGGTGGAGTCGCGGGCGCAGATGGCGACGCTGCCGCGGCTGCGGCCGGAGAAGTTCTACGACCTGGTGGTGGAGGTGGCGCTGATCCGGCCGGGGCCGATCCAGGGCGGGTCCGTCCACCCGTACCTGCGGCGGCGCAAGGGGCTGGAGCCGGCGGTGTGCCCGCATCCGCTGATGGAGCCCGCGCTCGGCCGGACGCTCGGCGTGCCGCTGTTCCAGGAGCAGATGATGCAGCTCGCCGTCGACTGCGCCGGGTTCACGCCGGCGGAGTCGGACCAGCTCAGGCAGGCGATGGGCGCCAAGCGCGCACCCGAGCGCGTGGAGCGGCTGCGGCGCCGGCTGCTGGACGGGATGACCGAGCGCGGCATCCCGTCCGACATCGCGGAGAGCGTCTACGAGAAGATCCTCGGCTTCACCGGGTTCGGGTTCCCCGAGTCGCACGCGCAAAGCTTCGCCCACCTCGTCTATGCGAGCGCCTACCTGAAGCGGCATTACCCCGCTGCGTTCACCGCCGCTCTGGTGCGCAACCAGCCGATGGGATTCTACAGCCCGCAAAGCCTCCTGGCCGATGCGAAGCATCATGGTGTCGTGGTCAGGGGCGTGGACATCAACGCCAGCGACGTCCATCCGACGCTGGAAGAGCCCGTTGAGGTCGTGTCCGACCATCCGCATGCGCCGGGCGAGCCGCAGCCGGCGATCCGGCTCGGCCTGTCCGGCATCAGGAACCTGGGCGACGCGACGGCGGAGGCGATCGCGGCGGGACGTCCCTACGCGAGCATGGAGGACCTCGCCCGGCGCGTGCCGCTGTCGGGCGGGGCGCTGGAGGCGCTCGCCACGGCGGGCGCGTTCGACGGGCTCGGGCTGTCGCGGCGCGCGGCCCTGTGGGCCTGCGA
>NZ_JABXFD010000623.1 GCF_013372625.1 Actinomadura sp. BRA 177
TTTGTTCGTCATGTTCCGGACCTTAGCGGCAGCGAGACGCGGAACCGCCGCGCGTCACCGTGCTGCGCGGCGACATGGCCGCCGGGGCCGACGGGGACGCCTGGCGGTTCCGCGTCTCGCTGCCGCTAAGGTCCGGAACATGACGATCAAGGTGCTGCTGGTCGACGACGAGCGGCTGATCCGCGCGGGCCTCGCCGCCATCATCAACGCCGAGGACGATCTCGCCGTCGTCGGCGAGGCGTCCGACGGGTCGGAGGTGCCGGGCGCGGTGCACCGGCTGCGCCCCGACGTGATCCTGATGGACGTGCGGATGCCGCGGCTCGACGGGATCCAGGCGACCCGCCGCATCCTGGACACCGTCGCCGAGCCGCCGCGGATCATCGTCGTCACCACGTTCGAGAACGACGAGTACGTCTACGACGCGCTGAAGGCCGGCGCGCACGGCTTCCTGCTCAAGCGGACGCGGCCGGAGGAGATCCTGCGGGCGATCCGGATGGTCGCGCACGGCGACAGCCTGCTGTTCCCGGCGGCGATCCGGGAGCTGGCCGCCCACCACGGGCCGTCCGGCGGCGGGGGCGGCGCGCGCTGGCACGGGCAGCTCACCGAGCGGGAGGGGGACGTGCTGCGGCTGATGGCCAAGGGCCGCTCGAACGCCGAGATCGCGCAGGACCTGTTCGTGAGCCCGCAGACGGTGAAGACGCACGTCGGCAACATCCTCGCCAAACTCCAGGCCCGCGACCGCACCCAGGCGGTCATCCTCGCCTACGAGACGTCCTTCATCACCCCCGGCTGAGTGCGGCCTTACACCTCGTTTACCTGCCGGTAGCTACAAAAGAGACAGGACATAACAAGGCTGACCGATCGGGGGATCATGGACGCCGTTACCCTGTCCGAGCTGCGCAAGCCGCGCGCCTACCCGGCGGTGTCGGTGCTGATGCCGACGCACCGGTCCGTCCCGGACAACCGGCAGGACCCGATCAGGCTGCGCAACCTCCTCGCCGAGGTGCGGCGCCGGCTGCACGACGACGCCCGGGTCGCGCCCGACGCCGCCGACCAGGTCGTCCGCGGGCTGGAGCGCGCCGCGGACGAGGTCGACCTGCGGCACGCCTCCGACGGCCTCGTCCTGTTCGCCGCGCCGGACGGCGAGCACCACGCGTTCACGATCGGCCAGCCCGTCGACGAGCGCGTGGTCGTGGACACCGGGTTCGCGACCCGCGACCTAGTCGCCGCCTACACCCGCAGCCCGCGCTACTGGCTGCTGTCGCTGTCGGACCAGCGGACCCGGCTGTGGGACGGCCAGGGCGAGGACCTCGCCCAGTGCATCGGCGGCGGCTTCCCGATCACCCCGGAACCGATCGACGAGGCCGGCTCCGGGCGGCAGGCGCGGCGCGCCGCGCAGGGCGGCGACGGGGAGCGGCAGCGCCAGCACATGCGGGACGCGGCGGCCGCCGTCGACCGGGTCCTCGCCCGCGACCGCCGCCCGCTGATCGTCGCCGGCGTCACCCGCCACCAGGCGTTCTTCGACGAGGTCGCCGGGCCGCACATCACCGTCGCGGGACGCGTCGACGGCAGCTTCGAGGGCGCCGCGGCCGGCGCGCTCGCCGAGGCGGCCCGCCCTGCGCTCGCCGCCTACGAGGACCTCCGCGAGGTCGCCGTGCTCGCGGAACTGGAGGCCGCGCGCAGCTTCCAGCGGTACGCGGGCGGCCTCTGCGAGGTCACCCCGCTCGCCGAGACGGGCCGCGGCGAGCACCTGGTCGTCGAGCGCGGCTACTACGCGCCCGCGGTGAAGTCGCGCGGCGAACTCGTCCCGGTGGACGGCATGCCCGGCGTCCTCAAGGGCGCGGACGTCGTCGACGACGCCGTGGACGACGTCATCGAGACGGTCCTGGAGTACGGCGGCGAGGTCACCTTCGTCTCCGACGGCTTCCTCGTCGATCACGGCCGCATCGCCCTGGTCACCCGCTACTGAGCCGTCCCGCAGGCAGGGTCGTGCCAGGCGACCCAGCCGGGCCTCGCATGCGCCCGCCAGCCCACCGGATGCGCGGGCCACGACGTCTCCGGGGACGTCCCGGCCGGCACCAGGACCGTGCACACCCCCGACGCGGGCGGACGCCCGTCGCGGACGTCGATCCGGCCGATCCGCGTCCACCACACCGGGTACATGAGCCTGGTCTTGATCTCCCAGTCGAGCGACACGTCCGCGACGACCCCGCCCGCCGCCGGACCGGGCAGCGGCGAGAACGGCCGGTCCCGCGACGGCGCCATGACGAACGCCATGGCGGCCAGGTTCACGCCGGTCAGGCCGACGGCGGCGAGGGGCGTCCGGTCGAGACGCGACAGCAGGAGCAGCGCGCCGCACAGGGCGATCGCGGTGAGCGTCGCCTCCCGCAGGTGCAGCGCGGTGCGGTCGCCGGTCAGGAACGTGATCTCGGGGAAGTCGAACGCGATGAACTCGTGGGTGCGGAGCCGGTCGCCCGCGTAGACTGCCACCCAGAGCCCGGCGCCCTCCAGGACAAGGACGGACGCCGCCGTCGCCCGGACCGCCGTCCGCGCGCCCGACCGGAGGAGCACCACCGCCCCGGCCAGCGCGTAGACGAGAGCGAGGCACGACAGGTACCGGCCGTAGGCGAAGTTGCCGACCCGGTACTCGTCCGGCAGCGCGGCCGACGACGCGTACGCGATCCCGCACGTCGCGGCCAGAAGCACGGCCGCCATGACGCGGGCGGCGCCCGGCGTCCGGCGCCGCACCAGCGCCGCCGCGGCGGCCGCCAGCCCGACGCCGGCCAGCCCCCAGGTCGAGGCGATCAGGTACCAGACCTGCCCGGCGGCCCCCGACAGCGCCCATTCCTGCCCGGCCGCCGTGCCGAGCCTGGACTCCAGGATCCCGGCGAGATCCCGCACGCCGCCCGGATACAGGGCGTCCCGGATGTGCGCGTTCAGCATCGCCCCCGCCGCGTATCCGGCAAGGGCGGCACCGCCCGCGAGCAGGGCCGCGCGCCGCCGCACGGGTCGCAGCGCGAGAACGGCCAGCACCACCGCGTGGACGGCCAGGAGAACGGCTCCGCGAGTGTGCACGGCCGCCGCATAGGACGCGGCCGCGCTCGCGAGGACCGCGTCACTCGTCCGCCCACTCCGGACGAAACGGTCAAGGGCCAGCAGCCACGCCAGGACGATCGCCGGCAGCACGGCGTCCGCGAGCGCGAACGCGCCGAAGAACGTCGTGGCGGGAAGCAGCGCCGCCCCGAACGCGAGCGGCAGCGCGGCGCGGCGGACGAGCCCGAACCGCCGCGCCGCCGCGTACCCGAGCGGGAACAGCGCCGCGCCCGCCAGCGCGTTGATCACCAGGACGGCCGCGTAGACCGCCGCCGGATCGCGCGTCACCAGATACACGGGGGCGAGCAGGAGCGGGTATCCGCCCTGGTAGAAGGTGTTCCCAGACAGGTCGGCGCCGGGCCCGCCGGCCAGCCACCGGGCCGCGATGAGGTAGCCGGCCTCGTCCGGGCTCGCGGCCGGCGCCGTCCGGGTGCGCGCGAGCCACAGCCGCAGCGCCACCTGGGCGAGCACCCCGGCGGCCAGCAGCCAGCCGGGCGCGCGCCGCGGCCCGGACCCCCGGGGAGCGGCCGGCGCCCGCGGGCGTGCCGGGATGATGGCGAGCGTCATGCTGCTCACCGTTCCCGCACAGTGCCATGGTCCCGTGCGGAGAGCGTCCGGATCTCATGACCTTGCCCCGCGCCCGGCCACTACCCGATCAGTTGCGGGTCAGCCATTCGGTGGTGAAGTCGCCGAGGACGGACCGGACGGCGAGGATCGCGATGCCGAGGGTGAGGACGGGCATCACCACGAAGCGCTCCACCTTGCCGTCCGTCCGCGGGATGACCGGGACGTCGATCCGCCACGGCAGCGGCCAGAACACCGAACAGCCCCGGGGCGTCAGGCAGTCGCCCACGACGTGCGCCAGGCAGCCGAGCGTGACCGCGAACCCGACGAAGCTCATATCGATCTTGTGCATGAGCCAGACTGCGACGAGCGCGAGCGCGCAGTCGGCGAGCGCCGACTGGGGCTCCTTGCCCTCGAAGTCCAGCCCGACGCCGCGCAGCCCGAGGCCGACGATCATGAACAGGCAGGCCCACCAGGCGTAGACGTAGTGGGTGGCGAGGGTGTCCATCGCCCAGCCGATGCCGACCGCGAACAGGATCGAGTGGGTCGCGTGCCGGTGCCCGCCCGACAGCTTCCCGATCCACTTGCACATGTGGTGGGTGATGGGGCCGAACGTGTTGGCGATGCGGCCGTTGTGGTGGTCGATGTCCGGCAGGATCGCCGCGCCCGCGCACACCACGGCACCCGCGGCGACCTGCTCCACCGACAGCGACACCGCGTGGTCGCCGAGCAGCGGTTCGTAGCCGAGCACCGGGACGGCGGCCAGCCACGCCAGCGCGCCGCTCAGGGCGTGCGTCTTGCCCATCATGTGCCGTTCCCCCGCCTTTCAGAGCGTCCGCCGCCCGTACTCAGGGCGGGACTCTAACCCGCGCCTGATCGGTTTCTATGGCGACGCGCCGAAGCGGGTACAACGTCCCTTTGATGCAGGGGAGCGTGCTGCGGTTCCCAAAAGGCGAGCGGACGACCGGAGCGAGCGCTAGCGAGTGAGGATCGTCCGGGCGCGGGCCGGGGGTTCTCAAGGGGGTCGCCCCCCTAGGGCGACACGGCGTGGGTCTCGCGGGCGGACAGGACGGCGCCGACGTTCTCCTCCGCCCAGTCGGTGATGGCCTTGATCGGCTTCTGCAGCGACCGGCCGAGCGGGGTGAGGGCGTACTCGACGCGGGGCGGCACCTCGGCGAAGACCGTCCGGGTGAGGAGCCCGTCGCGCTCCATCGTGCGGAGGGTCTGCGTGAGGACCTTGGGCGTCACGCCGCCGATCATGTCGCGGAGCTGGGTGAAGCGGCGGGGGCCGCCGGCCAGGCTGAGCACGACCAGGACCGACCATTTGTCGCCGATGCGGTCCAGGATCAGCCGGGTCGGGCAGTTCGGATCGAATGCGTCGCCTTTCATGGTTTCTGAAGGGTACCAATGACACGTTGAAGTAACCAGTATCCGATGGATACCGTCACTGGAACGACGTCTTGAGGAGGTCATATGAGGATCCTGCTGATCGGTGCGACGGGGATGGTCGGGAGCCGGATCGCGGCCGAGGCGCGCCGCCGCGGCCACGAGGTCACCGGCGTCACCCGCAGCGGCGGCGAGGGGACGGCGAAGGCCGAGGCGAGCGACTCCGCCGCGATCGCGGAGCTGGCAGCGGGGCACGACGCCGCGGTGCTGTCGGTGCCGCCGCCCCGCGACGGGTCGGAGACGCTCGGGCCGCTGCTCGCCACCACGCGCGGCGTGCTGGACGGCCTGCGGCGCGCGGGCGTCCGGCGGCTGATCGTCGTGGGCGGCGCGGGAAGCCTGGAGGTCGCGCCCGGCGTGCGGCTCGTGGACACCCCGGAGTTCCCCGAGATCTACAAGAGCGAGTCGCTCGCGGCCACCGAGCAGCTCGCCGTCATCCGGGCCGAGGCCGGCGATCTCGACTGGACCTACATCTCGCCCGCCGCCGTCATCCAGCCGGGCGAGCGCACCGGCACGTTCCGCCTGGGCGGCGACCAGCTTCTCGCCGACGCCGAGGGCAACAGCAACATCAGCGCCGAGGACTACGCCATCGCGCTGGTGGACGAGCTGGAGAAGAACAACGCCGTCCAGCGCCGGATCACGGCGGCCTACTGAGACGGGTTTGCTGGGACGCGATGAAACGCCAGGCGCCGGACTCCTCGCCCGGCTCGTACGGGGAGTCCAGGCGCTTGGCGACGACGCCCGGCAGGCCCTGGTCGCGGGCCGCGTCCCGGACGGCGCCGCCGTCGCCCGGGAACCAGGGCGCCGTCTGCCACAGCGGTCCCGAAAGGTCGAGGTCGTCGAGCCGCTCCCGCCGCTCCCGGTACGGGACGTCCAGCAGCGGATGCCCGTCCAGATGCAGGACGTCGTAGATCATGTACGTCTCGCGGCCGTCCAGGACGGCCAGCTCCCCGTCCAGCACCGTGCGCCGGACGCCGAGTTGGGCGCCGAGCCGGGAGCCGAGCCCGCCGGGGCCGTCCACAGCACGGCCCTTGGCGTCGGTGAACCGGGTCCGGCCGCCCTCGACGTAGGCGGCCATCCGCTTGCCGCCCCAGGCGAACTCGAACGCCCACGCGTGCTGGTCGCGGGGGAGCCGCGCCTTCTCCACCGGGCGCATCGGGAGCACTGTTCCGGGCAGCGGCTCGGCGTCCGGGTCGGCCGGCGGGTCCATCCGGTGGATCATCCAGTTCTTGCCGCGCGTCTGGAACAGCACGTACCGGCCGGAGACGCGCGACCCGTGGATGACGAACTTCACCTCGCGCTCGGACCACTTCTCCGTCTCGTACGTCCCGCGATCCCAGACGGTCACCTTGCCGCCGCCGTACTCGCCGCGCGGGATCTCGCCCTCGAACGTGGCGTACTCCAGCGGATGGTCCTCGGTGTGCACGGCGAGATGGTTCGTCTCCGGGCTCCACGGCAGGCCCTTCGGGACGGCCCACGACACGAGCACCCCGTCGCGTTCCAGCCGCAGGTCCCAGTGCAGGCTGGTCGCGTGGTGCTCCTGGACGACGAACGTGTCGTCGTTCCCGTGCGGCAGCGCCTTCTCGTCGGGGACGGGCTCCGGCGTCCGCCCCGAATCGCGCCTGCCCCGGTACTCCGCTAGCCGATCGCCGCCGTTCTTCCGCTTCTTGGGGGCCACGCAGGGGGACATACCCGAAGATCAGCGGATGAAGACGGCGTAGTCGGCGACGTCGTTCGTCAGCGACGGCGGCAGGCCCGCGACGGCGGACAGCTCCTCGGCCGACATGAACCCGCCCGCCTCCGCCCGCACCCGCTCGATCTTCTCCGCCAGCTCCGGGGTGATGCCGGGCAGCGTCGTCAGCGCCTCCACCGGGGCGTGGTTGACGTCGACGAGCCCGCCGTCGTTGTACTGGCGCGGCAGGTCGGGCCGCCCGATCCGCAGCTCCTTGGCGAGGCCGGGGTCGGCCGCGGCCAGCTCCCGCGCCTTCTCCCGCAGCAGCCGCCGCCGCTTGACCCGCTCCACCACGGCCTCGTTGTCGACCGCCGACAGCCCGTGCGGGTCGAACACCCGGCGCCGGATCAGGAACGCGTGCCCGCAGCCCACCACCGCGAGGACGAACACCAGCACGCCCACCGTGTGCTCGGTGCCGCTCTCCTTGCCGATGCCGGGGAACAGGAACATCCAGAGCGCGAACAGCCCGAGGTACGCGGCCGTGGAGACCATCAGGTGCAGGCTGCGCCGCCACAGCGCCGCCGCCGCGAACGTGAACGGCGTGGCCAGCCCGAGGGACAGGATCGGCAGCGCCGCCCACGTCACGCTCAGCGCGGCCCGCCCCGGCGGCATGCTGTCGGACGGAACCCGCGGCTCGTACGGCGCTGGGGCGTTCATCCTTAGAGAGTCTCCCGGCCGGCTAGGGGGGCGAATCGGGCTCTAGATCAACAGGAATGTCACGGCAGGGTGAGGATTTCGTGGCCGTCGCCGGTCACCAGCAGCGTGTGCTCGAACTGCGCCGTGCGCCTGCGGTCCTTGGTGACGACCGTCCAGCCGTCCGGCCACATGTCGTACTCGTGGGTGCCGAGCGTCAGCATCGGCTCGATCGTGAACGTCATCCCCGGCTCGATGATCGTCGTCGCGTGCGGGTCGTCGTAGTGCGGGACGACCAGCCCGGAGTGGAACGTCGTGCCGATCCCGTGCCCGGTGAAGTCGCGGACGACCCCGTACCCGAACCGCTTGGCGTACGACTCGATGACCCGCCCGATCACGTTCAGCGCCCGTCCCGGCTTGACCGCGCGGATGCCGCGCATGGTCGCCTCACGGGTGCGCTCGACCAGCAGCCGCGACTCCTCGTCCACGTCGCCGCACAGGAACGTCGCGTCGGTGTCGCCGTGCACGCCGTCGATGAACGCGGTGATGTCGACGTTGACGATGTCGCCGTCGCGCAGGACCGTGTCGTCCGGGATGCCGTGGCAGATCACCTCGTTGATCGAGGTGCACAGCGACTTCGGGAAACCCCGGTACCCGAGCGTGGACGGGTAGGCGCCGTGGTCGAGCATGTACTCGTGCCCGATGACGTCCAGCTCGTCGGTGGTGATCCCCGGCCGGACGTTCTTCCCGACCTCCTCCAGCGCCCGCGCCGCGATCTTCCCCGCCACCCGCATCTTCTCGATGATCTCGGGCGTCTTGACGTCCGGCTCCCCGGTCCGCGGCCGCTTCTTCCCGACGTACTCCGGACGCGGGATGCTCGACGGAACCTTGCGCATCGGTGAAACGTGTCCGGGCCGGAGCAGCTGGGTCGTCATAGTGATGCAGTGTAGTAAGCGGGATCGGGGCAACGAATCCCGTGCGAGCGTGATCGAGAGGAGCGCCGATGGCCGGTGACGACGGTGACTGGTGGTTCTGCCTGAAGCACATGAAGGTCGAGCACGGGCAGGGCTGCCCCGGCAAGGACCGCATGGGCCCGTACGCGTCCGAGAGCGAGGCCGCGAACGCCCTCGCGCTCGCCCGCGAACGCAACGAGACGTGGCGCGAGCAGAACGAGGACTAGTCCACGACGGGGCCGGAGACGGCGTCGAGGAGTTTCGCGAGCCGGTGCCGGAGGCCGCGCGGGGTCCGCGCGGGCTCCTGCCCGGCCGCCGCGCTGACGAGGTGCTGCGCCCCGTCGAACGACATGAGCGCCTCGCCCGCCGGGACGGTCAGCGCCTCGTGCGCGAGGCCGCGCAGCTCCCGGTCGCCGCCCTCCAGCGCGAGGACGGTCGCACCCGTGCGGCGCGCGTCGTCCACCCGCTCCAGCAGCGGGACGGGCGCGTCCTCCTCGGCCACGACGAACAGCGTCTCGCCGCGCCGCGCCGCCTCCAGCCGCTCCAGGCCGATCCGCAGGTGCGGGGGCGCGCCGGCGGGCGGCGTCCAGCGCACCAGCGTCGGCGCGAGCCCCGGGACGTCGCCGAGTCGGCTCTCGTCGTCCAGGTGCGCCGCGAGATGCCACGGGTCCTCGCCGGGCGTGCCGACCAGCAGCAGCCCGCCGGGGGTACGGGACGTGACCCGCAGCGCCCGGCCGAACTCCCGGGTCCGCTCCAGCCAGCCCGTCGTCGCCAGGACCTCGCGCAACATGGTGATCTGCTCGGCGTCCACGGCCACCATGGTGCCGCACCGCGCACCCCGGTCAGGCGGTTTCCGGCGATGCGGCGGCCCGGACCGAAGCCTCCGGATGCGGGTTTGGCAGACTCGGCCGCATGACTGAGCAGCAGCAGAAGACGCCCTACGACCTTCCCGACGTCAGCGGCCTGTCGATCGGCATCCTCGGCGGCACCGGCGACCAGGGCAAGGGGCTCGCGCGCCGGTTCGCGCTGGCCGGGCACCGGGTGACGATCGGCTCGCGCAAGGCCGAGCGCGCCCAGGCGGCGGCCGACGACCTCGGCGCCGGCCTGCCGGTCTCGGGCGCGGAGAACCCGGTGGCCGCCGGGCAGTCGGACGTGGTGATCGTCGCCGTCCCCTGGGACGGCCACAAGGCCACGCTGGAGTCGCTGCGCGCCGAGCTGGCCGGCAAGATCGTCGTGGACTGCGTGAACCCGCTCGGCTTCGAGAAGGGCAAGGGCGCGTTCGCGCTGCCGGTCGAGGAGGGCAGCGCCGCGCAGCAGGCCGCCGCCGTCCTGCCGGAAAGCCGGGTCGTCGCCGCGTTCCACCACGTCTCCGCCAAGCTGCTGCTGGACCCCGGCGTGGACGAGATGGAGCTGGACGTCCTCGTCCTCGGCGGCGACCGCGAGGCCACCGACATCGTGCAGGCGCTCGCCGGCCGCATCCCCGGCATGCGCGGCGTCTACGGCGGCCGCCTGCACAACGCCCACCAGGTCGAGGCGTTCACCGCGAACCTCATCTCCATGAACCGCCGCTACAAGTCCCACGCCGGCTTGCGCATTACGGACGTCTGACCGGCGACCGGAGTGGAGCGCCAGCGGAACGGAGGGCGTCGGCCAGACCGCCCTTTCGGGGGGTCTGGGGGGTCGTCCCCCCAGAAGGGAAGGGGCTCGTTAAGCTCGGTGCGGTGCCGAGTTTGAACGATCCGGAGGCGGCGCGGCGTCCGCTCGTCCTGCTGCCCTCGTCCGAGCCGGGGCCGCTGCGCGCGGTGGCCAAGCGGGTCGGGATCGCGCTGCTGCTGCTCTTCGCCGTGGTGGCCGTCGTGTACTTCGACCGCGACGGCTACCGCGACACCGGCGACGGGAAGCTGTCGCTGCTGGACGCCTTCTACTACGCGACGGTGACCGTCTCCACCACCGGCTACGGCGACATCACGCCGGTGGGGGACGCGGCCAGGTTCGTCAACATCGTCTTCATCACCCCCGTGCGGGTGCTGTTCCTCATCGTCCTCGTGGGCACGACCCTGGAGGTCCTGGCGGAACGCACCCGCGAGGACTGGCGCAAGTCACGCTGGAGGACACGCGTGCGCGACCACATCGTGGTGGCGGGCTACGGCACGAAGGGCCGCAGCGCCATCAAGACCCTGCTGAACACCGGCGTCGACCGCGAGTCCATCGTGGTCGTGGACCCGGACCCGCGCGTGGTGGCCGAGGCGGCGGAGGCCGGGTTCGTCAGCATCGTCGGGGACGCGACGCGCAGCTCGGTGCTGAAGCAGGCGGCGGTGCAGCGCGCCCGCGAGATCGTGGTGGCGAGCGCCCGCGACGACACCGCGGTGCTGATCACCCTGACCGCGCGGCAGCTGAACCCGCACGCCGGCATCCAGGCGTCGGTGCGCGAGTCGGAGAACGTCCCGCTGCTGCGCCAGTCGGGCGCGGACCGCGTGGTGACGTCGTCGGAGGCGGCGGGGCGGCTGCTCGGCATGTCCACCAGCCAGCCGAGCGTCAGCCAGGTCATCGAGGACCTCCTCGACCAGGGCAGCGGCCTCGACCTGGTGTCGCGGGAGGTGCGCCCGGACGAGGTGGGCGGCCCGCTCGCGGCGGTGCGCGAGCCGGCCCTCGCGATCGTCCGCGACGGCCGTACCATCCCGTTCGACCACCCCGAGTGCACGATGCTGGAACCGTCGGACCGCCTGATCGTGGCCCGCTCCTCGCCGCGCCTCCGCGGCACCGCCAAGGACGAGGACTCCGCCCCGTCCGAGCAGTGAGACGCGGAAGGCCCGGCCGGTGCGGCCGGGCCTTCGGTGCTGCGGGTCAGCGGTAGGAGTGCTCGGGGGCCGGGTAGGCGCCGCTGACGACCTCGTCGGCGTAGCTGCGGGCGGCGTCGCCGAGGAGGGTGTTCATGTCGGCGAACTTCTTGACGAACTTCGCGGTGTGCGGGGTGAGGCCCGCCATGTCCTGCCAGACGAGGACCTGGGCGTCGGTCCGGTTGCCGCCGCCGATGCCGATCGTCGGGATGGACAGCGACGAGGTGACGCGGGCGGCGAGGTCCTCGGGGACGCATTCGAGGACGACGGAGAACGCGCCGGCGGCTTCGAGGGCCTTGGCGTCCGCCATCAGCTCGTCGCCGTCCTGGCCGCGGCCCTGCACCCGGTAGCCGCCGAAGGCGTTCACCGACTGCGGGGTGAGGCCGAGGTGGCCCATGACCGGGATGCCGGCGGCGACCATCGCCTCGACCTGCGGGATGTTCCGGCGGCCGCCCTCCAGCTTGATCGCGTGCGCGCCGGTCTCCTTCATGAACCGGGTGGCGGTGGTCAGCGCCTCCGCGACGCCCGTCTGGTAGGAGCCGAACGGCAGGTCGGCGACGACCATGGCGCGCTTGGAGCCGCGGACGACGGCCGCGGTCAGCGGGATCAGGTCGTCGACGGTGACGGGGATGGTGGAGTCGTAGCCGTAGACGACCATCGCGGCGGAGTCGCCGACGAGCAGCACCGGGATGCCGGCCTCGTCGAAGATCCGCGCGGTGAGCGCGTCGTACGCGGTGAGCATCGGCCACTTCTCGTGCCGCTCCTTGGCGGCGGCGATGTCGCGTACGGTCACCCTTCGCCCGCTCGTACCGCCGTAGAGTGCGGTCGGCTGTGCTGGGGGTGCGACTGAAGAAGACATGCGAGAACCTCCGGTCTTGAGGCGCCACGGTGGCGTACCCAGACAGAACCGATCGTGCCACTTCGAAAACGATTCGGATACCCCCGGGGATTCCCGAAATCGGGAGAACCGGGCGAACCGGGAATAGGTTTCGAAACGATACCGTTGCGTATCGACATGGACCCCCAGACGATCCAGCGGCGCCGCTGGTACATCCTCGGCGTGCTGACCATGAGCCTGCTGGTGGTGGTGCTCGACAACACCATCCTCAACGTCGCGCTCAAGACCATCGCCGACCCGGAGAAGGGGCTCGGCGCGACGCAGAGCCAGCTCGAATGGTCGATCAACTCCTACACGCTGGTCTTCGCGGGCCTGCTGTTCACCTTCGGCGTGATCGGCGACCGGATCGGGCGCAAGCGGGTGCTGATCGGCGGCATGGCCGTGTTCGCCCTCGCCTCGCTGCTGTCGGCGTACGCGCAGTCCCCGGACCAGCTCATCTACGCCCGCGCCCTGATGGGCCTCGGCGGCGCCGCGGTCATGCCGCAGACGCTGTCGATCATCACCAACGTCTTCGAGCCGGGCGAGCGCGCCCGCGCCATCGGCATCTGGGCCGGCGCGGTCGGCCTCGGCGTCGCGATCGGCCCGCTCACCGGCGGGCTGCTGCTCGCCCACTTCTGGTGGGGCTCGGTCTTCCTCGTCAACGTGCCCGTCATCGCGATCGGCGTCACGCTGATGGCGTTCCTGGTGCCCGAGTCGCGCAACCCGGCGCCCGGACGGCTCGACCCGCTCGGCGTCGTCCTGTCGGTCATCGGCCTGGTCGTCCTGTCGTACGGGATCATCCAGGGCGGTGAGAAGGGCGATTGGCTGGCGCTCTCCGTGCTCGGCCCGATCCTCGCCGGCGCCGCCGTCATCGCGCTGTTCGTCGCGCACGAGGCCCGCTCGGCGTCCCCGGCGTTCGACGTCCGGCTGTTCAAGGACCCGCGGATGTCGGCCGCCGTCGCGTCCATCGCGCTGTGCTTCTTCGCCGCGAGCGGCGTGTTCTTCTTCGCCAACTTCTACATGCAGTCGGTGCGCGGGCTGACCCCCCTGCAGTCCGGCGCGATGGTGCTGCCGTTCGCGATCGCCCAGCTGGCGTTCGCGCCGCGCAGCGCCGAGATGGTCCGCCGCTTCGGCGCCAAGGCGGTCTGCACGACCGGACTGCTGCTGGTCGCCGCCGCGCTGGCGAGCTACCAGTTCATCGGGACCGACACCCCGATGTGGATCCTCGGCGTCATCTTCTTCGTGCAGGGCACCGGGATGGCCAACGTCATGCCGCCCGCCACCGAGTCGGTCATGTCGGCGCTGCCCCGCGAGAAGGCCGGCGCCGGCTCGGCCATCAACAACGTCGCCCGGCAGGTCGCCGTCGCGATGGGCGTCGCCGTGCTCGGCTCCGTCGTCGCGTCCGTCTACCGCCGCGACCTGGACGGCGATCTCGCCGCGCTGCCCGCCGGCGCGCGGGAGGCCGCCGGCGACTCCATCGAGGGAGCGCACGCCGTCGCGTCCCAGCTCGGCACGGCGGGACGGCAGCTCGCCGACCACGCCGACGCCGCGTTCGTCAACGCCATGCACACCGCGTCCATCGCCGCCGCCGTCATCGCCCTCCTCGGCGCCCTGGTCGTCCTGAAGTGGATGCCGGGACGGTCCAAGCCCGTCCCGGCCGCCGGAACGGACGCGCCGCAGCGGCCGGAGAAGGTCGCGGTGTGAGAGCGTGAACGCGCCATGACCAACACAGAGCGGCGGCCCGGCGGGCGGCCCCGCAGCGAGCGCGCCGAGAAGGCCATCATCGAGGCGACCCTCGACCTGCTCGCCGAGGAGCCGGGCGTGGCGGGCCTGTCCATCGAGGCGGTCGCCGCCCGCGCCGGCGTCGGCAAGACGACCATCTACCGGCGCTGGCCCAGCAAGGACGCGCTGATCCTGGACGCGCTCGGCGCGGCGAAGGCGCCGCTGCCCGAGCCGTCCGGCGGGTCCGTACGCGACGACCTCGTCGAGCTGGCCCGGGCGCTGACCGACGAGCGCGGCAGCCGGTACTCGCGGTGCTTCTGGAACGTCATCGGCGGCGCCGAGAAGCACCCCGAGCTGTACGCCCGCTACAAGCGCGACATCATCGAGCCGCGCCGCGACATCGTCCGGCGGGTGCTGCGGCGCGGCGTGGAGAACGGTGAGCTGCGCGCCGACCTCGACGTGGAGGCGGCCATGGCGCTGCTGCTGGGCGCGCTCGTCCCGAGGAGGCCGCGGGAGACCTACCCGGACGGGCACGCCGAGGCCGTCGTCGGCACCCTCCTGCGGGGCATCGGAACCGTCGCGCGATGACGCCCGGACGACGGATGCGACGCGATTTCGGCACGGTAAGCGTGATCTTCTCCCCGCGCGGCGGTGTCATGCCCCATACTGTCGCTGGGTAGTGCTAAGACGACCGGCTGTCTGGAGCGCGTCAGGTGAGATCCGTCATGGCGCCGCAAGGCGATGCGCCCGCCACCGATTCGGCGTCCCGGACCCTGGTCCTGGGCATCGACGGGGCACGGCGGATCGTCCAGTGCGGGCCGAACGCCCGGGCCGTCCTCGGCCGGGCCCCCGGGGAGCTGATCGGCCGCCCCGCCACCGACCTGGTGGGCGAGGAGGCCAAGGCCGAGCTGGAGACCCTCCTGGAGGTCGGCGACCAGGAGCGCAACGGCGTGATGACCGTGCTGCGCGGCGACGGCGGGTCCGGCAACGCGCTGGTCACCGTGCAGCCCATGGTCGGCGGCGACGCTGACGCCGCGCCGTCCGCGCTGCTGTTCGTGCGGGTGGAGCTGCCGCCCAGCGAGCGCTACCAGGACCCGGCCCTCATGCGCCGCGCGCTGATGGACGACCAGCTCACCCGGTTCGGCGCGTCCCTCGACCTCGACCAGTCCGCCCGCGGCCTCGTCGACGTCGTCGTCCCGCACTACTGCAACGCCGCGTCGGTGCTGGTGCTGGAGAGCCTCGTCGCCTCCGACGAGGTGCACAGCGAGTCCGGCTCGGCGGTGCTGCGCCGCATAGCGGTCACCTCCGACGACGGCAACCCGGCGTGGACGTCCACGTTCCCCGTCGGCGAGGTGCTCGTCTTCCCCGAGGGCACCCCGTACCGGCAGGTCATGGAGACGGCCCGGCCCGTCCACCTGCCGCACATCACCCTGGACGCGGCCAGCGAGATCGGCCGGCTGTGGCGGCGCGGCCCGGCCGGCGAGCTGCTGTCGGACGTGTCGATGGTGCTGCTGCCGATGATCGCCCGCGACACGCTGCTGGGCTTCCTCGCCTGCACCCGCGTCCCCGGGTTCCGCAAGTTCGACGCCTACGACGTCGAGATCGGCATGGAGTTCGCCGCCCGCGCCGCGATCGTCATCGACAACGCCCGCAAGTTCAGCCGCGAGCGCTCCACCGCCCTCGCGCTGCAGCGCAGCCTGCTGCCGCTGCGGCTGTCCGCGCCGTCCTCGGTCGAGGTCCGGCACCGCTACCTGCCCGGCAGCAAGCTCGTCGAGGTCGGCGGCGACTGGTACGAGTCGATCGCGCTGCCCGGCGCCCGCGTCGCCCTGATCGTCGGGGACGTCGCCGGGCACGGCGTCCGCGCCGCCGTCACCATGGGCCGGCTCCGCACCGCGCTGCACACGCTCGCGAACCTGGAGCTGCCGCCCGCCGAGGCCCTGCACGTCATGCACGAGCTGATGATCGAGCTCGGCGAGCAGGAACCGCACTTCGCCACCTGCGTGTACGCGGTGTACGACGCCATCAGCGGCAGCATCGAGATCGCGTCCGCCGGCCACCTGCCGCCGCTGCTGGCCGGCCCGACCGGCGACAACGAGTACCTGAAGGTCCCGCCCGCCCCGCCGCTCGGCGTCGCCGGCGGCGCCGCCATCGAGAGCCGCGAGTTCACCGTCGAGGACGGCAGCCTCTTCGTCATCTACACCGACGGCCTCGTGGAGAACCGGGGCCGCGACATCGACGACGGCCTCGCCCGCCTGCAGCGCATCTTCGGACCCGACTCCGTCGACCGCCCCATGGAGGACCTCGCCAAGGCGACCCTCGCCGGCGTCTACGCCGACCAGCACCGCGACGACATCGCCGTGCTGATCGCCCGGCTGCGCCGCCTCCCCGAGGACCGCTACTCCTCCTGGACGCTGCCCGCCGACCCGGCCGCCGTCCGCCGCGCCCGCGGCCTCGTCCGCTCCCGCCTCGCCGAGTGGGACCTGGACGAGCTCTGCTACACCACCGAACTCCTCGCCTCCGAGCTCATCACCAACGCGCTCCGCTACGCGCCCGGCGCGATCGAGTTGCGCCTCCTCCTGGAACGCACCCTGGTCTGCGAGGTCCTGGACCGGTCCGCGGCGCTGCCCCGCCTGCGCCGCGCCGAGGACGACGACGAGAACGGCCGCGGTCTCCTCGTCGTCAGCCAGCTCGCCCACCGCTGGGGCACCCGCCGCACCGCCGCCGGCAAGGTCGTCTGGTGCGAGCAGATCGTCCCCGGCATCGACCCCGACGCCTCCGAACAGGTCCCCGCCTGGCCCGAGGAAACCTGGCCCGGCGAGAACCACCACCGCGAGTAGCCGGTCAGCCGGGGCCGTCCAGCAGCGCCGTCTGGATCAGCCGCGCCCGCTCGCCCCGCCGGACCCACAGCGCCCGGCCCGGCGGCCGCGGCTCGGCGTACACGCGGGGGAGCAGCTGCCCCTCCGACCGGTCGCCCGACATGACGAGGACGCCGGCGCCGACCTCCCGGACCGCCTGGACGAGCGGGTCGTACAGCCCGCGCGACGCCCCCGCGACCCGGCGGGCGACCACGAAGTGCAGGCCGATGTCGCGCCCGCTCGGCACGAACGGGACGAACGGCGCGAGCTGCTGCTGCCCGGCCGTGGTCAGCAGGTCGTAGTCGTCCACCAGCACGACGATGCGCGGCCCGCCGGGCTCCAGCCCGCCGGCGTCGTCGTCCGGCATCCGCGCCTCCACCTCCTTGGCGACGCCGCCCGCGAGCCCCGCGCACACCCGCGGCGTCGTGGCGTGGCCGCCGAGGTACGGCTCGGGGACGAGGCCGTGCAGCGACCGCCGCGGGTCCATCACCGCGAACACCAGCTCCTCGGGGGTGTAGCGGTCCATCAGCCCGCGCGCCACCAGCCGCAGCAGGTTCGACTTGCCGCAGCCGCCGTCGCCGAGCACGAGCAGGTTCTGGTCGGCGCCGAACAGGTCGAGCGGCACCGGCGCCCTGCGCGCGCCCCCCGCGGCCCGCCCAACGCGTGCCCGGCCACCCGCACCGCCGACTCCACCGCCTCGCCCAGCCCGGACGGATCGGGCGGCTCGCCCAGCACCGGCAGCGCCACCTGCCCGAACAGCCGGGCGTCGGTGAGCGCGCGGCCCGGCAGCCCGGCCCGGATCGTCTCGGCGAGCCGGCGGTCGACGGCCGAGTCCCCGGGGTCGTTCAGCCGCAGCTCGACGCGCTGCCCGAACGTCGACTGCACCGCGATCCGCACGTCGTTCCAGCGCAGCATCCCGGCCACCAGGTGCACCCCGTAGCCGCCGCCGCGCTGCAGCAGGTCGGCGACCATCTCGTCGACCTCCTCGAACTCGCCGCGGACCGCCCCGAACCCGTCCACGACGAGCACGACGTCGGCGGACGGCAGTTCCGGGACCTGCCCGGCGGCGTGCATCCGCCGGAGCCGCTCCACCCCGTCGACGCCGCGCCGCCGGAACACCTCCTGGCGGTGCTCCAGCATCCCGTGCACCTCCTCGACCGTCCGGCGGACGCGTTCCCGGTCGGTGCGGCCCGCGACGCCGCCGACGTTCGGCAGCGCGTCCAGCACCTGCAGCCCGCCGCCGACCAGGTCCAGCCCGTACACCGCGACCTCGGCGGGGGAGTGGGTGAGGGCCAGCGACAGCACCAGCGTGCGCAGCAGCGTCGTCTTGCCCGTCTGCGGACCGCCGATGACCGCGATGTGGCCGCCCGCCGCGGACAGGTCGAGCCGCCAGACCCCCTGCCACTGCCGGCGCGCGTCGTCCAGCAGGCCGACCGGGACGTGCAGCGGCGCGTGCCGGCAGGGCAGCCGCATGCCGTCGCCGGTGAGCGTCACCGTGCCGCAGACGGCGTCCAGCGACGCCACGGCCGGGAGCGGCGGCAGCCAGATCGTCTGCACCCGCTTCCCGTGCCGGGCGAGGCCCGCGACCATCACCTCCAGCAGCGTGGGGCCCGACGTCCGGGCCGGCAGGGCCGGCTCCTCGGCCGCGGCGGGCGCGCCGGGCGTCTCCGCCAGGTTGGCGACCGGGTAGGGGCGGACGGGCGGGACGCCCGCCCCGGTCTCCTCCTCCGCCACCTCGCCCCGGTACGGCCCGGACACGTACCCGCCCTTGAACCGCAGGTAGACGCTCGTGTCCACCTTCAGGTACCCGAACCCGGGGAGGGCTGGCAGGCGGAAGGCGTCCGGCGAGTCCAGGACGGTGCGGCTCTCCTCCTCCGAGAACGTCCGCAGCCCGATCCGGTACGACAGGTACGTCTCCAGGCCGCGCAGCTTGCCGCTCTCGATGCGCTGGCTCGACAGCAGCAGGTGGACGCCGATGCTGCGCCCGATCCGCCCGATGGACAGGAACAGCTCGATGAAGTCGGGACGCGCCGTCAGCAGCTCCCCGAACTCGTCGATGATGACCAGCAGGTGCGGCAGCGGCGGCAGGTCGGGGCGTTCGGCGCGGCGGTGCGCGTAGTCGCCGATGTTCGCGATGTTCCCGGCGTCCCGCAGCACCTGCTGGCGGCGCTGCACCTCCCCGGACAGGCTCGCGTGCACCCGCTCGACCAGCCCGGCGTCGTCCTCCAGGTTCGTGATCATCCCGGCGACGTGCGGGAGCGGCCGGAACGGCGCGAACGTGGCGCCGCCCTTGTAGTCGACGAGCACCATGGCGACCTGCTCGGGGGAGTGCGTGGCCGCCAGCGCCAGCACCAGCGTCCGCAGCAGCTCGCTCTTGCCGGAGCCCGTCGCCCCCACGCACAGCCCGTGCGGCCCCATGCCGAGGCTCGCCGCCTCCTTCAGGTCCAGCACGACCGGGCGGCCCGCGTCGTCCAGCCCGATCGGCACCCGCAGGAACGCCCGCTCGCCGCGCGGCTCCCACAGCCGCGCCACGTCCGCGTCGCTGGGATCGTCCACCCCGACGAGCGAGGCGAACCCGACCTCCGCGCCCTGCGTCGCCGACTCCGCCACCGACTCCCGCGACAGCCGCAGCGGGGCCAGCATGCGGGCGAGCCCGTCCAGCATCCCCGCCGGGACGTCGTCGACGGTGCCGCTCATCCGGACCGGAACCGGGCCGCGCAGGTCGGTCACCTCGACCCGGTCGCCGTCCACCAGGATCCGGACCCGGACGTCCCCCGGTTCGTGCGCCTGCCGGTCCACCAGGTGCACCACGGTGGCCGCGAGGTCCGCGACCGGGACCGTCTCGTCCGGCCGGACGAGGTCCGCCGCCACCTCGCCGTGGGTGTCGTGCACGACCAGCAGCCGCCGCCGGAACGCGGGCTCCTCCCGCGCCCCGAGGCCGCGGCGGGCCTCCGCCGCGAGGTCGGTGCGCTCCCGCAGGTCGCTGGCCGCGG
>NZ_JABXFD010000342.1 GCF_013372625.1 Actinomadura sp. BRA 177
CTGCAGGTCGTCCGCGGCGGCGAGGGCGCGGGCGGTCAGCACGGCGACGAGCGCCGCGATCTCCTCCGGGCTCGCGTCGCCGCGGACGACCTGCAGGAAGGGCTTCTGCTCAGCGGTCACGAAATCCGGCCTTCCGGGAGAGTCGGCCTCACAGTGGGATGTTCCCATGCTTCTTGGGCGGCAGCGTCTGGCGCTTGTCGCGCAGCGCCCGCAGCGCCCGCACGACCTGCCCGCGCGTCTCGGACGGCTTGATCACGTTGTCGATGTAGCCGCGCTCGGCCGCGATGTAGGGGTTGGCGAGCGTGTCCTCGTACTCGGTGATCAGCTCGGCGCGGCGGGCGTCCGCGTCGTCCGCGGCGGCGAGGTCGCGCCGGTACAGGATGTTGACCGCGCCCTGCGCGCCCATCACCGCGATCTGCGCGGTCGGCCACGCCAGGTTGATGTCGGCGCCGAGGTGCTTGGACCCCATGACGTCGTACGCGCCGCCGTACGCCTTCCGCGTGATGATCGTGACGAGCGGGACGGTGGCCTCGGCGTAGGCGAACAGCAGCTTCGCGCCGCGCCGGATGATGCCGTTCCACTCCTGGTCGGTGCCGGGCAGGAAGCCGGGGACGTCCACGAACGTCAGCACCGGGATGTTGAACGCGTCACAGGTCCGGACGAACCGGGCGGCCTTCTCGGACGCGTCGATGTCGAGCGTCCCGGCGAACTGCATCGGCTGGTTCGCGACGATGCCGACCGAGCGGCCCTCGACCCGGCCGAAGCCGACGATGATGTTCGGCGCGTACTGCTCCTGGACCTCCAGGAACTCGCCGTCGTCCAGCACCCGCTCGATCGCGGTGTGCATGTCGTAGGGCTGGTTCGGCGAGTCGGGGATGAGGGTGTCGAGCTCCTCGTCCAGCTCGGTGACGTCCACCGGCACGTCGAACGCGGGCGCGTCCGACAGGTTGTTGGACGGCAGGTACGACAGCAGCGCCTTGACGTACTCGATCGCGTCGTCCTCGTCCGACCCCTGGTAGTGGGCGACGCCGGACTTGGAGTTGTGCGAGTGCGCCCCGCCCAGCTCCTCCATCGTGACCTCTTCACCGGTGACCGTCTTGATCACGTCCGGCCCGGTGATGAACATGTGGGACGTCTGGTCGACCATGACGATGAAGTCGGTGATCGCCGGCGAGTACACCGCGCCGCCCGCGCACGGCCCCATGACCAGTGAGATCTGCGGGATGACGCCGGAGGCGTGCACGTTCCGCTTGAAGATCTCCGCGTACAGGCCGAGCGCGACCACGCCCTCCTGGATCCGCGCGCCGCCGGAGTCGTTGATGCCGATCACCGGGCAGCCGGTCTTGATCGCGTGGTCCATGACCTTGACGATCTTCTCGCCGAACACCTCGCCGAGGGACCCGCCGGAGACGGTGAAGTCCTGGCTGAAGATCGCGACCGGCCGGCCGTCCACCGTGCCGTACCCGGTGACGACGCCGTCGCCGTACGGGCGGTTGCCCTCCATCCCGAAGTTGGTGGAGCGGTGCCGCGCCATCTCGTCGAACTCGACGAACGAGCCGGGGTCGAGCAGCGCGTCGATCCGCTCCCGGGCCGTCATCTTGCCCTTGGCGTGCTGCTTCTCGACGGCGCGCGCCGAGCCGGCGTTCACCGCCTCGTACCGGCGCCGCTCCAGGTCCGCGATCTTTCCCGCCGTGGTGTGGACGTCGTAGTCCACGGGGGGTTCAGGGGCTTCCGTCGCCATGCCGGTCAGGGTAACCGGCCGCTGATCCGGGACGTGCGGCCGGGTGCCGGTGACCGGGACGAAGCCCGTCCCGTCCGCGCTCGTTAGGCTTGTCGGGTGGCTACGAAGACGCGTGACACCTTTCGTCAGGACATGCCCGAACCGCTGCGCCGCGACGTGCGGCTGCTGGGCGCGATGCTCGGCGACTCCCTCGTGGAGTACGGCGGCAAAGGGCTGCTGGACGACGTCGAGCGGCTCCGCCACGCGGTGATCGCGGCCCGCCGCGGCGAGACGGGCATCGAGGAGGTCGCCGCCCTCGCCGACGGCTGGACGCTGGAGCGCGCCGGGCAGGTCGCCCGCGCGTTCACCGTCTACTTCCACCTGACGAACCTCGCCGAGGAGCACCACCGCATCCGGACGCTGCGGGAACGCGACACCGGCGACACCGTCCCCGGTTCCGTCGCCGCCTCGATCGAGCAGATCCGCGCCTCGGGCGACGGCCGCCTGGACGGCGTCATCGAGGGCCTCGAATTCCGGCCGGTCTTCACCGCGCACCCGACCGAGGCGCGCCGCCGCGCCGTCGTCACCGCGATCCAGCGGATCAGCGACCTGCTGACGCACCTGAACGACGCGCCCGGCGCGTCCGAGCTCGAAGAGACCGAGCGGAGCCTCCGCGAGGAGATCGACCTCCTGTGGCGGACGGCGCTGCGCCGGCACACCCAGCTCGACCCGCTGGACGAGGTCCGCACCGCGATGGCCGCGTTCGACGAGACGATCTTCCGGGTCGTCCCGCACATCTACCGCTCCCTCGACCGGGCCCTCGACGGCGAGGACACCGGCACCCGTCCGCCGAAGGCCCGCCCGTACCTGCGGTTCGGCAGCTGGATCGGCGGCGACCGCGACGGCAACCCCTACGTCACCGCGCAGGTCACCCGGGACGCCGTCATGATCCAGGCGGAGCACATCCTGCACGCCCTGGAGAACGCGTGCGCCCGGATCGGCCGCGAGCTGACCGTCCACGAGATCACCACGCCCGCCGCGCCCGCCCTGCTGGACGTCCTGGCAGCCGCGCGCACCGCGCACCCGAGGCTGATCGCCGAGATCGGCAAGCGCTCGCCCGGCGAACCGCACCGCCAGGTCCTGCTGCACGCCGCCGCCCGCATCGCCGCGACCCGCGACCGCGACGCCGACCTGGCCTACGCGTCCCCGGACGAGCTGCTGGCCGACCTGCGCGCCGTGCAGGACTCCCTCGCCGGCGCGGGCGCGGCCCGGCAGGCCTACGGCCGCGTCCAGCAGCTGATCTGGCAGGTGGAGACGTTCGGCTTCCACCTGGCCGAACTGGAGATCCGCCAGCACTCGGAACTGCACGAGAAGGCCCTGGCCGAACTCGACGGCGAACACTCCGAGATGACCGACGAGATCCTGGAGACCCTCCGCGTCGTCGCGTGGATCCAGGGACGGTTCGGCGTCCGCGCCTGCCACCGCTACGTCATCTCCTTCACCCGCTCCGCCGAGGACATCGCGAACGTGCACGCCCTCGCCGCGTCCCTCGGCGACGGCGCGCCGGTCCTGGACGTGGTCCCGCTGTTCGAGACCGGCGAGGACCTGCAGCATGCCCCGGCCGTCCTCGACGGGATGCTCGAAATCCCCGCCGTGCAGCGCCGCCTGGACGACACCGGCCGCCGCCTGGAGGTCATGCTCGGCTACTCCGACTCCGCCAAGCAGCTCGGCCCGGCCAGCGCCACCCTCCTCCTGTACGACACGCAAGAGGCACTCGCCGCGTGGGCGGCCCGGCACGACATCAAGCTGACCCTGTTCCACGGCCGTGGCGGCTCCCTGGGCCGCGGCGGCGGCCCGGCCAACCGCGCGATCCTCGCGCAGGCCCCCGGCTCGGTCGCGGGCCGGTTCAAGGTCACCGAGCAGGGCGAGGTCATCTTCGCCCGCTACGGCCAGCGCGAGATCGCCCGCCGCCATGTCGAGCAGGTCACCAGCGCCGTCCTGCTGGCCTCGACCGATGCCGTCCAGGACCGCGCCCGCGAGGCCGCCGACCGCTTCCGCCCCCTCGCCGACAAGATCGGCGAAGCGGCGAAGACGGCGTTCCGCGCGCTCATCGAGACCGAGGACTTCGCCGTCTGGTTCGCCCAGGTCAGCCCGCTTGAGGAGATCTCCGAACTCCGCATCGGCTCCCGCCCGGCCCGCCGTAAGGCCGCCCGCGGCCTGGAGGACCTGCGCGCGATCCCCTGGGTGTTCGCCTGGACGCAGACCCGCGTCAACCTCCCCGGCTGGTACGGCCTGGGCAGCGGCCTCGCCGCCGTGTCGGACGACGGCCGCGACCTCACCGCCCTGCGCGAGGCCTACGAGGCGTGGCCGCTGTTCAACACCCTCCTCGACAACGCCGAGATGAGCCTCGCCAAGTCCGACCGCGCGATCGCCGAACGCTACCTGGCGCTGGGCGAACGTCCCGAACTCTCCGAGACCGTCCTGTCCGAGTACGACCGCACCCGCCGCCTGGTCCTGGCGGTAACAGGCCACGAACGTCTCCTGGAGAACCGCCGCGTCCTCTCGCGCGCAGTCGAACTCCGCAACCCCTACGTGGACGCCCTCTCCCACCTCCAACTACGAGCCCTGAAGGCCCTGCGGGCAGGCGTGGAGAACGAAGAAGAACGAGCCCACCTGGAAGACCTGCTCCTGCTGTCCGTCAACGGCGTAGCCGCCGGCCTCCAGAACACCGGCTGACACTGCGTACTACAATTTGTAGTACGCGACGTGCTACGCTGTGCGTATGTCCACTATCACGATCAGGGCCGATGAGCAGACCGAGCGAGCCCTTGATGAACTCACTGAGGACGGCGTTGACCGGTCTGCCGCGATCCGCGAAGCCATCCAGGAGGCTGCGCAACGCCGTCGCGCGAACAAACTCCGGGCCGAAGCGGAGTCGCTGGCAGCGGACCCGGACGACCGTGCCGAGGCCGCCGCGGTTCTCGCGGACATGGAGAGCCTGCGTGCGTGGTGACGTCTACAAGTTCCTCAACCCTCGGGGTGCCAAGGGACATGAGCAGCAGGGCCACAGGTATGCCGTGGTCGTGCAATCAGATCTGCTCCCACTTTCCACCTGGCTCGTCGCTCCGACATCCACGAGTGCGCGCCCGGCGTCATTCCGTCCCGAAGTAGAAGTAGCGGGCAAGACCACGCGAGTCCTGGCTGAGCAGACGGCGGCCATCGACCCGCAGCGGCTGGGCAGCCAGGTCGGAACCCTGTCCTTCAACGAACTTCGTGCGGTGGACGCCGCGCTGCTCACGGTGCTGGGCCTAGCCTTTTAACTCTCGGCCGAGCTAGGCCAGTTGGGCCTGCGCGGCTCTTGAAGGCGGTGCCGCGGCTGGGAGTCGTGGCTGCGCTGATTTTCACGTGCTGCCATCGGCGCTGCCGTTCCCGGCCCGGGTCGCGCTGACCCTGCGCACGCTCGCCGGGCTGAGCACCGCCGAGATCGCCCGCGCCCTCCTGACCGCCGAGCCCGCGCTGGCGCAGCGCCTCGTCCGCGCGAAGCGCAAGATCCAGGAGGCCGGCATCCCCTACCGGGTCCCGCCCGCCGAACTGCTCCCGGAACGGCTCGCCGCAGTCCTCGCCGTCCTCTATCTGATCTTCAACCAGGGCTACGACGAGCAGGATCCGCAACGGGACCTGACGGCCGAGGCCATCCGCCTGGCCCGGACCCTCGTCCGGCTGATGCCGGCCGAACCGGAACCGCACGGCTTGCTCGCGTTGATGCTCCTGCACGAGGCCCGCCAGGAAACGCGCACGCAGGACGGCGTCCTGGTCACCCTGGAGGACCAGGACCGCTCCCGCTGGGACCAGAGCTTGATCGCCGAGGGCGTCGCGACACTCGACAAGGCCCTGGCCATGCGGAGCGCCGGTCCCTACCAGCTGCAGGCCGCCATCGCCGCCTGCCACGCCACCGCGCCCGACCCGGCGAGCACGGACTGGCCGCAGATCAAAGCCCTGTACGCCGAACTGGCCCGCCTGACGCCGTCCCCGGTCGTGGACCTCAACCGCGCCGTAGCGGTAGCGATGGCGGACGGCATCCCCGCTGGCCTCGCCTTGGTGGACGAACTCACGGCATCCGGGCGCCTCTCCGGCTACCACCTCCTGCCCGCGACCCGCGCCGACCTGCTCCGCCGGGCCGGCCGCGTAACTGAGGCCAGGGTCGCCTACAAGGAAGCGCTAGAGCTGGCGCCGACCGAAGCCGAACGCCGCTACCTGTCGAAACGCCGCCGCGACCCCTGACCCGAAATTTTTTGCTCGGCGATGTCGATCCGAGCCGGATGCCCTTCGTCGGTGGGGTGAAGGTCCACCAAGAGGAAGGGAAGTTCCATGAGCACCCACACGACACAGCCGATGCCCGACGTGGTCGACCGGGCCGCTTTCCAGGCCGAACTGGACGCCCTGCGCGTCCGGGAGAAGGCGCACACCCATGCGGGCGACGCGATCGCGGCGGCCCGACGCCGCCTCCCCATGGTGGAGGTGGACGCCAAGACCCCGCTGGTCGGCCCGGACGGCCCCGTGACCCTCCTCGACGCGTTCGAGGGCCGCCGCCAGCTGATCGCCTACTACATGATGTGGTGCACCGGCCGTCCCGCCACCGAGCAGTGCGAGGGCTGCACGTACTACAACGGGCAGGTTCGCGAGCTGTCGAACCTGCACGCCGCCGGCATCACCTACGCGACGTTCTGCCAGGGCCCGTACGAGGAGAGCGTCCGCTACCGCGACTTCATGGGCTGGACGATGCCCTGGTACTCCGCCCAAGACTCCGTCGAAACCCTCCTGACCGGACGCAAGGCCGGCATGTTCCACCTCGTCTGCTACCTACGGGACGGCGACCGCGTCTTCGAGACCTACTGGACGAACGGCCGCGGCGTAGAGGCGATGGACATCGCCTACTCCCTGATGGACATGACCGTCTACGGACGCCAGGAGGCCTGGGAGGACTCACCCGCCGGCTGGCCGCGCGCCGGCTCGGTCAACGCCGGCTTCTTCCGCACCAACGGCCGTCCCACCGCCCAATGGCCCCGCCTGGAGGCCGGCCACTCCGACGACCTCGGCTAACCCCAGTTGGGTTTGCGCTTTTCGGTGAAGGCGGCGATGCCTTCGCGGCGGTCGGGGGACATGGCGGCGGTGCGCCAGG
Organism: Actinomadura sp. BRA 177; assembly: GCF_013372625.1. Taxonomy (GTDB): domain Bacteria; phylum Actinomycetota; class Actinomycetes; order Streptosporangiales; family Streptosporangiaceae; genus Spirillospora. The sequence continues at coordinate 6,900 of NZ_JABXFD010000342.1, forward strand.
CGTTCTCCTCCAGGTCCAGGCCGGCGTCCAAGGAGACGCCGGCGCCCTGGCGGAGGGCTCGTTTGGCGGCGCGGACGGCGATCGGGGAGTTCTGCGCGATCACACCGGCGAGCGTGAGGGCCTCCTCACGCGCGCTGCCGGCCGGGACCTTGCGGTCTACCAGGCCGTAGGCGAGGGCCTCGTCGATGCTCAGGCGGCGGCCGGTGAAGACCAGGTCGGCGGCCCGGCCGGGGCCCAGGCGGCGGAGCGCCAGTTGCGTTCCGCCGCCGCCGGGGACGAGGCCGACGCTCACCTCGGGCAGGCCGAACACCGCGGTCTCGTCCGCGACGATCAGGTCCGTGGAGAGGGCGAACTCGCAGCCGCCGCCGAGCGCGTAGCCGTGCACGGCGGCGATGACCGGCTGCGGGAGGTTCAGGACGCCGCCGAACGCGGCGCGGAAGACCGGGCGCTGCGCGAGGATCTCGTCGTCCGTCATCGCGTTGCGTTCCTTGAGGTCCGCGCCGACGCAGAACGCCTTCTCGCCGGAGGCGCTCAGGACGACGGCGCGGACGGCCGCGTCCGACGAGACCTCGGCGCAGACGTCGGCGAGCCGCCGCGCCATCGCGGTCGACAGGGCGTTGAGGGCCTCGGGGCGGTCCAGCACGATCTCGGCGACGTTCCCGTCGCGCCGCAGCGTCACACCATCCATAGAGCGCACCCTAACGACCGGCGAGCGCCTTCCCTGCCGGGCGGCCCCAAGATCACGGCGGCTTTGGGGTTGGATGGAGGGTGTGGAATCAGCGTATGGGGATCTCGGGCGGCCGCCGTTGCACGAAGGGGCGCTGCAGCGGGCGCTCGTCCGGGACGGGGGGCTCTGGCACGAGGTCCGGGTCGTGGACGAGACCGGCTCCACCAACGCCGACCTCGCGGCGCGCGCGCGGGACGGGGCACCGGAGGGGACGGTGCTGGTCACCGAGCTGCAGACGGCGGGCCGGGGGCGGCAGGGCCGGACGTGGACGGCGCCGGCGCGGTCCGGGCTGGCGTTCTCGATGCTGCTGCGGCCCGCGGTGCCGGTGCCGCGGCTCGGGTGGGCGTCGCTGCTGACGGGCGTCGCGGTCGCCATGGCGGTACGGCGAATGACCGCCTGGTCGCAGACGGGGGAGCGGTTCCTCGGCGACAAGGAGGACGTGGCCGTCGACGCGCGGCTCAAGTGGCCCAACGACGTCCTCGTCGGGGACCGCAAGCTCGCCGGGATCCTCGCCGAGAAGGTCGAGGACGGCCTGGTGATCGGCGTCGGGCTGAACGTGGGGCTGCGCGAGGAGGAACTGCCGGTGCCCGCGGCGACGTCCCTGGCGATCGAGGGCGCGCCGCTGAGCGACCGGGCGCCGCTGCTGCGCGCGATCCTGCGCGAGTTCGCGACCTGGTACCGGGAGTGGACGGCGCTGGACGGTGATCCGGAGGCCGGCGGCCTGCGTACCGCCTACCGTGACCTGTGCACGACACTCGGGCGCGAGGTCAGGGTGGAGCTGCCCGGCGACGCGCGGCTGACCGGGACGGCGCGGGACGTGGACCCGGCGGGGCGGCTGGTGGTCGCGGGACCGGCCGGGGAGAGCGCGGTCAGCGCCGGCGACGTGGTGCACGTCCGGTGAACGGGGAACGAGGATCGCCCGTTCGGACGTTGATTCGATTGCTGATCTGCGACGATATGTCGGGGTACCGGGGCATGGCGCCGCCGCCCCGGCCCAGGACCGCGGCGGACTGAGGGGCGGAGAATGGCGGCCGGATTGCCCGATCCGAAGCAGATCGAGGAGCTCCTGCTCGGCGGCGAGCTGCGGTACAACCGCGTGCAGGCCGTCCGGCGGGCCGGGGTCTCCCGGGACTTCGCCGGCCGGATCTGGCGGGCGTTCGGCTACCCGTCCATGCCGGACGAGGAGGTCGCCTACACCGAGGGCGACGTCGCGGCGCTGGACCGGCTCCGCACGCTCGTCGCCGACGGCATCCTCGACGAGGACGGCGTGGTCCGCCTCGTCCGGGCCTACGGGCAGACGATGACGCGGCTCGCGGAATGGCAGGTCAGCCTGCTGCGCAGCATGCTGACCCAGGACCCGCACGACACGCCGTCCGCCGAGGCGGTCGACACGGTCGTGGACATCGCGGAGAAGCACATCGGCGAGTTCGAGCCGCTGGTCGTGCACGCCTGGCGGCGCCAGCTCGCCGCGGCCGGCACGCGGGCGCTGGCCGCCGCGGCGACCCGGGACAACGGCGACCCGGCGGGCCGCCCGATGACCACCGTCGGGTTCGCCGACATGGTGTCGTTCACGCGGGTCAGCCGGGAGCTGGAGGAGATCGAACTCGCCGGCGTGGTGGAGTGGTTCGAGGAGACCGCCGCCGACATCATCGCCTCCCGCGGCGGCCGGCTGGTGAAGACGCTCGGCGACGAGGTGCTGTTCAGCGCGGAGACGCCGGAGGTCGGCGCGGAGATAGCGCTGACGGTGGCGGCGGCCATCCAGGACGAGACCGAGGTCCCGGACGTGCGGGTCGGCGTCGCGTACGGGCCCGTCCTGCCGCTGATGGGCGACGTGTTCGGGACGACCGTCAACCTGGCGGCCCGGCTCACCTCGCTGGCCCGGCCCGGCTCCGTCGTGATCGACAGCGAGCTGGCCGCGCAGCTGGAGAAGGACCCGGCCTACCAGGTGACGCGCATCGTCCGGCGCCCGGTCCGCGGCCTCGGCATCATCCAGCCGTACGTCCTGCGCCGCAAGACCGAGGACTGACCGGCGTCTGGAGCGGAGCTCCAGCGGAGCGGAAGACGACGGTCAGTCGCTCTTGCCGGGGGGTGTGGGGGGTCGCCCCCCCACGAACAATGACGCTCAGTAGGCGCTGGGGCCGCTCTCGGCGGGCGAGTCGGTGAGGCGCTGCAGGTAGTTCTGCTCGCCGAGCGCCTGGACGAGGCTGAGCTCGGTCTCCAGGTAGTCGATGTGCTCCTCCTCGTCGGCGAGGATGTGCTCGAAGAGCCGGGCGGACGTGACGTCACCGCGCGAGCGCATCAGCTCGATGCCGGGCCGCAGCCGCGCCACGGCCTCCATCTCGATCTCCAGGTCGGCCTTGAGCTGCTCGACGATCGTCTGCCCGATCCGCAGCGTGCCGAGCTTCTGGTAGTTCGGCAGCCCCTCCAGGAACAGGATCCGGTTGGTGAGCCGCTCCGCGTGCCGCATCTCGTCGAACGACTCGTCGCGGGTGTGCTTGGCCATCCGGAGGAAGCCCCAGTTCTCCTGCATCTTGGAGTGCAGGAAGTACTGGTTGATCGCCGTGAGCTCCGCGGTGAGCTGGTCGTTCAGCAGCGCGATGATGTCCTTGTCGCCTTCCATGCCGCCCATGCTCGCATGCTGGGCCAGTTCGGGACAGCACTAACCCCCCGCACGGCGTGTGTCCATGCGGGGAGCGGGCGGCGGCGGGTGTCAGGCGGCGGTCGGCGGGGCGGCTCCCTCTGCGGCGAGGTCGGTGGTGAGCTCGGCGGCGACCGGGGGCGCCGGTTGTGCCGGGACGGGGTCCGGGGCGGCCGTCAGGGCGAGGGGGCCGCCGGTCAGGGCGTCGGCCAGCTCGTTGGCCGTCCGGTACTGGCTGACCATGGTGTGGATGCGCTTGGTGCACATGCCGCAGCCGGGCTTGAAGCCGCAGGCGGCCTTGACGGCCTTGGCGGTCGCGCAACCGCTCGCCATGCAGCCGTGCACGTCATCCTCGGTGATGGCGTTGCAGATGCAGACGTACATGCCGGTAGGAGCCTTCCGTGCGGCTGAAGCTGGCTCGGCGCGCCCGACCTCTGGCCCTTAGGGTGCCCTTATTGAGGTAAGGCATGCCTAAGGTAGCTCAGGTATGTCCGTTCTGGCCAGTAGGCTCCCAATCGGTGTGATCCACCCCTCACGGGGAAGGGCTTCCGGCGTGCGCCGTCCGGGCCCGTCCGCCGCCGGTCCCGCGGCGCGCCACGGACGGGAGGGCGGGACAGTGGCACAGGTTTGGCCGGGCGACGCCTACCCCCTCGGGGCCCGGTTCGACGGCGCGGGGACGAACTTCGCCGTCTTCTCCGAGGTGGCCGAGCGGGTGGAGCTGTGCCTGTTCGACGGGCCGGCCGGCGACGGCGAGGAGACGCGGCTCCCGCTCCCGGAGGTGGACGCCTTCGTCTGGCACGGCTACCTGCCGGGCGTCATGCCGGGCCGGCGGTACGGCTACCGGGTGCACGGGTCCTACGACCCCCGCCGCGGGCTGCGCTGCAACCCGGCGAAGCTGCTCCTCGACCCGTACGCGCAGGCCGTCGAGGGCGAGGTCGACTGGGACGCGTCCTGCTTCGGCTACGACTTCGGCGACCCGTGGTCGCGCAACGACGCGGACTCGGCCGGGCACACGATGCGGTCGGTGGTCGTCAGCCCGTACTTCGACTGGGGGGACGACCGTCCGCCGCGCATCCCCTACCACGAGACGGTGATCTACGAGGCGCACGTCAAGGGCCTCACCGCGCGGCATCCGGACATCCCGCCGGCGCTGCGCGGCACCTACGCGGGGCTCGGCCATCCGGTGATCACCGATCATCTGCGGTCGATCGGGGTGACGGCGGTGGAGCTGATGCCCGTCCACCAGTTCGTCCACGACGACGCGCTGACGAGCCGCGGCCTGCGCAACTACTGGGGCTACAACACGATCGGCTTCTTCGCGCCGCACGCCGAGTACTCCTCGTCCGGGCAGCGGGGCGAGCAGGTGCTGGAGTTCAAGGCGATGGTGAAGGCGCTGCACGAGGCGGGCATGGAGGTGATCCTGGACGTCGTCTACAACCACACCGCCGAGGGCAACCACCTCGGGCCGACGCTGTCGTTCCGGGGCATCGACAACGCCTCGTACTACCGGCTCGCCGAGGACGACCCGCGCTACTACATGGACACGACGGGCACCGGGAACAGCCTGCTGATGCGCAGCCCGCACGTGCTGCAGATGATCATGGATTCGCTGCGGTACTGGGTGACCGAGATGCACGTGGACGGGTTCCGCTTCGACCTCGCCGCGACGCTCGCCCGCGAACTGCACGCGGTGGACCGGCTGTCGGCGTTCTTCGACCTCGTCCAGCAGGACCCGGTCGTCTCGCAGGTGAAGCTGATCGCCGAGCCGTGGGACATCGGGGAGGGCGGCTACCAGGTCGGCAACTTCCCGCCGCTGTGGACGGAGTGGAACGGCCAGTACCGCGACACGGCCCGCGACTACTGGCGCGGGCAGCCGGGCGCGATGCCGGACTTCGCGTCCCGGCTGACGGGCTCGTCCGACCTGTACGCCGACGACGGCCGCCGCCCGATCGCCTCGATCAACTTCGTGACGTGCCACGACGGTTTCACGTTGAACGACCTCGTCTCCTACAACGGCAAGCACAATGAGGCGAACGGGGAGAACAACCGGGACGGATCCGACGACAACCGGTCATGGAACTGCGGACATGAGGGCCCGACGGACGACCTGGACATCGTCGCGCTGCGCGAACGGCAGAAACGCAACTTCCTGACCACGCTGTTCCTTTCGCAGGGCGTCCCGATGCTGCTGCACGGCGACGAGATAGGCCGGACGCAGGGCGGCAACAACAACGCCTACTGTCAGGACAGCAAACTCTCCTGGGTCGACTGGACGGGCCTACGCGACGACACGCGCTCGCCCCGACCAACCGACCCCGCCGACCACCACGGCTTCGACGAACGCGGCTTCATGCTCGACTTCGTCCGGCGACTGTCGGCCCTGCGCACCGAGCATCCCGTCTTCCGGCGGCGCCGGTTCTTCCTCGGCGACCAGCGGTCGAAGCGCGCCCGCAAGGCCGCCCGGCGCAAGGGCGAGGCGGAGGCGGAGTCCGAGGTTCTGCCAGACCTGGTGTGGTTCATGCCCGGCGGGCAGGAGATGTCCGACAAAGACTGGTCGGCGGGCTTCAACAAGTCGCTGAACGTGTTCCTGAACGGCGACGCGATCGGCGAGCCCGACCGGCGCGGGCAGCAGGTGCGGGACGACTCGTTCCTGCTGCTGTTCAACGGGCACGACGGGGACCTGGCGTTCACGCTCCCGCCCGCCGTCTACGGGCAGATGTGGATCAAGATGCTCGACACCGCCGACCCGCTGCTCGCCGAGGAGGAGTCGCCCATCGTGAAGGCCCGCGAGAACGTCCCGGTCGGCGCCCGCTCGATCCAGGTCCTGCGCCGGGTCTGACCCCATGCACCCGACCGCCACGCACCCGACCGCCACGCACCCGACCGGACCCATGCACCCGACGACATGAACGCCGAACCCGCCGCCGAGGAACCGCTCCCCACCGACCCCCCAGAGGAAGCCGTGTCCGAGGATCACAGCGCAGAAGCGGCCGTCCCCGCCGCGGACGCCTTCGCCGCACCGCCGTCCGGTACCTACCGCCTCCAGCTCCGCGGGACGCCCGAGGGCCGCTTCGGGTTCGCCGAGGCCGCCGCGCTCGCCCCCTACCTGGCGTCCCTCGGCGTGTCGCACGTCTACCTGTCGCCGGTCCTGCAGGCGGCGCCCGGCTCCGCGCACGGCTACGACGTCGTCGACCACTCCCGGCTCGCGGACGAGCTGGGCGGGCCCGAGGCGTTCGGCGCCATGGCCACCCGGTTCCGCGCGCACGGCCTGCGGGTGCTGGTCGACGTCGTCCCGAACCACATGGCGATCCCGGAGCCGCACGAGCTGAACCTGCCGCTCGCCGAGGTTCTGGAGGACGGCCCTGCCTCGCCGTTCGCGAAGTGGTTCGACGTGGACTGGGACGCGGGCGGCGGCCGGATCGTCCTGCCCGGCGAGGGCGAGCCCAACTACCGGCGGTTCTTCGACATATCGGGCCTGATCGGGCTGCGGCAGGAGGACCCGGAGGTCTTCCAGCGCACGCACGGGCTGCTGCTGAACCTGGTGGAGCAGGGCCTCGTGGACGGCCTGCGCGTCGACCACCCGGACGGGCTCGCCGACCCGCGCGGCTACCTGCGCCGCCTGGCGGAGGCCGCGCCGGACCGCTGGGTGCTCGTCGAGAAGATCACCGAGGGTGAGGAGCGGCTGCCGCCGGACTGGCCGTGCGCGGGCACCACCGGCTACGACTCGCTCGGCATGATCGGCGGGCTGTTCGTCGACCCGGCGGGGGAGAAGCCGCTCACCGACTACTACGTGTCGCTGACGGGCAACCCGGGTGAGTTCGAGGAGGTCGAGCACGACGCGCGCCTGTATGCCGCCACGCACGGGTTGAAGCCGGAGATAGACCGGCTCTTGCGCGTCCTCCATCGCGCTGTGGGTGAACGTCGTCCCGGCCTGGAAAAGGCTCTGGTCGAGTTGCTCGTCGCCATGCCCGTGTACCGCGCGTACGTCGTGCCGGGGGAGGACGCACCGCAGCAGGCCGTGGACGTGTTGAACGAGTCCGCTGACCGTGCACGGGCGCATCTGCCAGAGGAACTGCACGACGACCTGGAGACCGTCGTAGACCTCGCCCTGGGACGTGGTGAGCGCACCGACGCCGAGTTCATCGTGCGGTTCCAGCAGACGTCCGCGCCGCTCGCGGCCAAGGGCGTGGAGGACACGGCGTTCTACCGGTGGAACCGTATGGCCGCGCTGAACGAAGTGGGTGGCGCCCCAGGGCGGTTCTCCGTCAGCCCAGAGGACTTCCACGCGTACTGCATCAGGCTCGCGCGCGACTGGCCGTTGACGATGACGACGCTCTCCACGCACGACACCAAGCGGGAAGAGGACGTACGGGCCTGGCTGTCGGTGCTGGCGGAGATCCCAGGCGAGTGGGGGGAAGCGGTCGAACGCTGGCGGACGTGGGGTTCCGCTCCATCGCCGCTGGAGCCCGACCTCGAATACCTGCTCTGGCAGACGCTCGTCGGCGCATGGCCGATCACCCAGGGGCGCTTGGAGGAGTTCCTCACCAAGGCGATGCGCGAGGCCAAAACCCGCACGTCCTGGGTCGAGCAAGACGCTTCCTACGAGGAGTCCGTTCTCGCCTATGCGCGGGCCGTCCTGTCCGATGCCGACCTCATCACCGACATGACGTCGTTCGTCGCCAAGCTGGCCCCCTACGCGCGCGTGAACTCGCTGGGACAGAAACTCGTTCAGCTGGCTATGCCGGGCGTTCCGGACGTCTACCAGGGCTGCGAACTGACCGGCTTGGCGCTGGTCGACCCCGACAATCGGCGTCCGGTCGACTACGGGCGGCGCCGCGAGCACCTCGTCCGGCTCGACACCGGCCGTCGGCCGAAGGAGGTCGACGACGAGAAGCTGCTGGTCACCTCACGGACGCTGCGGCTGCGCCGGGCGCATCCCGAATGGTTCGGACCGGGGTCGCGACACGAACCGGTCGCAGCGCGGGGGGCCGCCGCCGATCACGTGGTCGGGTTCGCCCGGGGCGACGCGGTCGCGCTCGCCACCCGGCTGCCCGTTGGGCTGGAGCAGCGCGGCGGCTGGAACGGCACGCGGGTGGACGTCCGCCATCAGGGCTGGCGGGATCTGCTGACCGGCTGCACGCACATGGGCCCGATCCTGGACGCGGGCCGCGTCTTCGAGCATCTGCCCGTCGCGCTGCTCGTCCCCAGGGAGATCGATAGGTGAGCAACCGTTTCGCGGTGTGGGCACCGGCCGCCGAGCGCGTCGAGGTCGTGGCCGACGGCGCGAGGCTTCCCATGGAGGCGCAGCCCTCCGGCTGGTGGGAGGCCCGTGTTTCCGACGCGGGCCATGGGACGGACTACGGCTTCGTCTTGGACGGCGCCGACGAAGTACTGCCCGACCCGCGTTCGCCCTGGCAGCCCCATGGCGTGCACGGCCAGAGCCGTGTCTACGACCACGAACGGTTCGCGTGGACAGACCAGCATTGGCATGGCCGTCCACTCCCTGGGAGCGTCCTGTACGAGATGCACGTCGGGACGTTCACGCCGGAAGGGACGTTCGATGCCGCCGCCGAACGTCTCGACCACCTTGTAGCGCTCGGGATAGACGCGGTGGAGTTGCTACCGGTCGCGTCCTTCCCGGGCCATCACGGATGGGGGTACGACGGCGTCCACCTATGGGCGCCGCATGAGCCGTATGGCGGTCCGGACGGGTTGAAGCGATTCGTGGACGCCGCCCATGCGCGCGGCCTGGCCGTCATCCTCGACGTCGTCTACAACCACCTCGGCCCGGACGGGAATCGGCTCGGGAGCTTCGGCCCGTACTTCACCAGCGCCCACGCCACCCCCTGGGGCGATGCGGTGAACTTCGACCAGGAGGGCTCGGACGGGGTTCGCGCGTTCGTCGTGCAGAACGCGCTGATGTGGCTGCGCAACTACCACTTCGACGGGCTGCGGATCGACGCCGTCCACGCAATCACCGACCACAGCGCGGTGCACATCCTCGAAGAAATGGGACGTGCGGTGGCCGCGGAGTCCGCTCATCTTGGGCGCGAGTTGTTTCTCATCGCCGAATCCGACCTGAACGACCCGCGCCTGGTGACGTCCAGGGAAGCCGGTGGATACGGCCTGGACGCGCAGTGGAGCGACGACTTCCACCACGCCCTGCATGCGGCCCTCACCGGCGAACGGCAGGGGTACTACTGCGACTTCGGTTCGCTGGAAACGCTGAAGAAGGCCCTTACCAAGGTTTTCGTCCACGACGGGACCATGTCCGCCTACCGGGGACGGCATCACGGGCGTCCGGTGAACGTCCGGGAAACACCCGCACACCGTTTCCTCGGCTTTCTGCAGAACCACGACCAAGTGGGCAACCGCGCCTCGGGCGACCGCATCGGCACCCTCTTGCCGTCCCCAGGCTTGCTCAAAGTGGGCGCTGCACTGCTTCTGCTCGCGCCGTTCACGCCGATGCTCTTCATGGGCGAGGAGTGGGGCGCGTCCACTCCGTGGTGCTACTTCACCGACCACCAGGACCCCGACCTGGCGCGCGCGGTCAGCGAGGGACGCCGGCGGGAGTTCTCGCGGCACGGCTGGACGGGCGAGGTTCCCGATCCACAGGCTGTGGACACGTTCCGCCGCTCCGTCCTCGACTGGGCCGAGCCCGACGACCCGCATCACGCTGACCTGCTCGAATGGCACCGCGCCCTGATCTCGCTGCGCCGCACCCGGCCCGAGTTGAACGACCCTCGGCTGACCGCGACGAGGGTCGAGCTGGACGAGAACGGGGCGCGCTGGCTGATGATGTGGCGCGGCGAGGTCTGCGTGGCGGCGAACGCCGGCGGGGTCCCCGTCGTCCTCCCGGCCGCGTCCGCCGGTGGCCGCCCGCGGTTGCTGCTCGCATCGGATCCGGCAATTCGCCTCGATGTCGACGGACTCGGCGATTCCGGAACGGGCGCGCTGGAGCTTCCGGCCGCCTCGATCGCGGTTTTTCACTGACCCGTACGCACGCGTAATGCGGTGTAGACCCGGGTACTGCCGCCTATGTCGTGTTCGCGAATGTACTACGAGTGGCAAACCGCAGGTCAAGAGCGCGGAGGCGGCCCGGTAATGGTCAAGAATGGTCATACGATCGGTTCATGACCTCAGTACTGCTCGCCGAGGACGACACGTCCATCTCCGAGCCTCTCGCCCGCGCGCTGCGTCGCGAGGGGTACACCGTCGAAGTAAGCCCGGACGGCCCGCAGGCGCTGGAGCGGGCGCTCGGCGGCGGTGTGGACCTGATCGTCCTGGATCTCGGCCTTCCCGAGCTGGACGGCCTTGAGGTGGCCCGCCGGGTACGGGCCGAGGGGCACGGCGTGCCCATCCTGATCCTGACCGCCCGGGCCGACGAGGTCGATACCGTCGTCGGGCTCGACGCGGGCGCCGACGACTACGTGACCAAGCCGTTCCGGCTGGCCGAGCTGCTCGCCCGGGTGCGCGCGCTGCTGCGCCGGGGCAGCACCGAGACCCCGATCGTCCAGGGGGTGCGGATCGACGCCGAGTCGCGCCGCGCCTGGATGGGCGAGCAGGAGCTCCAGCTGACCACCAAGGAGTTCGACCTGCTGCGCGTCCTCGTCCGGGACGCCGGCAAGGTCGTGACCCGCGAACAGATCATGCGCGAGGTGTGGGACACCAACTGGTGGGGTTCCACCAAGACCCTCGACATGCACATTTCCTGGCTGCGCCGCAAGCTCGGCGACGACGCCGGCAGCCCCCGCTACATCACCACGGTGCGGGGCGTCGGCTTCCGGTTCGAGCGCGGCGACTAGCACCGGCCGCCGCGGCCGCGCGGGACGGCCGGGGACCTTCCCGAGAGGCCCCCGGCCCCGTGCCGCGCGCGCCGCGGCCCCACCCTCGAAGGAGCCCTGATGAGGCGCCGACTCCTCCTGTCGACGCTCGCGGTGGCGGTGGTCGCGATCCTCCTGCTCGGCATACCCCTCGCCTACGCCGCCCACAAGCTCGTCTACGAGGAGGCCGGCCGGTCGCTCGACCGGGAGGCGTCCTCCATCGCCGGCAGCGTCGGGTACGCCCTGGAGAAACCGCAACCCGTCACCGGCGCGATCATCGCCCGCGAGTACCCCGGCCGGCACATCTCCGTCACGCTGCCGGACGGCCGCACCCTCACCGCCGGCCCGCCGAAACGCGGCCGCGCCCTCACCGCCACCGCGACGCACGGCGCGGTCCGCGTCCGGGTGTCGCGCCCGGCGTCGGAGGTCCGCGACGCCGCGCTGCGGCTGATCCTGCTGATCGCCGGCCTGGCGCTGCTCGGCGTCGCCGTCACCGTCGGCCTGGCGATGGTGCAGGCCCGCAAGTTCATGCTGCCGCTGCGCGAGCTCGCCGAGACCGCCGACCGGCTCGGCAGCGGCAACGCCCGCCCGCGCCCCCGCCGCTACGGCATCCCGGAGATCGACCAGGTCGCCGAGGTGCTGGACCGCAGCGCCGTCCGCATCACCGACCTGGTCGTCGCCGGCCGCCAGTTCGCCACCGACGCCAGCCACCAGCTCCGCACGCCGCTGACCGCGCTGTCCATGCGCCTGGAGGAGATGATCGAGGCCGCCGACTACCCCGACGTCGTCCGCGAAGAGGGCGAGGCGGCCGTCGCCCAGGCCGAACGCCTCGTCGCCGTCGTCGAGCAGCTCCTCGCCCGAGCCCGGCACGACCCGACCGGCGGCGCCGTCCCGTCCCCGATCGACGAGGTGATCACCCAGCAGGTCGAGGAGTGGCGCCCCAGCTTCCGCAAGGTAGGACGGGACGTCCGCATAATCGGCGAACAGGGCCTGGTAGGCCTCACCAACCCCGAAGGCCTCTCCCAGATAGTCGCAACACTCCTGGAGAACTCCCTGGCCCACGGAGCCGGAACCGTGACAATTCACACCAAACCAGGCGCCGGCTCGGTAGTCGTGGAGATCGGCGACGAAGGCACCGGAATCCCACCCGAACTGGAACCCCGCATCTTCGACCGCAGCGTGAGCGGCGCCCACGGCACCGGCCTGGGCCTCTACCTGGCCCGCTCCCTCGCCGTGGTGGACGGAGGCCGCCTGGAACTCCTCCAGTCCCGCCCCGCAGTCTTCGGCGTCTTCCTACGCCAAGCCGCCGAAGCCCGCCTAGCCACCGAACGAGTAGTAATGGGCCCCGCCTAACCCCGGCGAGGCCGCTCAGATCTCGGCGTAGTCCTCGGTGTGGGCGTCGAGGGGGTGGCCCAGGCGGGGGGCCGCGTGGCCGTTGGCGCGGTGGGCGCTGTCTCTTATACCCCTCTCACGCCGCCGACCGCGCGCAGG
>NZ_JABXFD010000099.1 GCF_013372625.1 Actinomadura sp. BRA 177
GCACCAAGGAAGGACTGTCCAAGAAAGAGATCATCCGATGCCTCAAGCGCTACATCGCCCGCGAGCTCTACCAGATCATCACAACAAACGATCTTGAACTCGCCGCTTGACATCCATAGGAGCATCCTTGCTCAAGGGGACAGGTCGTCGGCGACCGCGCGCAGCACCGTCGCGATCTTCTTGGCCTCCGCCGGGGACGGGTGCTTGCCGCGCCGGTAGGTGTTGGAGATCCGGTCCAGCAGCCCGATGAGGTCCTCGGTCATGACGACCATCTCGTCCGGCTTCTTGCGCCGCTGCTTGGCGATCGTCTTCTCCACCGACGGCAGCGATTCCAGCACCCGGACCTGCAGGGCCTGCTGGCCGCGGCGCCCCTCGACCACGCCGAACTCCAGGCGCTGGCCCGGCCGCAGCGACGTGACGCCGCCCGGTAGCGCCGATGAGTGCACGAAGACCTCCCCGCCGTCATCGCGGGTGAGGAAGCCGAACCCCTTGTCGGAGTCGTACCACTTGACCTTGCCAGTCGGCACCGGAGACCTCGTTCGGTAATCGTCCTGAATCGCCCCCAAGATTAGTGCCTCGCGGTGGGCCGGCGAACAAGCCGGGTACCCCCTGCGAGGCCCCGCGGGGCAACGCCTCAGACGCTATCCGGGACGTCCGGCAACGGCACCTGGATATCGCGTCGCAGATCAGGCTGCCCGGAATCCGCCGAGCCACTCCGGGAAGGCCAGCAGGTCCGGCAGGACGACGTCCGCGCCGTACGCGGTGAGCGCCGCCGAGTCGAACGCGCCGGTGGCGACGGCCACCGCCACCGCCTCCGCGGCGCGCGCCGCGTCCACGTCGCCGGTGTGGTCGCCGATGTAGGCGCGGGCGCCGTGCTCGCGCAGCGCCACGCCCTTCTCGGCGCCGAACAGGCCGCCCACCACGGCGTCCGCCCGCAACCCGAGGAACCGGACGGTCCGCTCGGTGTCGACCTGGTTCTTGCCCGACACGACGACCACGCGTCCGTCCCTGGCCCGCACCGCGTCCAGCGCGGCGACGGCGCCCGGCATGAGGACGGTCGCCGGGATCGCGATATCGGGGTAGATCGCCCGGTATCGGGCCGCCATCACCGGCACCTCGGCGGCCGGGAACCAGTACGCCAGCTCCTCCTCCAGCGGCGGCCCGATGCGTCCCACCACGGCCGCGGTGTCGATCGGGACGCCCGTCTCCGCGGCCAGGGCGGCGTACACGGCGCCGATCGCGGCCCGCGTGTCGGCCAGGGTCAGGTCGAGGTCGAAACCGACGGAGAACCCCGCGTCGGACGAATCGGGAGGAACGAGATCAAGCACGTCCCACAGGGTAAGGGGCTGGACACAGGAAAGGACCCGCGCTCTCCTGGTAGTGGCGATGCGACGGGATCCGAGTAGGAGAGCACGGGACCGTGATTTCGATATACCCGAGCCCCCGGCCACAAACCAGATGACCAGGGAAAACACAGCACCCGAACACCCCACCCCGACGCCAAGGACGATCACCCCCGTCCGCCCCCGGCACAGCCCCCGGTGAAGGAGGCCGCAGATGGCAGACAACCCCGACCGGCCGTCCGAACAGAGCGCCCCCACGC
>NZ_JABXFD010000409.1 GCF_013372625.1 Actinomadura sp. BRA 177
GCCGCTGCGGGTGTGTGTGAGGGACAGCCACCGGGCCGGGCGCGCCGCGGCGGGCGACCGCACCGCGCCCGGCCCGGTGGACGTGCGGATCACCGGGTTCTGGCGGTGGAAGAACGTGCTCGTCCCGCCGAACGCGTTCGTCGTGCACACCCGGCGCGGACGGGCCGAGCCGCTGCACATCGGGCTCGGCGTGTCGTTCCGGTTCAACCCGTCCACCGACTCGTTCATCGTGGTGCCGGGCGCGACGCAGACGATCCTCATCAACGCGTACTGCATCTGCGGCGAGCTGCAGGGCGTGCTCGTCCAGGGCTACGTCCAGTGGATCATCCAGGACTTCGGGACCGCCTACCGCAAGCTCGACTTCGGCGACGCCGACGACCCGATGCGGCTGGTGAACCTGCAGCTCCGCGAGCAGGCCGAAGCGGCGATCAAGGACAAGGTCTCCACGATGGGGGTGCGGGACGTCCTCAGCGACAAGCAGCCCATCATCGAGGAGCTGACGGCCCGGCTGCGCGCGGTGGCGGAGGGGGAGGACACGAGCGACCAGGGGCTCGGGCTGCGCATCGTCACCGTGCAGATCAAGGAGGCCGTGGTCAGCTCGTCCAAGCTGTGGGAGAACCTGCAGAAGCCGTACCGGGCCGAGCAGGAGCAGGTCGCGCGGCTGGCCGAGCTGGCGGCCGGGGAGGTCGTCGGGCAGCGCGAGATGGCGGCCGCGCGGACCACGGAGTCGCAGCGGCTGGACCACGAGCGGGAGCTGGCCGAGCTGCGCGCGGCCAACGAGTCGCGGCTGTTCGAGGCGGAGGCGGCCGAGAGGCTGCGCCGCGCCCGGCGCGAGCACGACGACGCCCGCGAGGTCGCCGAGCTGGAGACGGAGACGACGCGGCACGCGCTGCGGATGGAGCGCGAGCGGCACGCGGAGGAGGCGGAGACGGGGCGGCTGCGCATCGAGCGCGACCACGAGCTCGCGCGGCTCCGCACCGAGGGCGAGCTGGCCCTCGCCGAGTCCGCGGCGCGGTCCCGGCACGAGCTGGCCCTGCTGAAGCTGGAGCGGGAGACCGCCCGCGCCGGGATCGAGAACGACCGGACGCCCGCGGCGGTGCAGGCGCGGCTCATCGCCTCGCTGCCGGAGATCATGGCGCGGCTGCCGAAGCCGGACGAGCTGCGCACCGTCACCGTCAACGGCGTGGACCAGACCAGCGTGGCCGGCCTGATCACGCAGCTGACGGCCGTGCTCGGCGCGCTGCGCGCCGCCACGGACGGGTCCGCCGGGGACGGGTCGGTCAGGGGCGGCTCTCCGCCGGCGGGAAGGTGACGGGCAGGGCGACCAGGGCGCGGTGGAACGGGCCCGGCCGCCACTCCAGCGCGTCCCTCGGGACGGCGAGGTCCAGGTCGGGCAGCCGGTCGAGGAGCACCTCGATGGCGGCGGACGCGATCAGCCGCGAGTGGCTCTTCGCCGGGCAGGTGTGCGGCCCGCCGGCGTAGGACAGGTGCGCGCGGTTGCCCTTCCGGTCGGCGACCGCCCGGGACGGGTCGGTGTTCGCCGCGCCGTAGCTGATCAGGACGGGCTGGTGGGCGGGCAGCGTGTGCCCGTGGAAGTCGATGTCGTGGCGGGGGAACGTCGTCCCGTAGTTCGCCATCGGCGGGTCGGTCCACAGGATCTCGTCCAGGGCGTCCTCGACGGGCATGCTGCCGCCGGACAGGTCGCCGCCGAACCGGTCGTCCGACAGCAGCAGCAGGATGCCGTTGGCGATGAGGTTCTGCTCCGGCTCGGTGCCCGCGCCGACGAGCAGCGTGATCTGGTGCGCCATCTCCATGTCGTCGAGTTCGGCGGGGTGCCGCATCATCCACGACGTCACGTCCGCGCCCGGCGTCCGCCGCTTGTGCGCGATGAGCTCGCCGGTGGCCTGCACGAGCAGCGCGTTGCCCTCCTCGGCGCCCTCGGCGTCGAAGAGGGCGCTCATGCCCCGGACGAGCTTGTCGCCGATGTCGCGCGGGCAGCCGAACATCTGGTTGAACACCAGCAGCGGCAGCGTCCGAGCGTACTGGCCGATGAGGTCGGCCTTGCCGTCGGCCGCGAACCGGTCGATGAGGGCGTCCGCGCTGTCCTGGACGTGGTCGCGCAGCGACACCGGGTCGACGCGCCCCAGGCTGTCGACGATCACCGACCGGAGCCGCGCGTGGACGGAGCCGTTGGTGAACAGCGCGTTCGGTCGCGACATCATCATCGGCAGCACCGGGCAGCTCGGGCCGACCTCCTCCTCCCACACCTCGCTGCAGCGCGGGAACATGTCCGGGTCGCGGAGGATCTCCAGCGCCGCCTCGTACCCGATGACCAGCGTCGCCGGGACGCCGGGGGCCAGCTCGACGGGCGCGAGGTCGCCGTGGGCGCGCATCCGGGCATAGGCGGCGGCCGGGTTCCGCGCGTACTCGGGGCCGTACAGGGGGATGCGCTCGGCTTCGGTCATGCGGGTTCCCGATCCAGGGTGAGGAGGTGGTCGACGAGCGAGATCAGCGCCTCGGTGGACGACCTGCGGTCGCGGGCGTCGCAGCTGACGAGCGGCGTCCCGGGGGCGAGGTCGAGGGCCTCGCGCACCTCGGCGTCGGGGAAGACGGGCGAGCCGTCGAAGTGGTTGACGGCCACCGCGTACGGGAGGCCCTGCTTCTCCACGAGGTCCATGACGTCGAACGACTCCTTGAGCCGCGCGGTGTCGACGAGGATCAGCGCGCCGAGCGCGCCGCGCGCCAGGTCGTCCCACAGCCGGGTGAAGCGCTGCTGGCCGGGCGCGCCGAACAGGTACAGGACGAGGTCGTCGCTGAGGGTGAGGCGGCCGAAGTCCATCGCGACGGTGGTGGTCGTCTTGTCGCGGATGCCGGCGAGGTCGTCGATGGCCGCGCCGGCCTGCGTCATCCGCTCCTCGGTGCGCAGCGGGCGGATCTCCGACAGCGTCCCGACGTAGGTGGTCTTGCCGACGGCGAAGTGCCCCACGATGAGGACCTTGACGGCCGTCCGGACGCTGTCGCGCACGTAGGACGGGTCAGAGGCGGGCGCGGAGTCCATCGAGCACCTCCTGAAGGAGCCGGGCCTTCGGCTGCTGTGCGGCGGGCGCGGCCGCCCGGGTGGTGAGGTGCCCGCTGTCGACGAGGTCGGAGAGCAGCACCTTGACGACCCCGACGGGCAGCCCGAGGTGCCCGGAGATCTCGACGACCGACAGCGCGCCGCCCCGGCACAGCGAGACGATGCGGAGCTTCTCCGGGGAGAGGCCGGTGCGGGGCAGGTCGCCGGTGGCGATGACGAGCGTGACGAGGTCGAACACGTTGCGGGTCGGGTGCGCCCGGCCGCCGGTGACGACGTGCGGGCGCACCAGCGCGCGCTCGTTCCTGCGCGGGGTCATGCGGGACTGCCCGCGCCGGGTCGCGGCGGGCTGGTCAGCTCCTTGCCCAGCCGCTGCACGAGTTCCTGCAGCCGGAACGACACGGTCTCCATGTCCACGTGCTGCGTCGCCGACACCGCGAGGTAGGCGCCGGGGCCGGCCGCGACGAGGAACACGTAGCCGTCGTCGAACTCGTTCACCGTCTGCCGCCAGGTGCTGCCCGCGTCGCCGCAGAACTCGGCGGTGCTGCGGGCGAGCGACTGCAGGCCCGCCATGCCGGCCGCCTGCCGCTCCGCCTCGTCCCGGCCGATCCGCTCGGAGTGCGCCATCAGCAGCCCGTCGGCCGACAGCAGGACCGCGTAGCGGGTCTCCGGCATCCGCAGCGCGTCGTCCAGCATCCAGCCGAGCCGGTTCGTACCGTCGTCCATCGAGCCGTTCCACCCCTTGTCGTCGACCGCGGAGTTCATGGCCGCGGCTCCTTGCTGTCGGTGTCCTCGCCGCCCGGCGGCGTCGCGGCGCGGCCGGGCCAGGTCGTCGGGGCTGTCCTTGGCGGCGGTCCCGGCGAGGCACTCGACGATGTCGGCGGCGCCGCCCGGCTCGCCGCGCAGGAACCAGCCCCGGACCCCGACCTGGTGCGCGACCGACACCGCCTCCGCCGTGCTCATCACCGCCGACAGCCGGTCCATGGCCCGGCCGTCCTCGGTGGTGGCGTCGCGCAGCTCCCGGAACGTGGTGACCAGCACTTCGAGGACGTCCCGGCGCGGCGGGGCCTGCACGCCGCTGTGCTCCAGCAGCCGCCGCGCCTCCTGCTCGACCAGGTCCAGCTCGGTGCCGAAGTCGGCGATCGGGAACACGGTCTCGAAGTTGAACCGCCGCTTGAGCGCCGCGCTCATCTCGTTGACGCCCCGGTCGCGGGTGTTGGCGGTCGCGATGACGTTGAACCCGTCCCGCGCGAACACCATCGCCTCCTTCCCGCTCAGCTCCGGAATCGCGAGAACCCGGTCGGACAGCGGCGAAAGCAGCGAGTCCTGCACCTCCAGCGGGCAGCGGGTGATCTCCTCGAACCGGACGACCTTCCCCTCGGCCATCCCGGTGTGCAGCGGCGCCGGCACCAGCGACCGCGTAGACGGCCCCTCCGCGACGAGCAGCGCGTAGTTCCACGAGTACTTGATCTGGTCTTCGGTGGTGGCCGCGCCGCCCTGGATCGTCAGCGTGGACGTCCCGCTGACGGCCGCCGCGATCAGCTCCGACAGCAGCGACTTCGCCGTCCCCGGCTCTCCGACGAGCATCAGCCCGCGGCTCGTGGCGAGGGTCACGAGCGCCCGGTCGATGAGCGCGGTGTCCCCGACGAACTTGCGGGTCACGCCGAGCGCGTCGTCCCCCACGATGAACCGCCGCGCCGCCGTCAGGCTCAGCGCCCACCCCGGCGGCCGCGGCCCGGAGTCGTCATCCCGAAGCCGGTCGAGCTCATCGGCGAACCTGACCTCGGCCGGGGGCCGCTGGTACTCGTTGGTGTCGTCGCTCATCGTTCCTTTTCCGGGGTGCTCAGTTCGCGGCTTCCGCGAGGGTTTCCAGGTCGGCGAGGATCTCGGACGCGATGACGTCGTCCAGTTCCCCGAAGGTCAGCGGAGTTCCCGTGCGGGGCCGGTAGTCGTCGGGTTCGGTGGCGAGCCACACGTACCGGAGCGTCTGGTGGTCGCCCGACGCGTCGACGGCGCCGACCGAGATGCCCGGATCCAGGTCGATGACAACGTAGCGGCCGGCGGCGACACGGCGGGAGATCCACCGCTCGCCGCCCGCATCCTGCGGCTCGCCGCGCTCCCAGCCGAGCCGGACCAGGCCGAGCACCTTCCCGAACGGCACCTTGAGGCCCTCGAACCGGGCCAGCCGCCCGCTCTCCCGCTCCTCGCCGGTCAGGGCATGGACGGGACGGCCCAGCTGCGGGAACGGCTGAAGGATCTCGTAGTCGGCGAACACCTCCGACCAGGCGCCGACGTCCAGGTGCAGCGGGTGGGCGATGCCCACGCGGGCGGACCCGGCGAGGGTGAAGGCGTCATCGGCGGCGTCGGCGAACGTCCCGTCCTCGGCGATCCGGAACGTGGCCGCCTTGTCGCCGTCCTCGGCGACCCAGACCAGGCGGCGGGCGATGTGCCGGACGAGCGGATGCCCGGCCAGGTGGCGGCGGAACTCGGCGGCGGTCCAGCGCCGTTCCGCGACCATGGCGCGTTCGAGGCGGCGGAGCTGGTCGGACGCGGCGGTGCGGACGTCCTTCTTCAGGCCGGTGAACCGCTGGTACGCGGCGGGCGCGAGGTCGGGGTCGTCCTTCGCGCCGGGCTTCGGGAGGGTCTTGCGCCGCTTGCCGGTCTCGTCCGCGACGTACGGTTTGAGCTGCTCGTCGAACCCGATGGTGAAGCGGCGCGGCCCGTAGTCGAGGGTGAGGGACCCGTCCGCTTCCAGCCCGAAGGACGGGACGAGCCGGTCGGCGAGCTGCTCGGTGGACAGCCCGAGCCCGGCCGCGACCTGGTGCAGCCGTTCCTCGGCGGCGGCCCGCAGCCCGGTGAACTTCACGCGCAGCGCGATGCCGTGCAGCGTCATCAGGGCGACCTCGGTGCCGATCTCGGCGAGCACGTCCAGGCCCGCGACCGCCTTGCTGTGGCCGCCCGTCCCCGGCCAGGCCCGGATGACCGGGGCGAGGCGGCGGACGGTCGCGTCGTCGCCGGTCCGGCCGAGCTGCGCCAGCGCCCAGCCGTCCCTGGCCGGGGCGCCCGCGTCCCGCCATCTTCCGAACACCGCCCAGCCCCATCCGGCCAGCGAGCCGGAGTCGCACGCGCCCTCGATCTCGGCCATGCCGTGCGGGGTCCGGAGCGCCAGCAGCTCGGCCAGGGTGCGGGTCGCCTCCGGTGGCAGGGCGTGCTCGCGTCCGCGCAGCAGGACCTGCGGGAGCGCGGCCGGGTTCAGCCAGTCGCCGATCTTCGGGCGCTTGAGCAGGCCGGTCTGCGCGGGGTGCGCGGCGAGCAGGGCGCGGAGACCGTCCGCGGCTTCCGGCGCCGCCGCCACCATGGCGTCCGGGTCGTGCCGCAGGCTCAGGTGGCGGAGCGCGCTCTCGGCGGCGCGCCGGCCCTTCCCGCGGGCGCCGAGCGCGGCCGGGACCAGGAACGGGACGGCGTCCAGGCCGTGCCGGTCGAGCCAGGCGCGGGCCGTGGCGGCGACCTTGTCGCGCCTGGTCGACCATTCGCCCATCAGCGCGGCGACGCCGGCGTCGAGGTAGGGCAGCAGCAGGTCGCACCGGCTCGCCGGCTCGTCCGCCGCGAGCCGCAGCGCGAGGGGCAGCGCGTCCAGTTCGTACCTGGCGATGACGATCCGCATCCAACTCCAGGCCCGCCAGCCCGAACTGGACCAGTCCGCGAGCAGCGGGCGGACCACGTCTTCGGGGCCGTGCACCATGAGCCGTGCCTCGGCGCGCCAGTCGCCGCCGTCGCGGCAGGTCTCGGCGAGCGCGACCCAGTCCGTGGCGTCCGGCTCGGGGATCCCGGCGACGGGGTTGTTCAGCCATTCGTCGCGTTCGCCGTCCAGCCAGCGGATCGTGCGGGTGCGCGGCGGTGCCAGTCCGGGCACCAGGGGCCGCGCCTCGCCGCCCCAGGGTGGAGCCGCGAGGAAGCCCGGGAGCATTTCCGGCGGGGCGTCCGGGACGCGGACGGACGCCGCCGCGAGCGGCTCCACGACCGCGCGCACGTCGTCCGGCAGGCCCGGCAGCACCGCCGCGACCACCTCGGCATGGACCTGGACGTGCTCCTTCAGCAGGTCGTCGGCACCCGCACGCGCCAGCAGCCGCAGCGCCCGCACCGGGAACCTCGCCATCGCGTCGTGCAGCGCGGCACGCGCGTGCCTGCGGTCGAGACGGTCCAGGATCGCGCGGAACGCATCGTCGGACGGCAGCACGGCGACCGCCTCGAACAGCATCTTCGCGGAACGGCTGTCGATGTAGGAGTCGTCGATGTTGTGGAGGAGGAAGGGCAGCGCGTCCGCGCCGATCCCGTCCAGCAGGGTCGCCAGCAGTGCCCGGCTCGCCTCCCCGTAGTACAGGCCGGGCGGCGGGGTCCCGAGGTGTGCGGCGGTCCCGACTGCGAGGAACCGCAGCGTGCGCAGCGCGTGGTCGAGGCGGGCGGTGGTGCACTCGTCCACCCAGTCGTGCCGGGTCGGGACGAGGTACGACACGACCCACCGCGCCATCGGCGACGTCCGGTGCGCTTCCAGGCGGCGCTCGGCCTCGGCGTAGTCGGTGTCGTCCGCGGCGGCCAGCAGGGAGCGGACGCGCCGCGCGGTCTCCAGCACCATGCCGCCGAGGTCGTCGCGGCCCCGGTAGCGCACGGTGCCTGCACGGCGCTGCCTCATCGCGGCCAGTTCCACCAGTGCGCACGCGGTGAACGGGAGCCCGTGCCCGGCCGTCCACGCGTCGACGAATGCGCGGTGCGTCCGGTCCCGCTCTTCGGCGTTGCCGCTGGGCGCGGTGACGGCCGCGACCGCACCCGCACCGGCGGGGTCGTCCGCGCCGTTCAAGTACCGGCGTGCGGCCTCGCTGAGCGCCGGGTCCCCGTACCGGCTCTCGATCAGCGACTCGATCCTTGCGCCGGTCTCCTCGATGAGGGCGCGGACGGTGGCCGGCGCCGACGCGTCCAGCTTGATCCGCGGGCCAGGGACGCCGCCGCGGCGCGGGTGCAGGGTGCGCCGCCAGGCGTCCGGGATCGCCAGAGCGCCCTCATCGGGGAGGTGGTCTTCCATGGCGCCAACGCTAGAGGAGCACGCCGACAAAAGATCACCGGTCGGGCTGCGCGAACCCCCGAGCGGGTAAGGGAACCGGCGATCGGGTTCATTGCCGACCGGGAGGCGCGGATGGGGATCGGAGACGGGACGCTGGCCGTCGGGGCCGGGCGGCCGGAGGCGGAGAACTACGCACCGAGCCTGCCGGGGCCGGTTTTCGCGTCGCATTTTCACCTGGCCGGTGAGGCGAGCGGGCCTTACACGTACGGGCGGGACACCAATCCGACGTGGACGCTCCTGGAGGGGGCGATCGGGGAGCTTGAAGGCGGCGCCGAGGTCGTTTCCTTCTCGTCGGGAATGGCCGCCGTGTCGGCCGTACTCCTGTCGCAGGTGCGGGTCGGCGACGTCGTCGTCATGCCGGGCGACTGCTACCAGGTGACGCGGGTGTTGAAAGAGCGGCTGGAGTCGTACGGGGCGGTGGTGCGGATGGCGCCCACCGCCGGGGACGCGCAGATCGCGTTGGTGGGCGGAGCCCGGCTGGTCTGGCTGGAGTCGCCGTCCAACCCGGGTCTGGACGTGTGCGATATCGCGCGGGTCGTCGAGGCCGCGCATGCGGCGGGAGCGCTGGTGGCGGTGGACAACACGCTGGCCACGCCGTTGGGGCAGCGGCCCTTGGATTTGGGCGCCGATTTCTCCGTCGCGAGTGACACCAAGGCTTTGAGCGGGCACGGCGATTTGCTGATCGGGCATGTCGCTACGCGCGATCCGGAGCTGGCCGAGGCAGTCCGGTTCTGGCGCAAGACCGTGGGCGCCATTCCTGGGCCAATGGAAGCTTGGCTGGCGCACCGGTCGCTGGCCACCCTGCAACTGAGGCTGGAGCGGCAGGCCGCCAATGCGCTGGCGGTGGCCGAGGCGTTGCGGGGGCGGGTTTCAGGGCTCAGGTATCCGGGGTTGCCGGACGATCCGGCGCACGCGGTCGCGGCCCGGCAGATGCGGCGGTTCGGGTGCGTCGTTTCGTTCACGCTGCCGAGCGAAGAGGCCGCCGAACGGTTCCTCGGGTCGCTCCGGCTCGTCATGCAGGCCACCAGTTTCGGCGCCGTGCACAGTTCCGCGGAACGGCGCGGACGCTGGGGCGGCGACGCCGTCGAACCGGGATTCGTCCGTTTCTCGGCCGGCATCGAGGACACCCAGGATCTCGTCGCGGACGTCCTCCAGGCCCTGCCGTCCCCTTCGCCTAGGGAGCGGTGAGGCTCGTCAGGTCGGTGAGGAGTTCGGAGACGAGGACCGGGTCGATGTCGTCGAAGCTGTTCTCGGCCCGGACCCGCTCGATCGTTTGCTCCGGGTTCAGCTCCACATAGCCGACCGCGATTCCGGGGCTCAGGTCGACCACGACGGGTGCGTCCGGGGCGAGCTCCCAGGTGATCCAGTGTTCGATGCCGTTGTCCTGCGGTGCCCCACGCCGCCAGGACGTCCGGGTGAGGCCGAGGAGCTTCCCGGTCGGGACGGTCAGGCCCTCGAACCGCTCCAGCCGGCCGTCCTTCCCCTCGCCGTCGGCCAGGGTGAGGACGGGACGGCCGAGCTGCGGGAACGGCTGGGGGAGCTTCACCGATTCGTCGTTCAGGTCGGCGCACGTCCGGTCCTCGGCGAGGCGGAACGCCTGATCGCCGTCGCTCAGCCAGACGAGGCGGCGGGCCAGGTGCCACATCAGCGGGTGCCGGACGACGAACTCGCCGAACTCGGCGGCCGTCCATCCCCTGCCCTGCACCATGGACGACTCAAGGCGCGCGACCTGGACGGACGCCACCTCGCGGACGTCCTTCTTCAGTTCCGCGAAGCGCTTGTAGGCGGTGGACGCGAGGTCGGGGTCGTCCTTCACGCCGGGTTTGGGCAGTGACTTGCGGGGCTTGCCGTTCTCATCGGAGATGGTCGGTTTGAGCTGTTCGTCGAAGCCGATGGTGAAGCTGCGCGGCCCGTAGTCGAGGGTCAGCCGGCCGTCGGCGTCCAAGCCGAAGTCGGGGACGAGCCGGTCGGCGAGCTGGTCGGCGGTCAGGCAGCGACGTTCCGCGATGTCCGAGAGCCGGTCCTCCGCTTCCGCTTGCAGGCCCTTGTACCGGCACTTTCTGCGCGATCCCGTTCAGCTGCGCCAGGGCGGCGTCGCTGCCGATCTCGACGAACACGCCGAGCCCTTGGGCGGCGCGGTGGCGGCCGCCGCTCTGCCCCGGCCACTCCTGCAGCAGTGGGGCGAGACGGCGGGCGGTCGCGTCGTCGCCGAACCGTCCCAGCATGGACAGGACGAACCCGCTGCGGCCCGCATCCCGGCATCCCGCCATGCTCGAACAGGGTCTAGGCGAAGGCAGTGAGCGACTCCGGCTCGCAGATCTCGGCGGCGCCGTCCGTGACCGGTGTGACGTCGATGCCCCGGCTCGGCGGCGCAGACAAGGCGAGCAGCAGGTCGCGGACCGCGTCGGACGGCAGTTCCCCGCCGCCCTTCAGCGCCGGACGGGGCAGGTGTCCAGGTTCAGCCACTTGGGGAGCGGCGGCTTGTACGGAGGCTGGGCAGGCGCGGCGGCGAGGAGGGCTGCGCCGCGCCCCCCGGCCTCGTCACCGTAGACGCGAGCGGCTTCGACGACGTCCCCTCAATGGGTTTGCAGTGCCCTGATCGCGTTGCGACGGGGCCGACGCTTGCCGGGCACATCCAGCACCAGATAGGGGATGGCCGCGAGGCCGGGCCGGTCGAGCCGCTCACGAGCGAGGCGCTGGCACGATCTCGCCACAGGACTCTGGCGTCCAGGAACCTATAGTGCTCACCTGGCGGCGGCTACCAGGCACCAAGTCTCCCGGATGGCGACTCGCGGGCTTTCATTAGGAACCTCGGTCTTCCGGGCCGGAAGAAAATCGCTTCCGAGGCACGCGGCGCGTCAGCGTCACCCAGGTCGGTCCCCAGACATCTCAATGAATGTAATGATACAGTCACAGAATGTGAAACTGGTGGTGCAGGTGAAGCTGCTGCCGACGCCCGAGCAGGCGGCGGCGCTGACTGACACCCTCCATCACGTCAACACCGCCGCCAACCAGGTGGCGGCCGTGGCGTTCGAGCTGTTCGGGCTGCGCGGCCGTGAACTGCCTCTGCGGACGCTGTGCTACGCAGACCTCAAAGCCGGCGGGCTGGGCGCCCAGGCCGCCCAGCACGTGATCAAACGGGTCGTGGACGCCTACACCACCCTCCGCGCCAACATCCGCAACGGCAACCTCGGCGGCCCGGCATCCAAGCGCCGCCGCAAGGCCGCATCCAAACCGATCGTGTTCCGCTCCGACGCCGCGCACACCTACGACGACCGGTGCCTGTCATGGCAGTTGGACGCGGGCACCGTCAGCATCTGGACGGTGGCGGGGCGGTGCAGGAACCTGCGGTTCGCCTGCTCACCCGACCAGGCCAAGATGCTGGCCGCGCACCGCAGGGGCGAATCCGACCTCATCCGCCGGGACGGGAAATGGTTCTTGCTCGCCACCTGCGACGTCCCCGAACCGGAAGTGCAGGAACCCGCTGACTGGGTGGGGGTGGACCGTGGCATCGTCAACCTTGCCACCACCAGCGACGGTGACAACCATCAAGGTCGCCGCCTTTCCCGGTACCGGCGGTGGCAGGCCCGCAAACGCGCCGAACTCCAGGCCAAACGCACCCGGTCGGCCGCCAGGCGGTTGAAGAAGCGGGCTCGCCGGGAGGCGCGGCACGCTCGGCACGTCAACCACAAGATCGCCAAACAGGTCGTTGCCGTCGCGGCACGCACCGGACGCGGCATCGCACTCGAAGAGCTGAGTGGGATCCGCGGACGGGTCACGGTTCCTCGCGACCAGCGGGCACGCCTGTCCTGTTGGCCCTTCCACCAGTTGGGCGCGTTCATCGCCTACAAGGCCCGCCGTGCCGGCGTGCCGTTCATCGAGGTGGATCCGGCCTACACCTCGCAGCGCTGCCCGCGCTGCGGCCACACCGCGCGGGCCAACCGGCCCGCTCGGGACCATTTCTGCTGTCGTCGGTGCGGCCTCGCTGGGCCCGCCGACCACGTCGCCGGGGTCAACGTGCGCGACCGCGCACGCTCGGCGTGGGTATTCGTCAACATGCCCCAACCCGCCCCCACATAGCGTGAGGGCGGGTGGATGCGACCCGTGACCGCCCCGCCGTAGCGGGCAGTCGGGAGCGCAAACAAAGCCCCAAGGACCGAACCGGCAAGCCCGGTCCTCAGGGCTGAGTAGTTGACCCCCTTGTACTTCACACGGGCGATGCCATGCAGATGCATGAGGGCGACGTCGGTGCCGATGGACGCGACGACGTCCAGCCCGGTCACGGCCTTGGCGTGCCCGCCGTCGCCCGGCCAGGCCCGGATCATCGGGGTGAGGCGGCGGACGGTCTCGCCGTCGCCGGTCAGGACGAGCTACGTCAGCGGCCCAGTTCTCTCTGGGCGGCGAGCCCTGCACCTCCCAGCCCTGGAGCAGCTCCCAGCCGAACCGCGCGAGCGAACCCGGGGTCGCACAGCTCGTGGACGACGTACACCCCGGCGTATTCCTCACCCGGCTTGGACAACGCCTGCATGGTCACCACGTGCTGCGCGGCGCTGGTCGGCAGGGCGTGCACACGGTCGCGGAGCAGGATCTGCGGGAGCAGGCGCGTGTCGGCCCACTCCCCAATCGCCGGGATCTGCGCCAGCAGGACGTCCAGTGGTTCGGTGGACAGCAGCGCCTCGATCACCCCGGCGGCCTGCCGCCGTGGACGCGGGCCGCCTCGACGACCGCCTCCGCTCCGTGCCGGGGCGCGAGCAGCCGCAGCGCGCTCCCGGCGGCGCGCCGTGCGGCGCCCCGCCTTCCCCAGCGCGTCCGGCAGCAGGGCGGGGACGGCCGCGAGACCATGCCGCCAGAACCAGGTGCGCGCCGTCCTCCCGGCTTGCCTGAGCCGGGCGTGCCAGTCAGCCATCAGCCGGGCGCTCTCGTCGCTCAGGTAGGTCAGCAGGATGTCGTCGCAGTTCGTGGGATGCTGCCGCGCGATGTGGACGGCGCCGTCCAGCACGTCCAACTCGAACCGGGCCAGGAGGGTCCGTGCAGCCTCCTCCATGTCCCAATCCGGGCCGGCTTACAGCCGGCGCACCAGCTCCTCGGGCGCTTCCACGAGGAAGGCGGCCTCTTTGAAGGCGGAGAGTCCCCACTTTTGGTACCTGAGCGCATCGGCGTCCCAGTCCATGCGCTGCGCCCACAGATGAGCGGAACGACCCGCCAGGCGTCGCGCGCTCCCCCGGCTTCCACGCGATCGAGCGGTGCCGGCGCCGGTAGATCCTTGGTGAGGACGGGCTTGGTTCGTCCCAGAACGGGTCCACGGCGGGGCGGCGAGCAACGGCGGCAGCGCCGAGGCCGGAGCTCCAAAGCTCCGGAGGCGGGCTCCCGGATCGCCTCGATCGCCGCTCACGCCTCCGCCGGCGGTTCCAGCACCTCCTCCACCAGTTCCGGACGGGTGAGGACGCGTCTGTCCACCAGCGTCTCCACCCCCGGCTCCCGCGCCGAAGCGGCCAGCAGCCGTACCCCACGCTCGGGGAAGGAGTGGGCCGCGGCGAGCACCGCGGGCGGGACGTTGCCGGTCCCGATCGATGAGGGCATGGGATGCCCCCCTCGAAGGGCAGCGCGGCGATGACGTCCAGCATGGCCCGCCTGATGTCGGTGCTGAGGTAATCGCCGTCCAGGGCCTTCGCCAGCAGTGGCACGGCGTCCGCCCCGAGCCCGTTCACCAGGGTGGCGAGGATGCTCAGGCCACGGTGGTGACCGAGCGGGAGACGATCCGGATCCACCTGATGGCTCTGCCGAGCGAGCAGAACAGCATCCAGCGGATGGACACGTGGTCGGGCAGGGCCGCAATGACCGGATCCGCGCAGACTTCGTCGACCCAGTCCTACCGGGTCGGTACCAGATAGGACACGACCAGCCGCTGCGAGGGCGTCCGGCGGCGGGCCAGCCACTCCACCGCATCAGCGTAAACGTCGTCCCCGGTGGCGGCCAGCATCGTGCGGAGCTGGCGGGCCACGCGCTCCTGCGTCCACCAGCCACCCGTCTAGTCAGCGGGCACGTGGTCCCGGACACCCGCCCACGGCTGCTGATGTCACATCTGCCGGTAGTCGACCGTAATGGCGGCCAGTTCCGCGTAGGCGCAGGCGGCGAACGGCAGCCCGTGCTCGGCGGCCCACGCGTCCGCGAACGGCGCGTCCTCCCCGAGTTGGCGCAGCCCCCGCTTCGAGACCGCGAGGCCGGCGGCCACCGCCGCACCCAGCGGGCTCGGCGAACCGGCCAGGTGGGCGCGGCCGTGCTCGGCCAGCGTGGGCGCCGTGCCGGGCAGGGCGAGGACGTCCTCGATGTCGGACCGCGCGGCGTCCAGCAGCGCCCGCGCCCTCCCGGCCCCGGCGTCGTCGATCCACGCCTCCGCGGGCCACGGCCGGTCGCGGCGCGGATGGATCAGCTTCCGCCACGCGTCCGGCGTCTCCCAGGTGTCCTCATCGGCCGCAGCGGCCCCCGCGAAGCTCCTGCCGCCACACGTTATGGGAGATCACCGACATTACGATCAGGAACGGGCGCGCATGTCCGCCTCGACGGCGTCGGCGGCCTTGCGGGCGGCGATCAGGACCGGGTCCCAGACGGGCGCGAACGGCGGCGCGTAGCCGAGGTCGAGGCCGGTCATGTCCTCGACCGTCATCCGGTTCCACAGCGCGATGGCGAGCCCGTCGATGCGCTTGGCGGCGTTCTCCTCGCCGACGATCTGCGCGCCGAGCAGCCGCCCCGACCGCCGCTCGGCGATCAGCTTCGTCTTCATCTTGGTGGCGCCCGGGTGGTAGCCGGCGCGGGTGGTCGACTCCACGACCACGCTGAGCGTCGCGAACCCGGCGGCGGCCGCCTCCCGCTCGCTCAGCCCGGTCCGCGCGACCTCCCACTGGCAGATCTTCGCCACGGCGGTGCCGACGACGCCGGGGAAGGTGGCGTAGCCGCCGCCGAGGTTGATGCCGGCGACGCGCCCCTGCTTGTTGGCGTGCGTGCCGAGCGGGATCGCGGCCGGCCCGCCGGACACCAGGTGGCGGCTCTCGACGCAGTCGCCCGCCGCCCACACCCGCTCCGACCGGGTCCGCATCCGCCGGTCGGTGACGATGCCGCCGGTCGGGCCGGTCTCGACGCCCGCCTCGCGGGCCAGCCGGGACGCGGGCTTCACGCCGAGGCCGAGGACGACCAGGTCCGCCGGCAGCGTCCGGCTCCCGGTGCGGACGGCGGTGACGTGCCCGTCCGGCGACGTGTCGAAGCCCTCGACGGGCTCCCCCAGGTACAGCTGGACGCCGAGGCCGCGCATCGCGTCCGCGATGATGGCGCCCATGTCCGGGTCGAGGGTGCCCATCGGCTGCTCGGCGGCGTCCACCAGGGACACCTCCAGGCCGCGCATCACCATCGCCTCGGCCATCTCCAGGCCGATGTAGCCGCCGCCCACCACGACGGCGCGGCGCGGCGCCCGCTCTTCGAGGGCGCGGCGGATCGCCACCCCGTCGCCCAGGACCTGGACGCCGTGGATCCCCTTCGCGTCCGCCCCGGGCAGGCGCGGCCGGACCGGGACGGCGCCGGTCCCGATCATGAGGTCGTCGTAGTGCTCCCAGCGCTCGGCGCCGCCGTCCGCGTCGCGGACGCGCACCCGCCCGCCGGCCAGGTCGATCTCCACCGCCTCGGTGCGCAGCCGCAGGTCGATGTCCCGGTCGCGGAACTGGGCGGGGGTGCGCGCGATCAGCTTGTCGAGCTCGTCGACCACGCCGCCGACGAAGTACGGGATGCCGCACGCCGAGTAGGACGCGTAGTGCCCCCGCTCGACGGCGACGATCTCCAGCTCGTCCGGGCCGCGCAGCCTGCGGGCCTGGGACGCGGCGCTCATTCCGGCGGCGTCGCCCCCGATGACGAGCAGGCGTTCACGTGCGGCCATACCGGTTCCTCCTGAATGATCGGCTCGTCACCGACCATAGACGCGGCGGGCGTTGCCGGACGCGATCAGCCGCGCGACCCGGCCGGCGTCCCCGGACGTCCACGCCCCGTCCTCGGCGCCGCCGGCGAGGAACCCGGCGAGGCCGTGCCGGAACAGCAGCGCGCCCAGGTGGTACAGCTCGGCGAGCCCGAACGCGTCCGAGGAGTACAGCACCTTCCCGAACGGCGCCAGCTCCAGCAGCTCGGCGATCAGCGCGGGCGCCCGGTGCCCGAGGTTGTGGGTGGCGAGCCCGGCGTCGACGTACACGTTCGGGAGCACTTGCGCGAGGTAGCCGGCGTGCCGGTGGAACGGGTAGTTGTGCAGCAGCATCGCCGGGGCGGGGTCCATGGCGCGCAGCAGCTCGATCAGCAGGAGCGGGTCGCCGCGGCGCAGGTCGGCGTCCACGTCCCCGTACCCGACGTGGAACTGGACGGGCAGCCCCGCGTCGACCGCGCACCAGACGAGGAACCGGTGCAGGATCTCGTCGCAGACACGCGGCCCGTTCCCGCCCGCCTCCGCCGCGAGCATCAGCTGCCCGGCCGCCCCGGTCACCTCGGCGTCGGACGGCCGCAGCCCGGACAGCTCCAGCCCGGCCCGGTACGCGGCGATCGACTTGGCGCCGACGACGTCCAGGGCGTCGAGGCGGGAGCGCACCTCGTCCGCGAAGCGCGCGGCCTCGACGCCGCCGGCCGCGACCTGCTCGGCCACCGTCTCCAGCCGGACGATCTCGTGGGCGTCCGCACCGGCGAGCCGGCCCAGCTCGGCCGGGCCGAGGATCGCCTCCGGGCTGTAGCCGGTGTCGACGTACAGGGCGTCCAGCGCGGCGGCGGCCAGGAAGCGGCGGTTGACCTCGGCCGCGCCCAGTTCGGCGCGCCGCGCGAGGTAGTCGTCCGGCTCGGCGTGCGCGTCCAGGTCCAGGACGGGCGGGCACCAGCGCCGCAGCGCGAACCCCACCTGCGTGTCGAACATGCTCACGCCCGGCGGCCCGGGCGTCTCCGCCTCGGTCAGCGACGCCTCGAACGCGGGCCGGTCGAGGGCGCGGCCGAAGACGCCGTGGCAGTGGTGGTCGACCAGCGGCAGCGACTCCACGTACTCCAGCACGGCGCCCGCCTCCCTGAAACAAGCCGGTGTTCTCCCTACGATGCCCATACGGGCCGTGCCCGCGTCCGCCGCCGCCACTCCGACCGGGAGCCAGCACTGTGGAACAGAGCTCTGAGACCAGCACCGGGGAGGCCGGCCTGGACGCCTACGCGCTCGGCGGCCGCGAGCGCACCCGGCGCGCCGCCCGCGCCGCCGTCGCGGCCCGCAGGCTGGCCGGGGAGGGGCTCGTGGGCGTCGCGCTCACCTGGGTCGACGTCAGCGGCATCACCCGCACCAAGACCGTCCCGGTGGAGCGGCTGGAGCACGCCGCCGCGTGGGGCGTCGGGATGTCCCCGGTGTTCGACGTGTTCCTGCTGGACGACTCGATCGTGTCCGGGAACCACATCGGCGGCCCGGTCGGCGATCTGCGGCTCCATCCCGTCCTGGAGCGGCTGGTGCCGATGGCGGCGCTGCCCGGCTGGGCGCACGCGCCCGCGCACCGGTACGCGCAGGACGGCTCCCCGCACCCGCTGGACGCGCGGGCCCTGCTGCGCCGCGAGACGGACCGGCTCGCCGCGCTGGGCTGGTCGGTGAAGGCGGCGTTCGAGATCGAGTGGGCGGTGTCGAAGGGCGACGGGGACGCCTTCGTCCCCGCCTGCAAGGGCCCCGCGTACGGGATGACGCGGGTCACCGAGCTGGCCGGCTACCTGCGGGACGTCCTCGGGGCGCTGAAGGAGACGGGCGTCACGGTCGTGCAGCTGCACCCGGAGTACGCGGCCGGGCAGTACGAGGTGTCGGTGGCGGCCGAGGACCCGCTGGGCGCGGCCGACACCGCCGTCCTGGTCCGGGAGACGGTCCGGGCGATGTCGATGGAGCACGGCCTGGCCGCGTCGTTCTCCCCCAAGGTCGAGGCGGACTCGGTCGGCAACGGCGCCCACGTCCACCTCAGCCTGTGGCGGGAGGACGCGGCGGACGGCCCGGCGAACGCGATGGCGGGCGGCTCCGGCCCGTACGGGACGACGGCGCCCGGGGAGGCGTTCGCCGCCGGGATCCTGCGCCGGCTCCCGGCGCTGCTGGCGGTCGGCGCGCCGGCGGTGGCGAGCTACCTGCGGCTCGTCCCGTCGCACTGGGCGGGCGCGTTCGCGTGCTGGGGGCTGGAGAACCGGGAGGCGGCGCTGCGGTTCGTAACCGGCGCGGAGGGCGAGCGCGCGACCGCGGCGAACCTGGAGGTCAAGTGCCTGGACGGCGCCGCCAACCCGTACCTGCTGCTGGCCGCCCTCCTCGCGACCGGACGGGACGGTCTCGACACCGACCTGCGGCTCCCCGAACCGGTCGACGTCGACCCGGCCGGGCTGCCGGAGGAGGAGCGGACCGCCCGGGGCATCGCGCCGCTCCCGTCGTCCCTGGCGGAGGCGGTCGCGGCGTTCGAGGCCGACACCGTCCTGCGGGACGCGCTCGGCGAGGCGGTGACCGACACGGTCGCGGCGGTGCGGCGCGGGGAGATCGCCCTGTTCGACGGCGCGACGCCGGAGGAGATCGCCGCGGCCACCCGCTGGCGGCACTAGAGGCGCATTCCCCGGGACGACGCCTGTAAGGGTTATAACCGAGATAACTTTTACGGTACGGGAGCGGGACCGGAGGCAGGGCAATGGGCGTCACGGGCTACAGGAGCCACGGGGTGTCGGCGGCGGTCGCGCTGGTCAACGCCGTGACCAGCACCGGCGGGGACGGCTCGGCCGGCGCGCTGCGCCGCCTCCTGCACGACAACGAGTTCTTCTGGCAGGAGTTCCGGGACGCCGACGCCGAGGAGTTCCGCCGCTGGGGCCGGATCCTGCGCCCGTTCTTCGAGGCCGACCGGCTCCAGGACGCGACGGCGCTGCTGAACCGGCTGATGCTGGAGATCCCCATGCACCCGCACCTGTCCGACCACGAACCGCACGGCCTGCACATGCACTACGCGCCACCGTCGTCCCGGCTCCCCGACCGGTTCCGCGCGACCACGCTGATGAACCTCGCCGAGCTGGTCGTCGAGTACGGGCTCGGCCGGACCGGCGTCTGCGCCGCCGGCGGCTGCGACCGCGTCTACGCCGACACGTCCCGGGCGGGGCGGCGCCGGTTCTGCTCGGAGGCGTGCGCGAACCGGACGAACGTCGCCGCGTTCCGCGCCCGCCGGCGGACGTGACCTGCCCCGCATTCACCGGCTTTACCGCAATATTGCCGGGACGCGGGAAGGACTCACGGCATGCCACGCCCGTTCTTCCGCCCCCGGTCCGACCGGGGCGACCGCGCCGGACGCTCGCCGCTCAA
>NZ_JABXFD010000262.1 GCF_013372625.1 Actinomadura sp. BRA 177
GCCGGGCATGGGGCAGCCGGGCATGGGCCGGCCGGGCATGCCGCAGCCGGGCATGCCGATGGGGCAGCCGGGCATGCCGCCGGGGCCGGGGTACGGGCCGCCGAAGCGGTCCAGCTCGGCCGGGCCGATCATCGCGATCGGCTGCGGCGCGCTGGCGCTGATCGTGATCCTGGTGGTCGTGGTGCTGGCGATCATCGGCGCCAACACCGAGGACGACCCGGATCCGTACGACCTGCCGACGCCGACGCGGACCTACACGCCGCCGGACGACGACACCCCGACGCCGCGCGCGACGGGCGGGCTGGTCGGCAACTTCACCGGGGACGGGAACCAGCCCGGCGCCGGCAGCGGGCACGAGGAGTTCGAGGCGAAGTTCTCCCTGATCTACTCGACCGGCGTCGCGACGTACACCTACCCGTCCGGGGCGCAGGACAAGTGCTACACGCGGCTGTCGCTGCTGTCGTCCGAGGACGACAAGGTGGAGTACCGGGAGACGCCGATGGCGGGAATGGACGAGAAGGAGTGCGCCTCCGGGTACGTCACCTTCATCCCGTCCGCGTCGGGCGCGACGATGCGGTGGGAGTGGCGGCAGAGCCGGACCGCCACGAGCCCCGCCGCGTACGGGACCGTGTCGAAGTCCTGAGCCCCTCACCCGGACAGCCGGACGCCCCGCCAGCCTCGTCGAGGCGGGCGGGGCGTTCCGCGTTCAGGGGGCGTCGGCGGGCGGGAGGCGGACGGTGACGATCAGCCCGCCGCCCGGGCGGGGCGCCGCGTAGACGGCGCCGCGGTGCGCGAGCACCACCGAGCGGACGATCGACAGGCCGAGGCCCGCGCCCTTGGACGACTCGACGCGGTCGGCGTTCAGCCGCCGGAACGGCTCGAACAGCCGCTCCACCTCATAGGCGGGCACCACGGGACCGGTGTTCTCGACCTGGACGGTGGCGTAGCCGTCGAGCATGCCGGTGCGGATCCACAGCTCGCCGCCCTCCGCCTCGTTGTGCTTGACCGCGTTCTCCACGAGGTTCGACACGAGGTGCTCCAGCAGCACCGGGTCGCCGAGCGCCGTCCCCTGCGTCAGCTCCGGGTGGACGGCCACGTCGTTGTCGTGCCCGCGGCGGGACGACTGCTCCAGCACCGTCGCCGCCACCTCGGCCATGTCGACCGGGGTGCGGGCGGTCAGCTCGCGCTCGCTGCGGGCGAGCAGCAGCAGGCCCTCGATGAGCCGCTCGTGCCGGGCGTTGGTCGCGAGCAGCGTCCGGCCTACCGTGCGCAGGTCGTCCGACACCTCGGGGTCGCCGAGCGCGACCTCCAGCAGCGTCCGGTTGATCGCGAGCGGGGTGCGCAGCTCGTGCGAGGCGTTCGCGACGAACCGGCGCTGCGAGTCGAACGCCTGCCCGAGCCGCTCCAGCATCGCGTCGAAGGTGTCGGCCAGCTCCTTGATCTCGTCGTCCGGGCCCTCCA
Organism: Actinomadura sp. BRA 177; assembly: GCF_013372625.1. Lineage (GTDB taxonomy): Bacteria > Actinomycetota > Actinomycetes > Streptosporangiales > Streptosporangiaceae > Spirillospora. The sequence continues at coordinate 1,462 of NZ_JABXFD010000262.1, forward strand.
GCGCGATGCGCTCGTGCAGGGTGCTCTCCGACAGCCGGCGCGCGGTCGTGGTGACCCGCTGCAGCGGGCTGAGCGCCCGGTCGGCGACGAACCAGCCGAGCACCAGCGTGATGACCCCGACGCCGCCGAGCGCGAGCAGCGACCGCCCGACGAGCTGCTTCATCGTCTGCTCGACGAACTGGCGCTGCAGCTCGGCCGACTCCTCCGGGGTGATGCCGAGGCCGATGACCTTGACGTTGCCGAGGATGTTGGCCATCAGGAACGACATCACGAACAGCAGCAGCGCGCCGGCCATGAAGAACAGCAGGCCGTACAGCAGGGTGAGGCGCAGCCGCACGCTCATCCGGCCCGGCAGCGCGGTCAGCGGGCCGCCGTCCCCCCGCCACATGCCCTTCGGCGCCGGGTACGGCTGCGGGAACTGCTGCGGGCCCGGCCGCCGCCACCGGCCGCCGCGCCGGCCGCCGTCGCCGCCCGCGACGGCATTGGGCTGCGTCGCCCGTGCGCCGGTGTCACCGGCCCCGGGACCCGCCGCGGACGCGCCCGCCTCGTCCGGTCCGGGCTGCGGTGCCGTCACAGCCGGTACCCCACGCCGGGCACGGTCTCGATCACCGGCGGGTCGCCGAGCTTCTTGCGCAGCGTCATCATCGTCACCCGGACGACGTTGGTGAACGGGTCGATGTGCTCGTCCCACGCCTTCTCCAGCAGCTGCTCGGAGCTGACGACGGCGCCGTCCGCGCTGAGCAGCACCTCCAGGACCGCGAACTCCTTGCGGGTCAGCTCGACCGGGCGGCCGTCCCGCGCGACCTCGCGGCGGGCCGGGTCCAGGGTGATCCCGGCGCGCTCCAGGACGGGCGGCAGCGGCGCGGCGGCGCGCCGGCCGAGCGCCCGCACCCGGGCGATCAGCTCGGCGAACGCGAACGGCTTGGCCAGGTAGTCGTCGGCGCCGATGGACAGGCCCTCGACCCGGTCGTCCAGCTCGCCGGCCGCGGTCAGCATGATGATCCGCGCCGGGTAGCGCTGCGCGACGAGCTGCTTGCAGACGTCGTCGCCGTGCACCTTCGGCAGGTCGCGGTCGAGCACGATCACGTCGTACTCGTTGACGCCGGCCCGCTCCAGCGCGCCCGCGCCGTCGTAGGCCACGTCCACGGCCAGCGTCTCCCTGCGCAGGCCGGTGGCGATCGCGTCGGCGAGCACCCGCTCGTCTTCGACGACTAGAACACGCACAGGGTCCCCCTCCTGGTCGGGCGCGGCGGCCCTCGGCTCTCAGATATGCCACGGGCGCCGTAAGACGCTCGTAAACGGGCGTTCAGCTCGGCGTACGCCGCGCGGTGACCGTGCGGACGCAAGAATCCGCGAAAATTGCATCCGCCAACAGGTTTGCTTTCAGCTTAGGTCTGGGTAGGGCATGGAAACGATCCGGGAGGAGGCCCATGGGCGAGCTGTCACGCATGATCCAGCAGCGGCTCGATGACGCGTACGCGTCGCTGCGCACCGCCCACGCAGAGGGCGACACCTACCTGGCGGACATCCGTCAGGAGGAGATCAGCGAACTGCGCCGGATCGCAGCGAACAACGACATCGGCGTCGAACCACCCCGCTGCGATTGACCCGCCACGTTTCACAGGGCGCGACCGTGGGCGAGGAGCCCGGGACCATCCGCCGGTCCCGGGCTCCTCGTCGTCCGGGCCATCTCGTCGTGCGGGCATCTCGTCGCGTGGGGTCGCGCCGCCGCTCAGTCGCGCGTGGGATCGAGCGGCGCCAGGAGGGCGTGCAGGGCCTCGAACGTGCCCGGCCCGGCCGCCACGGTCAGCTCAGGGCTCGCGGGCGCCCCGTCCAGGCCCTCGACACGTCCGCCCGCCTCCTGGACGATCAGCGCGCCGGCGGCGATGTCCCACGCCTGGACGCCGCGCTCGTAGTAGGCGTCGACCCGTCCCGCCGCGAGGGAGCACAGGTCCACGCAGCAGGAGCCGCCGCGGCGGATGTCGCGGACGTTCGGCAGCACGCCGGTGAGGACCTGCGCCTGCCGGGCGCGCCGCCCCGCGTCGTAGCCGAACCCCGTGGCGACGAGGGCCTTGCCGAGCGGCACCTGCGCGTTCACGTGCAGTTCGCGGATGCCGGACGCGGTGTGCAGGAGCGCACCGCCGCCCCGCACCGCCGTGTACGACTCGCCGCGGCGCGGCATCTCCACCGCGCCGGCGACGGCCTCGCCGTCCACCTCGGCGGCGATGCTGACCGCCCAGTCGGGCAGGTCGTAGAGGTAGTTGACGGTGCCGTCGATCGGATCGACCACCCACCGGACGCCGCTGCCCCCGGCGCGGGTGCCGCCCTCCTCGCCGAGGAACGCGTCGTCGGGGCGCGCCGCCCGGATCCGCTCGATGATCAGCTGCTCGGCGGCGCGGTCCATCTGGGTGACGACGTCGGTCGGGGACGACTTGGTCTGCACGACGTCCGGACCGCCGGCGGGACGCTCGTCGACCAGCATCCGGCCGGCCTCGCGCGCGGTCGCGGCGGCGAGTTCCAGCAGATCGTCGGCCAGGCTCATTGTTCTCCCAGGAGGTGGCGGGGCAGGGCGGCGAAGCGCGGGTCGGTGCCGGGGGTGGCGGCGCGGGCGTACGCGAGCCCGAGTTCGGCGGCCCGCTGGGCGGCCTCCACGTCGAGGTCGTACTTGACCTCCATGTGGTCGGAGACGAACCCGATCGGCACGACGGCGACGGCGCGGACGCCCTCGCCGTGGAGCTTCTCCAGGTGGTCGGTGATCTGCGGCTCCAGCCACGGCTGGCTCGGCGGCCCGCTCCGGCTCTGGTAGACGAGATCCCACGGTGCGCCTGGGGCCGCCCCGTCGGCGACCGTCCGCGCGGCCTGCTTCAGCTCGGCGACGTACAGCTCCTGGTTGGGCTGGGACAGGGGGACGCTGTGCGCGGTGAAGACCAGGCGTGCGCCTTCTGGGAGGCGGCTCAGGGCGTCCTTGGCGGCGTCCACGAACGGGTCGATGAAGCCGGGCCTGTCGCAATAGACGGGGAGCTTGTCGATCTCAGGGGCGTCCGGGACCTCTTCACGCGCGCGCGCAATGTCGTTGAGGTACTGGTCGTTCGTGGAGTAGCCGCTGTAGGCGGACGTCACGAACGCCGCCGCACGCCGGATCCCGTCGGCCTTCATCTGCCGGACGGTGTCGGCAAGGTAGGGAGTCCAGTTCCGGTTGCCCCAGTAGACCGGCAGGTCCACGCCGTGGGCCGTGAAGTCGGCCTCGATCGCGGCCTTGAGGTCCCGGCACAACTGGTTGATCGGGCTGACCCCGCCGAACAGGTAGTAGTGCTCCCCCACCTCTTCCAGGCGCTCCCTGGGGATGTTCCGGCCGCGGGTCACGTTCTCCAGGAACGGGATCACGTCCTCGGGCCCCTCCGGTCCGCCGAAGGACAGCAGAAGCAACGCGTCGTACGACCTCATGCCTCCATCCAACCAGCCGCCGCCGGATGCCCGGTTCGGGGTCAGTCGTACTTGGCCGCGTACGCCTTGGCGAGGTTGAGGACCTTCTGGACGTACCAGTCGGCGTGGTTGTAGTGCCACACCGCGTTGTAGAGCTGCTTGCCGCCGCGTCCCGCACCGTTCGCGCACAGGTACTTGGCCGCGCCCGGGATGGCGTCGAAGGGATTCATGATGTCGGCCTTGCCGTCGTTGTCGCCGTCCACCCCGTACGCCTTCCACGTCGCGGGCATGAACTGCATCGGGCCGAGCGCGCCCGCGCTGGACGGGCCGGTGTTGCGGCCGTGGTCGCTCTCCACCTGGCCGATGGCGGCGAGGACCGTCCAGGACAGGCCGGGGCAGGTCGTGGCCGCCTGCTTGTACAGGTCCAGGTAGCTGGCCGAGCGGCCGCCACCGGACGACTGGTACTTGCTCTCGTGCAGGTTGAGCACGTTCGTGCCGGGGCCGAGCACCTTGGTGACGGCCTTGACGACCTTGGCCGGGCTCACCCCGGGCGCGTTGACCAGGACCGCCACGTTCGGGACGAGCCCCATCTCCTCACCGGACTTCTTGCTGACGAGCATGTCGATGCCGGGTAGGCCGAGGGCGCCCGAGCCGCCCATCGTGAGCTTCGGCATCGTCCGCGCGACCACCGGGTACTGGTAGCCCCTGGTGAGCTGCAGCTGCTCGGCGGCGGCCGGGGACACCACGAACTGGTTCGCGGCCAGCGCCTCCCACAGCTCGGTCTTCTTGGCCGTGCCGGGCGGCGTCCAGGACCGGAACGCGGACGGGTCCACGGCGAACGCGTTCACCTGGCGGCCCTGGAGCTGGACGGCGCCGCCCGCGACCGCCGCCACGTCCTTGACCCGGCTCATCTTCGCGATCCGCTTGATCTTGGCGGCGGAGATCGAGCCGCCGCCGACGGCGAGCACGTCCGGCGGCACGACCCGGCGCAGCGGCGCGACCTGGCCGCCGGTGGCCACGTTGACCGGGTCGCCGGCGGTCGGCGGCGCCTCCTCCGGCGTGTCGGACGCCGCGGGCTCCGCCTTCTTCTCCGTGGTCAGCGCCGCGTAGACGCCGCCGGAGGTGCTCGCGATGGCGAGAACGGCGATGCCGCCGATGAGGAACGGCAGCGCCCGGCCGCGCCTCGCCGGGCCCCGGCCCTTGCGCGGATCGCGCCGCTTCTTCTCCGGCTTGGGCCGCGGCGGGCGGGCGGCGGGCGCCTCACCATCGCCGGACGTCTCCGCGACGGGGCCGGTGCGTGATGCTGATGGAGAAGCCACAACATTTCCCAACGAGTCTCGCTACGGACGGTTACCCAGCCGTGGTTACGGGATCGTACGTTATCGCCGGTTCCCTACCCGGTCCCGGCCCCTAAACATGAACTTTCCTCACAACCGCCAGCCGAGTAGAGTCGCCGCATGTCCCCCGAGAACCCCCGAAAATGGCAGAACTGGGCGGGAAACCAGCAGGCCACACCGCACCGCGCCGTGACGCCGCGCACCGCCGACGAGGTCGCCGCGGCGGTGCGGTCGGCCGCCGGCGAGGGCCGCACCGTCCGCATGGTCGGCACCGGGCACTCCTTCACCGGTGCCGCCGTCGCCGAGGGCGTCCTGCTGCGTCCCACAGCGCTCACCGCCGTCCGTTCGGTCGACACCGCCACCGGGCTCGTCACCGTTGAGGCGGGGCTGCCGATGCACGCGCTGAACCGCATCCTGGACGAGCACGGTCTCGCGCTGGCCAACATGGGCGATATCCAGGAGCAAACGGTCGCCGGTGCCCTGCAGACCGCCACGCACGGCACGGGACGCGACGCCGCCGGGCTCGTCTCCCAGGTCGCCGCGCTCGAACTCGTCCTCGCCGACGGCACCACCGTGACGTGCTCGCGCGAGGAGCGTCCCGACCTGTTCGACGCCGCACGCGCGGGTCTCGGCGCGCTCGGCATCGTCACCGCCGTCACCTGGCGGACCGTCCCGTCGTTCGTCCTGCGCGCGCAGGAGCAACCGATGAAATGGGACGAGGTGCTCGCGCGCGTGGACGAGTTCGACGCCGCCAACGAGCACTTCGAGTTCTACTGGTTCCCGCACACCGAGGGCTGCCTGACCAAGCGCAACAACCGCGTCGAAGGCCCCGCCGAACCGGTGTCCAAGTTCCGGTACTGGCTCGACGACCAGTTCCTGTCGAACACGGTCTTCGGCGTCGTGAACAAGGTCACGCACATGGCGCCCGCCACGACGCCGTTCGTGAACAAGGTCTCCGCCAAGGCGCTCGGGGCCCGCACTTACAGCGACACGTCCTACAAGGTCTTCACCAGCCCGCGGACGGTCCGATTCAAGGAGCAGGAGTACGCGATCCCGCGCGAGGAGCTCGTCCCAGCGCTGCGTGAGCTTCGCTCCCTGTTCGTCAAGCGGGACTGGCGGATCAGCTTCCCCATCGAGGTCCGGCTACTCCCGCAGGAGGACGCCTGGCTGTCGATGGCCCACGGACGGAAGAGCGCGTTCATCGCCGTGCACGTCTACCACCGTGACGCGCACGAGGACTACTTCCGCGGTGTCGAGGACCTGCTGACCACGCTCGGCGGACGTCCGCACTGGGGCAAACTCCACACGCGGGACGCGTCCTACCTGGAGAAGGTCTATCCGCGGTTCGGCGACTTCCGTGCCCTGCGCGACGAACTCGACCCAGATCGCCGCTTCGCCAACCCCTACACAAGGCAGGTCTTCGGCGACTAACCGGCCGGGGTCTCCGGAGGCTGCATGCCCTGGCCACCGTCCTGCGGGGCCTCGGGCGGCGCCGGCGTGTTCGGGGCCGTCGGCTCCTGCGTCGGCTGCTGCGTGGGCTCCTGGGTGGGCTGCTCGGTCGGCTGGTCCGTCGGCTGAGGCGCCGGCGTGGTCGGCTCCGTCGTCGGCGTGTCGCCCGTCGGCTCCTGGCTCGGGGTCGTGCCCGGCTGGGTCGGGCCGTCGGACGGGTTCTGCGACGGGGTGTCGCCCGGCTGCCCGCTACCGCCGTCCAGCACGTTGGTGACCGTCAGCCCCCGGTTGCCGCCCCCGCCGATGGGCTCGCCGGTCGCCGCCTCGTAGGCCGTGATCCCGCCGAGGACGATGGCGAACACCGCCGCCGACGACACCGCCAGCTTCACCCAGTGCGCCTTGGCCCACTCGACCGTGCTCTGCCACGCCGTCCGGCGGACGACCTGGCGCACCGCGTCCTCGCCCGCCTCCTCGGCGAGCGTGCCGGCGACCGCGTCCACCGGGTCCAGGCGCGTGGCGTTGGGATCCCCAATGGGATCGAGCCGGGTGACGTTCGGATCGAGCCGCGTCGCGTTCGGATCCCCGGACCACACCACCGTCCGGGTCGGGTCGGCGCTCGTCGCCTCGTCCGCCGCGCCCCCGGCCGCCGCCCGGCGCCGGGCCGCCGTCTGCAGGTGCGACAGCTCCTTGATCTGGTCCCGGCCCTGGTCGAGGTAGTGCTTGCCGACCGCCGACCCGGCCGTCGAGATCACGCTCATCAGCGCCGCGCCGATGATCGTCCCGTACACGCCCAGATAGGACGCGCCGAACGCGGCGGCCGCCGTCGCCGCCGCACTCGCGATCAGCTGCGTCGTACTGACGTCCGGCAGCTTGCACGGCATCCTCTCGCTCACCCCTGTCCCCCGCCACCGATCAATCGGGCCCTTATCCCCCTGATCAACAACGCAGCGGGAAGATCTGCGTGTTCCTGCCCAGAACGTGACTCTCACAACGTCCCCCACTGGAACCGGACGGGCCCGTCAGGCACAGTGTGGAAAAGGATGCACAAGAATCGGGCATGGCGCCCCCTCGCGGGTCGTGGCGCGGGCAAGCTTGGTCAGGTGCCCTCTTCGACCTCGTGAAGGGGGCTTCGAGAGCGGCGATGTTCGGACATGCCGGGTACGGTGCTGGCAGCAGGTGTGTCCGGAAGAGAGACTCGGGAACCCGGGGGAAAGGGCACGCATGCGCCCTCGGTGGGCATCGGACGGCCGGCCGTGAGAGCACGGCCGCGCGGTCCGGCGTCCTCCGTGCCATCAAGACAGGGCAGGAAGGACACGCATGCAGGAGCTGCGCCTCGTCGCGGTCAGCGAGGACGGTACGTACCTCGTCCTGGCCACCGCGGGCCGAGGCACCCGGTTCACCCTGCCCGTCGACGACCGGCTCCGCGCAGCGGTCCGTGGGCACTTCTCCCGCCTCGGCCAGTTCGAGATCGAAGTGGAGAGTCCCTTGCGCCCCAAGGAGATCCAGGCCCGCATCCGATCCGGTGAGACCGCTGAGGAGATCGCCGAATCGGCGGGCATCCCGGTCGAGCGCGTCCGCTGGTTCGAGGGGCCGGTCCTGCAGGAACGCGAGTACATGGCCCAGCAGGCGCAGCGCGTCTCCGTCCGCCGCCCCGGCGAGTCCACCCCGGGCCCGCCGCTCGGCGAGACCGTCGAGGAGCGCCTCGGCCGCGGCGGCGTCGACCTGGAAGAGTCCGAGTGGGACTCCTGGAAGTGCGAGGACGGCACCTGGCGCGTCCGGCTGTCCTTCTTCGAGGGCGGCCGCCCGCACGCCGCCGAGTGGACCTTCGACCCGCGCCGCCGGCACGTCTCCCCGCTGGACGAGATCGCCGCCCGCCTCACCTCCGTCGAGTGGGACGACGACGCCCTCTCCGACACCGTCACCCCGCTCGTCCCGCGCCGCCCCGCGATGAAGGTCGTCGGCAGCGACCGCGATTACCCCACCGAAACCACCCCCCTGCGCGGCGGCCCGCACGACGAACCCCGCGAAAGCACGTTCGGCCTGCGCGACGCCACGGGCGTCCGCCACAGCGGCGACCGCGAGAGCGCGCGGAACGAGCCCACCGCCGCAGACCTGCGCGCCGCGACGCAGCCACCGACCGCCCGGCCGTACAACGAGCGCGAAAACGAGACCGGCACGCCCAGGCGGCACGGCCGCCCGCAGGCACCGAGCGCCCAACCGCGCGACGAGTACGCAAGCGCGCGCAACCCGTCCACCACAAGCGAACTCCGCGCCGGCACCACACGTCACCACGAAAGCGCGCAGAGCGAGACCGCCACGACCGGACGGCACAGCCGCCCGCAGGCCCCGGGCACCCAGTCGCGGGACGAGTACGAAGGCGGCGAAACACCCGAAACCGCGCGTAGTGCATCCCCGGGCGAACTGCGCGACGCGTCTCAACCAACCGACACCACGCGCCTCCGCAACGAAGACGCACAGAGCGACCCCGGCACGGCCGGACGCGGCGAGGCGCAGGCACCGGCCGCGCGGCCGCGCACCGACGATGAAAGCGCACGGGTAGCACCCAGCGCAGCTGAGCTACGCGAACATGAAGCCGCACGCGGCGCGACCGGCGCAGGACAACCGCACGAGCGCGAAAGCGCACCCGGCGCGGCCAGCGCAGGAGAACCGCACGAGCGCGAAACCACACGCGGCCCGGCCGGTACAGGCGAACAGCGCGAAGAGCACCAAACCACACACGGCGCAACCAGCGCAGGTCAACTACGCGAGCGCGAAAGCGCACGCGGCGCAGCCAGCGCAGGTGAACTGCGCGAGGAGCACGAAAGCACACGCGGCGCGACCGGCGCAGGTGAACTGCGTGATGAGCGTGAAGCCGCACGCGGCGCAGCCAGCGCAAGTGAACTGCGTGATGAGCACGAAGCCGCACGCGGCGCGACCCGCGCAGGTGAACTGCGCAAGGAGCACGAAAGCGCCCGCGACGCGTCTCGCGCGGGCGAACTACGCGAGCGCGAAGCCGTACGCGGCGCGGTCGGCGCGGGTGAACTGCGCGAGGAGCACGAAACCGCACGTGGCGCGGTCGGCGCGGGAGAACCGCACGAGCGCGAAAGCGCACGCGGCGCGGCCAGCGCAGGTGAACTGCGTGATGAGCACGAAGCCGCGCGCGGCGTGTCTCGCGTGGGTGAACTGCGCGATGCAGCGCAGCCGACCGGCACCGCGCGTCTCCGCGACGACGAAGGCGCAGAGAGCGAGCCCGGCGCAGCCCGCGGCGAGGCGCAGGCACCGGGCGCGCGGTCGCACGACGAGTACGAACGCGACGAAACTGCGCGCGGCACGGGCGAACTGCGCGACGCGTCTCGGACGGGCGGCACCACGCGTCGTCATGATGAACACGAAAGCGCGCGGAGCGAATCCGCCACCGCCGGGCGGCGCAGCGGGTCGCGTGATGAGGATGAGCACGGCGAAAGCGCGCGCGATGCGGGTGAGCTGGGCGATGTGTCTCAGGCGACCGGTGCCGACGAGCACGAACGTGGTGAAACTGTCAGCGCGGTCGGGGAGCAGGACGACGCGGCCGAGCTGCGGGACGAGCGTGAGGTGACACCGGTCGGCGTCCGGCGGGGTGGTGGCGGCACCGCCCAGTCGACGGAGGACGAGGAGCCGCATGGTGAGTCCGGCGCCTCGTTGCCGGACGAGGAGGCGGGTGCGGCGTCCGGGGACGTCCATGAGGAGGACGCGGGCGCCGAGGAGCGGTCGCGGGCGGCGGCGGCCAAGCCTGCGGCTAAGAAGCCGCCGGCGCCGCGGCAGCCGGCGCGGGCGCCGGCCAAGAAGAAGCCGGCGACCCGTCCCACCATGCCCGCCGCTCAGGACAAGCCGGCCACCGGATCGCCTGCGGCGGCCGCGAACAGCGAGGGCGGGGCGCAGCGGCCGGCGCGGCGGCGCAAGGCCAAGGGCAAGCGCGCCTCCGTCCCGTCCTGGGACGAGATCATGTTCGGCGCCCGTCGTCCCGAGTAGGGGCCAGGAACGGGGTCAGCCATTCGGGGGTGATCGCGGTGGCGAGGGCCACCGCGTCCTCCTCCGCCATGTCCGCCGAGGAGTAGCCGCCGTCGCCCGCGCCGACGGCGGCGAAGAGGGTGGCGAGGCCGAGGCGGCGCTGGAACAGGGTGCGGCGGATGCGCCACCCGACGACGGCGCTGTGCTCGACGACGACCTGGCGGCGGCGCAGCGAGCCCGAGCGGACGGTGAGGCGTTCGCCGTCGGAGGCGTGGCCGAGCTGGCGGTAGCGGTCCAGGCCGAGGGGAACGGCGAGGACGGCCAAGGCCGCGCATGTGTAGGCGACCCAGGGCTGACCTGCGAGGACGGCCAGGGCGGCGACGCCGAGCGGGGGTGCGATGGCGCGGGTCACGCGGCGGCTCCGGGCGGCGGGCGGGTGCGCGATCAAGGGGCCGGGGATGTTCCCGACGACGCGGGCGGACAGGGACTCGGCGACCCGGCGGGGCGCCGCGGGCAGCAGGCGGCCGCGGTGGGCGGCGTCCCCGAGGCCGGTGATGAGGGCGCCGAGGCGGGTCACGCCCGCGAGGCGTTCGAACGGGTTGTCGGTGAGTTCGACGCCGCGCAGCCGGCGGCGTTCGAGGGAGACGCTGCGGCGGGTGAGCAGGCCGCGTTCGGCGACGACGGAGCCGTCCCGCTCGTGGACGGTGAAGTCCCAGTTGAAGAGCGTGAAGGCGATCACCGACATGACCGGCATGGCGACCAGCACCAGGATGATCAGGGCGAGGACGAGGGCGGTGGAGAGGCCGACGACGTCGTGGCCGAAGTCCTCCACGCGCTCCCGGGTGATCAGGCCCAGGTCGTCGCCGAGGTTGTAGAGGGTGCCGAGGAGGCTGCCCGCGACCGCGAACGGGGTCAGCAGGTAGGCGCCGCTGAGCGGGGCGTACACGTACCAGCGGCGGCGCATGCGGGCGAGGACGCGGCGGGGCGGGGCCTCGGCGTCCCTGGTCAGCAGGACGCGGCGGAGCCGTTCGGCCTCGCGCAGGGAGACCGCGTTGAGTTCGCCCTCGCCGCCGTCCGCCCCCGCGTCGATGTGGACGATCGCCAGGCCGAGCAGCCGGTGCGGAAGGTTCGCGCTGATGTCGACACCGCGGATGCGGTCGCGCGGGATGCTCTTGACCGACCGTCCTATGAGGGCGCGCCGTAGCTCGATGCGGTCGTCGTGCAGGACGTACGTGAACGTCATCCAGTTGGCGATGTGGAACAGCAGCCCCAGCGCGAGACCGACCAGCGTGAAGTAGAACGCCGTGGACATGCCGCCGACCAACAGGCCGGTCGCTCCGGCGGCGATGAGGGCGACCAGTTCACGGACGGCGCCGACGACGAACGTGAGCGGATGCAGCCGCACGTTCACGTCGCGTCGTCGCGGAGGTCGTGCGCGCGGTGCGCCAGATCCTTGGCCAGGCGGGTCGCCACGTCCACGGGGAGCCCGGTCACCTCCGACGAGCCGGTGTGGGAGGCCGTGTTGACCTCGATGGTGGCGAGCCCCAGCATCCGTTCGATCCACCCCTGTTTGCTGTCGACGGTCTGGATGCGTCCGACGGGCACGAGAAGCCATTCGCGGCTGAACCAGCCCGTGCGGGTGTAGACGACGTCGGCGCTGACCTCCCAGCGGTGGACGCGGTAACGCCAGACGGGCGCGACGGTCACCATGAGAAGGCCGGCGGCGCCGATGATGTAGGGCAGCCAGCCGACGCGGCCCGACACCCAGCCGGGCAGTGCGTCCCAGTCGGAGTCGCCGACCCAGGCCGCCACGCCCAGGGCGAGCCCGAACGCGAGCCCCCACAGCAGCAGGTACTCGATCGCCCAGTGCGCGATCGCGCGGGCCGAGACCCGGTGTTCGGGCGGCCGCAGCCGCGGCGGGTGCGGCCCCCCGCCGTCCTCCTGGTGACCGCGCCGCACCGTCGTCACACCGCGAGTTTAGAACGCCGGAGGCGCCCTCCAGTCGCTTCGTTCGCCGCGAACGCCGGAATCGGCGGCACGATCGCGGCGTTGGCAGCGTTTTGTCAGTGGCGAGTGCGATGTTGTGAGCGCGACTCGCGCAACTGGCCGAGCTTGGCAGGGGCGGCGGAAAAACCGAATGCGCACCACCCCGGACAACGCATATTTTGGCTGGTCCCCCGGTCGGAGGGGCCCAGACGTCCGGCAGACGAACACCTAGGAGATCACATGACCTACGCGATCCAGGCCGAGGGCTTGGAGAAGCGGTTCGGTGAGACCCGGGCGCTGGCCGGCGTCTCGCTCACCGCGGAACCCGGAACGGTCCTCGGCGTGCTGGGGCCGAACGGCGCCGGCAAGACGACCATGACCCGCATCCTCGCCACGCTGATCGAGCCGACCGCCGGGAACGCCCGGGTCGGCGGGTTCGACGTGGTGAAGGACGCGCACAAGGTGCGGCAGCTCATCGGCCTGACCGGCCAGTACGCCGGGGTGGACGAGATGCTGACCGGCACCGAGAACCTCGTCCTGATCGGGCGGCTGCTCGGCATCTCCCGGAAGGCGTCCAAGTCGCGCGCCGCCGAACTGCTGGACCGGTTCCAGCTCACCGAGGCCGCCGAGCGCGCGGCGAAGACGTACTCGGGCGGGATGCGCCGCCGGCTCGACCTCGCGGCGAGCCTGGTCGGACGCCCGCAGATCCTCTTCCTGGACGAGCCGACCACGGGCCTCGACCCGCGCAGCCGGAACGGCCTGTGGGACATGGTCCGCGGCCTCACCGACGACGGCGTCACCGTCCTGCTCACCACGCAGTACCTGGAGGAGGCCGACCAGCTGGCCGACGACATCATCGTGATCGACCGCGGCGAGGCGATCGCGCACGGCACGTCCGACACGCTGAAGGCGCAGGTCGGCGGGCAGGTGCTGGAGGTGCGCCCGGTCGATGCGCCGGACGGCGACACCGTGGCGAAGATCGTCGCGGAGCTGGCCGACGCCGTCCCCGACGTGCGCGACGGCCTGATCAGCGCGCCGATCACCGACCCGCAGATCATGCCCGCGGTGGTCCGCCGCCTCGACGACGCCGGCGTCGCCGTCGGCGAGCTGTCGCTCCGCAAGTCCAGCCTGGACGAGGTGTTCTTCGCCCTCACCGGCCACCACACCGACGATATCGACGCCGAGGCCGGCGAGCTCGCCCAGTCGGCCGACAAGGAGGGGGCGTCCGCATGACCACCGCGTCACTCGCGCCGCAGAACCTGTCCAAACGGGTCGCGCCCGGCACCGCCCTGCGCAACACGGCCACGCTGGCCTGGCGCAACCTCGTCCAGATCAAGCACAACCCGATGGAGCTGCTGGACCTGTCCATCCAGCCCATCATGTTCGTGCTGCTGTTCGCCTACGTGTTCGGCCCGCCGATGGAGGGCAGCGTCCAGGCATACCTCCCCATCGTGATCCCCGGCATCATCGCGCAGAACGCCCTGTTCGCCGGGATGAGCACCGGTTTCGGGCTGAACACCGACATCACCAAGGGCGTGTTCGACCGGTTCCGGAGCCTGCCGATCGCGCGCAGCGCCCCGCTCGCCGGGCGGATCATCGCCGACACCGCCAAGCAGGCGTGGTCGATGGTCATCCTCCTGCTGGTCGGCTTCGGCATCGGCTTCCGCGTCGAGACGAACGTGCTCGCGCTGTTCACCGCGTTCCTGCTCCTGCTGAGCTTCGCGATCCTGTTCTCCTGGACGTCGGTCTACATCGCGATGAAGGTCAACGAGCCGGAGAAGGTGCAGATCTTCGGGTTCGTGGTGATCTTCCCGCTGAGCTTCCTCAGCACCGCGTTCATCAAGTCGACCGAGGGCATCCCCGGCCCGGTGGCCTACGTCATGGACAACAGCCCGGTGACGCACCTGGTCGAGGCCATGCGCGGCCTGCTCGTGGGCGGTCCCGTCCTCGAACACTCCCTGATCGCCCTGGCCTGGGGCGTCGGCATCTCCCTGGTCTTCGCCCCGCTCTCCCTGCGCGCCTTCAAGCAGCGCGCATGATCGTGTAGGGGAGCCCCCGGAACCCTGATTCCGAGTCGGCCGATCCCCGCCACGGTGCTCATCGCGGCGGGGACGGCGCGGAGACGGCGCGGGGACGGCGCGGAGGCGGTCCGGAGACGCGGCTGCGCTTCGCTGCCTCGTGAACCGATCCTCCGAGCTTGGAGCAGGGCATGAAACCGATCAGAGTTCTCGGGGTGGTGCTGGCGTCCGGGGCCGCGCTGGCGGCCGTGAACCCGCCCGCCGCGGCCGAGACGCCGGGGCCGGGCGCGGCATCCGCGCCATCCGCGCAGTCCGCGGCGGTCGCCGATCCGCGGACCACCGCGACGCCGACCGACCTGGGCGCCATGGCGCGTCCCCCCTGGACCCGGCTGCGCGCGCAGCATTCCAAGAAATGCCTGGAGATCCCGGCCTGGTCGAAGAAGTCCGGGACGCGGGCCGACCAGTACACGTGCGTCAAGCAGGCCAACGAGCAGTGGGCGCTGTGGCTGATCCAGGCGCCGGGGAGCGGGACCGTCCGGCACTACATCTACGCCGTCCAGAACCGCAACAGCGGGCTGTGCCTGACGGTCGAGGGGAAGAAGAACGGCAGCGCCGTCAGGCAGCGGCAGTGCCGCAACAAGAAGTACGGCGACAAGTACTGGCCGCAGCTGTTCTGGTACACGCCCCTGCACCAGCTGATCAGCCAGAGCTCGAAGAAGTGCCTCGACATCGCCGGGGCGTCCAAGCGCAACGGCGCGCTCACCACCGTCTGGACGTGCAAGGCGAGCAAGATGAACCAGCGGTTCTCCAACATCAGTTGAGGCGGCGCTCAGGGCGGTCCGGCCGGGGTGGCCGGACCGTCCGCTTCGCTCGAATCCCGTAGGGCGAAGTCGGTGAGGACGTTGGCGAAGGTCTTGGTCCGGCCGTGGGTGTAGGCGGTGGTGAAGGCTTCTTCGCCCAGCGTCGCGCGGGTCGCGGACTCGATGGCCAGGACGTCCGGTAGAGACAGGTCGCGGGTGCCTCTCAGGGCGTCGGCGGTGCCCAGGAGTTCCGCCGCGCGTCGCGGGTCGCCCATGACGCGGGCGTGTTCGGCGTGGCCTGCCAGGACGTGGGAGACGATCGGGTAGTCGCGGGCTTGGACGGCGCCGCGCAGGGCCTCGTCCAGGCGGGCGGTGGCGGCGTCGAGGGCGCCCATCGCCAGGTCGAGTTGGGCGCGTGCGCAGAGGATCATGGCGCGGAACTGCGCCGGGCCGGGCAAGTTCGCGGTGAGTTCGTCCGCGCGTGACAGGCGGCGCAGGGCTTCGGCGGTGTCGCCTGAGCGGCGGGCGAATTCGCCGAGCTGGTAGTGGAGGGCGGCCGTCTCCTCCGGTGTGGTGGGGACGGCGCCGTGCAGCGCGGTGTGGAGGAGTCGCTCGGCGCGGGCCCGTTCGCCGATGAGGTCCAGTGCGTTCGCCAGCCTCATGTGGACGTGCAGGAGTCCCGCCGTGCCGCCGCCCAGTTCGGCGTCCAGCCGCAGCGCCTCCTCGTAGAGTCCGGCGGCGGCGCGGTGGTCGCCGCGGCGGCCGAGGATCTCCGCCTGGGACGTGAGGGTGAACGACAGGCCCCAGCGGTCGCCGGACTCGCGGAACGCGGTCAGGGCCCGGTCGAAGTCGTCCTCGATCCGGTCGGTCCGGCCGAAGTTCTGGGCGATCTGGCCGCGGATGAAGTACGCCAGGCCGCGCACCCACGGGTCCGGGTCGTCCAGCAGGTTCTCGATGCCCGGGGCCGGCGAGGTGTCCCAGCCGGACGTGTACATCTGGGCGGTTTCGAGCATCAGCCGCAGCACCGGGTGCACGGGCGCGCGGTCGAGCCTGCGGCAGATGTCCTGGGCGCGGGCCAGCCACGCGGAGGCGCGGGCGCCGTCCGGCCGGTTGTCCATGAGGGTCATGGCGCCGAGCGCGAGGGCGCGGGCGGTGAGCTGGTCGTCGGGCACGTCCGGGAGGGCGAGGATCTCCGCCAGGCCGTCGGCGGCGTCGCCGAGCCGCCCCGTCAGGAACCAGTACCAGCCGAGCGCCGCGCAGAACCGGATGCCGAGCCGCGCGTCCCCGGCGGAGATCGTCCAGCGGAGCGCGGCGGACGTGTTGTCGAGCTCCGCGGTCAGGCGGCGCAGCCAGGGCAGCTGGCCGGCGCGGTACAGGTGCGGCTCGGCCTCCTCGGCGAGGCCGACGAAGTACTCGGCATGCGCCCGCCTGGCCGCGGTCTCCGCACCGGACTCGGCGAGGCGTTCGAGGCCGTACGCGCGGATCGTCTCCAGCATCCGGTAGCGGGGCTCGGCACCCGTGATGGTCAGCAGCGACTTGTCGACAAGCGCGGTGAGGACGTCGAGGACGTCGGCGCGGTCCAGGCCGGGCCCGGCGCACACCGCCTCGGCGCTCTCCAGGGTCGCGCCACCGGGGAAGACGGCAAGGCGGCGCCAGAGCGTCCGTTCGGGCTCTTTCAGGAGGTCCCAGCCCCACTCGACGACCGCGCGGAGCGTCCGGTGCCGCGGCATGGCGGTGCGGCTGCCCGCGGTGAGCAGCCGGAACCGGTCGTCCAGCCGGTCGGCGACCTGCGCGGGCGTCATCGCGCGGAGCCGGGCGGCGGCCAACTCGATGGCCAGCGGCATGCCGTCCAGGGCCCGGCACGTCCGGACGACCGGCTCGACGTTGCCCGCGGTGACCGCGAAGCCCGGCGAAACGGCGGCGGCGCGGTCGGCGAACAGCCGGACGGCCGGGTTGGCCATCGCCTCCTCCGGACCTGCGGACGGCGGCGGCGGTGCCAGCGGCTCGACCGGCCACAGCGTCTCCCCGGTGATGCCGAGGGGTTCCCGGCTCGTCGCGAGGATCCGGACGTCCGGGCAGTGCCCCAGGATCGTCCCGGCGAGCCGCGCGGTCGCGTCCAGCAGGTGCTCGCAGTTGTCCAGGACGAGCAGGAGCCGCCGCCCCGCCAGCGCGGAGACGAGCCGGTCAACGGGGTTCGGAGCCGGCGCGGGACCGCCGATCAGCGTCATCTCGCGGAGCCCGAGCGCGGTGATGACGGCCTCCGCGACCTCGGCCGGGTCGGTGACCGGCGCGAGTTCGACCAGCCAGCCCGCGTCGGACGCCCGCTCGGCGGCCTCCAACGCCAGCCGGCTCTTCCCCGAGCCACCGGCCCCGGTCAACGTGACAAGCCGCACCCGCACCAGCAGTTCGTCCACCCGCTCGAGGTCGGCGTCCCGCCCAATAAAACTGGTCAGCCGAGCAGGCAGATTCCCGCTACGCGCAGCCTGCGGCACGGCCACAGGCAGCACCCCAGCGGACGACGACAGCCAGGCAGCGGACGGCAATGCGGCGTCGGACGACAGCGCGACAGCGGAGGGGGTAGACGCGGCGGCAGGTGGCGACGCGGCGAAGGGGGTCGGCGCGGCAACAGACGGCGACATGGCGGCGGGGGGCGTCGCGGCGGAGAGTGGTGGTGCAGTGGACGGCGACGGTGTGGGGG
>NZ_JABXFD010000097.1 GCF_013372625.1 Actinomadura sp. BRA 177
TCGCCAACGACGACCTCGACCGTTACTGGGCCTACCACCTGCGCCGAGAGCACGAACGCACCCATGACCAGCATGAATACGCACTCACCGCCTGACCGGCACGCTCACTGAAAACGAGCTACACCCACCGGACTTCATCGAACCCGGTGGACTCCAAGGGCCT
This sequence comes from Actinomadura sp. BRA 177, assembly GCF_013372625.1. Classification (GTDB taxonomy): domain Bacteria; phylum Actinomycetota; class Actinomycetes; order Streptosporangiales; family Streptosporangiaceae; genus Spirillospora. Next base: position 164 of record NZ_JABXFD010000097.1, read on the forward strand.
CAAAGGACTCGACGAAGAGACGGTCGTCAACTACACGGGCCTGGCCCGCAAGCATGTGATCCCGCTGATCGGCAGGCCGAAGGTCGGTGATCTGCGGGCCGATGACGTGGACGAATGGCTGGACGGGCTCTCGGGCACGTTGTCGACGCGGAGTCTGCGGCTGGTGCACGCGATCCTCAAGCGTGCGATCCGGCAGGCTCAGGCGCGGGACATGGTCATGCGGAACGTGGCCGAGCTGGTCAAGACTCCCAGGGGCACGGCCGGGCGTCCGAGCCGGGCTCTGACGCTCGACCAGGCGCGGGCCGTTCTCGAAGCGGCCCAGTCATCGCGATTGCACGCCTACGTCGTGGTCAGCCTGCTGACCGGCGTCCGGACAGAAGAAGCCCGGGCTCTGCAGTGGGCCCACGTCGTGGCGTGGATCGACGACGCGGCCGAATGGCGGCCGGTGGCCAAGGCCGGCTTCGACCGTGACACCTTCGCCATCTATGTGTGGCGGTCGGTGCGGGCTCACGGCGACACCAAGACCGAGAAGTCGCGCCGGACGCTGGAACTCCCGCTTCGGGCGGCGGACGCTCTGCGCAGGCATCACACGCGCCAAGCCTCCCAGCGGCTCAAGGCGGGCCAGGCGTGGCGCGACACCGGGCTGGTGTTCTGCTCGACGACAGGGAGGCCGCTGGACGCGGCTGGTGTTCTGCTCGACGACAGGGAGGCCGCTGGACGCGGCGAACGTGCGGCGGGCGTTCCGGCTCATCACCAAGAAGGCGGGGATCGGGGAGTCCTGGTCTCCGCGCGAGTTGCGTCACTCGTTCGTCTCGATCATGAGTGACGGCGGGGTGCCCATCGAAGCGATCGCCGATCTGTGCGGGCACTCCTCCCCGGCGGTCACCGGGCAGGTGTACCGGCATCAGCTCCGGCCGGTGATCAGCAGGGGCGCACGGGTCGCCGACTCGGTGTTCGGTACGGGCGAGTCGGCGTAGGCCGACCGGTGGTGGCTCCCCTTTTGGCTCCCCATCGACTTTCAAGATCGAAAAAGGGCTCCGGAGTGATCTCCGAAGCCCCTCTGAGCTGGTGTTTCTCTGTCGGGACGGCGGGATTTGAACCCACGACCCCTTGACCCCCAGTCAAGTGCGCTACCAAACTGCGCCACGTCCCGGTGCCCGGCTGAGCGGGCTTGATTACTGTAGCGCAGTCCGTGGGGTCGTGCGTACCGGGTTACGGGGGCGCTGATCTCTGGTAGGGAAGGCGGATGGTGTCTTTGCGGGGCGTGCTCGCCGGGGTCGTGTGCGCGGGGTTGGTCTCCGGGTGCGGGGGAGGGGTTGGGTTAGCAGTTGGGGTAGGGGTCGCGGTAAGGGTAGTGTTTCGGTGAGGGGATTTCGTAGGGGTAGGGCTGGGGTTCGTCGTAGTGGAAGGATAGGTAGAGGGTGGGGG